>JABXHV010000141.1 GCA_013373445.1 Paracoccaceae bacterium | reverse complement strand
TTGGCAATCCGGCCAGCAAAATCATCTTGATAAAAGGAAATACTCTGCCGCAACAGATAACGGTGAACCCGCCAGCGAATGGACATTGGCAGGTTTGCCATGATGCCCTGGTGAAACAGCAACTCCCAGACGACCTCCAAAAGAGGTCGCGCGAACAGCACAAACATCGACATGCCTAACAGGACCAACCAGTTATCTGAAAAGAAGGTCTGTTTGTCGGTGTTCTCGAGCCAGTTGACCAGGTCACCCAGAAAGCTGATCGTGTAGACTTCGGCTGCTGCAATCAAAGCCCCGAAAAAGGAAATTGTCAGCAGGATAGGCCAGACGGGTTTGGTGAAATGCCAACAAAACGCCAGAAACCCGGTGGGCGGCACCTCGAGCGTGTCTTCCGCAAACGGATCTATCAGTTTTTCAAAACGCTCAAACATGACGGGCTTCTTCTTGGCGAGTCACAAGCAGACAAAGCCGGAACCAACGCTGGACCGGTCCGGGTCAATGACACTTGCATGACGAATAAACAGAGCCGTTTTGTTCTTAAAAACTCTTCTTTTAACGGCGAAACAGACCGGACCATATTCCGATGATCAAGACAAGCCAAAGCCGTCGCCCAGCGGGCGACCAGTTCACAGACGTTGCATCTGGGTCACACTGAAAATCTGACCAATCAGGCCGCGCGGATACTGCTCAGGAACTGACGCACCTGCGTCTGCAAATCAGAGGAAAGTGTCGCAAGTTTTCCCGAAGCGGATTCCATTTCATGGCTCGCAGTTCGGCTTGCACCCATCGCCAGTGACAGATCCTGCATATTGCTGTTCACACGTTCAGAACTGGTGTTTGCAATGCGCGCGTTCGCGCTGATCTTATGGGTCGCAACTGATTGCTCTTCAACCGCGCTGCGCACAGTGCTGGAAATGTCACTCATTTTTTCAATCGTCGCAGTAATGGATCGGATGGCCGTATCCGCCTGCGAGGCAACCTCTTGCACAGACGAAACCTGAGCGGAAATATCATCCGTGGCACGTGCGGTTTGTTCAGCAAGGGTTTTCACTTCGTTGGCCACAACAGCAAACCCCGCTCCAGCCTCCCCTGCACGCGCAGCCTCAATGGTCGCGTTCAACGCAAGCAAATTGGTCTGGCTCGCAATCTGGCTGATCAACTCAACGATTTCACCAATCGCACGACCGGTATCGCCCAATCGGCCAACGATTTCGTCAGTCTTGCGTGCTTCACTTACCGCGCTGCTGGCGATCTCGGTCGCTTCCTCAACATCTCGGCCAATCGTCTCAATCGATGCTGCAAGCAGCTCTGCGGAGTTCGACACCTCGTCGACGGACTGACGCGCATCCTTGCCGGCGCCTTCAACTTCTTCGACGGCTCTAAGCGATGAACCGACTGCCGAGAGCAATTCCGACGAGTTAACATCCACCGTATTTGTGGCATCGGACAATGCCTCAACAACGGCTATAACGGTGCGCTCAAAGTCGTCAGCAACCGTTTGCATCAACTCTTTGCGGTCCGCATCCGCCTCAGCCTGCCGAGCTGCAATAGCTTCAGCTTCTTCGCGGGCACGCTCTGCTAGCTTCGACCGAAATCCGATAACGGATCTTGCGATTGTTCCAATCTCATCGCCTCGCTCACCGCCCTGAATATCGACATCGAGATTCCCGGAAGACAATTCATCCAGACCACCTTGAAGGCGCTTGAGTGGTTTCGCCAGTCCGAGCGCCAGATAAACCGCAAGCCCGAGAAACGCGACACCGACAGGCGTACAGACCAACGCAATCGTCACCATCTGATCAAGAATAAGCTGATCGATGCTGGAAGAAATATTCGTCAGAAAGGCTTGTGCACCCTCTGGATTTCCCAACTGCAACACCAAGGCAGATCGGAACGTGTAAAAGGCGTATCCGGTCCCTCCGAGCATGATGAGAGCTGCAGTAAGAACCATGGTCACAAAGCGACCCTGAATGGAGATTGTCATTTAACTTCAACTTCCGTGCGTCGAAACCAAAAATATCTGACGCATCATAAGTCTCAGGACGTAAAATTTTCGTAATATTATCGATACTTAGTGAGTAAAATAAATGCCGTAGCGTAAGTATCGCTGAAGCTAACTGGACTTTGCTCCGCTAGAAAAATCAAGAAACCCATCAGACTGCCGGCGCCACAAACGGGCATAGAGCCCCTCGGGCTGTTTCAGAAGGTCACTATGCGTTCCCTGTTGCACAATACGGCCTTGATCAAGAACAACAAGCCGATCCATATGTGCGATCGTTGACAGTCGATGGGCAATTGCAAGCACAGTCTTGTCTTGCATCAAAGCTGCTAGGTTTTCCTGGATTGCAGCCTCAATTTCGCTGTCGAGCGCTGAAGTGGCTTCATCTAGAACGAGGATTGGAGCGTCTTTCAGCAAGACACGGGCAATCGCAAGCCGTTGACGTTGACCGCCAGACAATTTGACACCGCGCTCACCCACGTGCGCCTCGAGTCCACGCCGACCAGCCTTGTCTACAAGGCCTTCAACAAACGAAAGCGCCTGAGCCTTTTTGAGAGCTGCAATAAGTTGATCGTGAGAGGCATCCGGGCGTCCATACAAGATGTTATCGCCAACGGAACGATGCATCAGAGACGTGTCTTGTGTCACCAACCCGACGGCATTGCGTAATGATTGTTGTGTCACAGATCGGACATCTCGGTCATCGATGAGAACCTCGCCAGCCTCGACATCGTAAAACCGCAACAAAAGATTGACCAAGGTGCTCTTGCCGGCCCCGGAGGGCCCGACAAGTCCGATCCGCTCTCCTGCTTTCACATCGAGGCTGAAGTCCTCAATGATGCCATTGGCCTTTCCATAATGAAAACTAACATTTCGGAAAACGATCCGGCCTGATACCCGGCCAAGCTCCTGCGCATTCTCAATGTCGGTAACCGCAACAGGTTTAATCACTGTTTCCATACTGTCTTGGAATGACCCGAACGAACGGAACAGGTTGTTGAGCTGGGACATCAGTCGCCCCAGGAGAAGATTCAGCCTTAAGATCAGCGACAATGCAAAAGCCACTTCACCTGTCGTGATCTGCCCACCTTGCCACAACCACAAGGCCAGAAAGGCGATCGCGCCCATCATTGTACCGCCCATCATCGCCATAAGTGTGCGAACGCTGGTCAGTAGACGGGTAAAGCTCGTCAACCGCTCCAGATAACGGTCAAAAGCAGAACGAAGACTCCGATTCTCATCTGACGTGGAGCCAAACAATTTTACGGTTTGGATATTGGTATAAGTGTCTACCAGATGACCCGAAACGCCGGAGGCTCCATTGGCAACCCGTTTTGCCGCTGCCCGCACGCGTGGCACAAAAAAATAGGAAAGCACTGAGAACAACCCGAGCCAGACACACACAAGGGCGCCAAGACGCCAATCCATGTGACCAATCAAAAGAAGCGTCGCGAGCGCATAAACAGTGATGTACCAGGTTGTCTGCAACAAGGTGACAAGGAAGTCCCCGGCGGCCTGCCCGGATTGCCAGACCTTGGCGGACAACCGGCCCGAAAAATCATCTTGGAAAAAACCAAGGCTCTGTTTCATCAACTCCTGATGGGACTGCCAACGCACCAGATTATAAAACCCTGGCACAATGACTTGCTCTTCAATCAGTGCACTCAAGAAAGCGACCAGAGGACGTAGCAACACCAGAACCAGCCCCATCCCGGACAAGGTATAGAAATGCGTCGTCAGGAAACTGCTTCGCGCGCCTTCGCTTAGCAAGTCCACGATTTCTCCCACAAAGGAGAAAATCGAAACCTCGATCAAAGCAGTGCAGCACCCAAGAATCAGGACCACCAAAAACGGCCACTTAACCTGTTTCACAAAAAAGAATAGAAGCTCGAACCCGTTTTTTGCGACCGGCAGGTCCGGCGGATTGCGAAAAGGAGAGACCCAGGATTCGAAAAGGCGAAAGAATGATATCAAAGCGAACCCAAATGCTTGTGATGATTGGGGGAAGGATTGACGTTGGTGGTAACTTAGGTCACCAGACGTGAGATTAAAATCCGCCGAACTCAGATAGTCGGTTGTCGACGGCAGCTTCAGGACACGACATGCCAGACCTAGTACTCTATCAACCTGACATTCCCCAGAACACCGGGACCATTCTACGCATGGCAGCCTGCATGGGAATTACCGTGCATTTGATCGAGCCCGCCGGCTTCCCCTTGTCCGACAGCGCGCTCAAACGGGCGGGTATGGACTATCTGGAACGCGCAGCCCTGCAAAAGCACGTTACCTTTGAAGCCTTTGAAGACTGGCGCGAGAGCGAACAAAGGCGGTTAATCCTGCTCACAACCAAGTCGGCAAAACCCTACACGAATGTTACGTATTTACCCAATGACCTACTCATCCTTGGCCGCGAATCCGTTGGCGCGCCGCAGTCCGTTCATGACAAAGCCGATGAAAGAGTGACCATACCGATGGTTGAAGGTGTGAGATCATTGAATGTCGCGATCTCAGCCGGAATGGTCCTTGGCGAGGCCCTCCGCCAGACGAATGGTTTTTCGCCGCGCCTCAACGGATAAGGCGAAAAATCCGAACGGTGGCTGTGCGGACCACCTATGGCTTTCTAGAGATCATCGCATTAAATTTCATCGCCAATGATGCGCCAATCCCAATTCGAGCATGCGAGACACAATGAGCGTTCCGACGACACGTTATGAAGGTGGTCCGATTCCCGAAGGAATCGAGGACAAGAAACAGACCGCCGAAGCATGGTTTCAAACGCTGCGCGATCAAATTTGCGCAAGCTTTGAGGCACTGGAAGACGATGTTGCCGCAAAAGGAGGCCCCTTGACTGACCGGCCCGCCGGACGATTTGAACGCACGCCATGGGACCGAACGGACAGCACCGGCGCCAAAGGCGGTGGCGGTGTCATGTCACTGATGTCCGGTCGTGTCTTTGAAAAAGTTGGCGTACACTGCTCAACTGTCTTCGGAGAATTCTCTCCCGAGTTCCGCAGCCAAATTCCCGGAGCGGCAGAAGATCCAAGGTTTTGGGCGTCAGGTATTTCGCTTATTGCCCATCTGCACAATCCGCATGTTCCGGCAGTTCACATGAACACGCGAATGGTTGTCACCACCAAGCAATGGTTTGGCGGTGGTGCAGACCTGACGCCTGTTCTCGATGCCAGACGCACACAAGACGACCCGGATTCAATCGCATTCCATGGAGCGATGAAATCGGCCTGCGACCGACACAAGACGGTCAACTACGACATATACAAAAAATGGTGTGACGAATATTTTTTCCTGCCTCATCGCAATGAACCGCGAGGCATCGGAGGCATATTCTACGATCACCACAATAGTGGTGATTGGGCAGCAGATCTTGAATTCACCAAAGACGTTGGACGTGCATTCCTGAGCACATATCCGGAGCTCGTTCGCGCCAATTACCTGAAGTCATGGACGCAGGAAGAGCGCGATGAGCAGCTGGTCCGCAGAGGCAGATATGTCGAGTTCAACCTTCTGCATGACCGAGGCACGATCTTCGGGCTGAAAACAGGAGGCAACGTTGCATCAATCCTGTCGTCCATGCCTCCGGTCGTGAAATGGCCTTAAGCCAGCCTTTCATGACCTCATCCCAGAAATTTGGGCCAAGCTTCTAAGCGCGTCGCCGCGCTACGCTCGTGTCGGGAGAAAAAATAACCTTCCTGAAGTCTTTCAGAAGCTTTTGATCAATCTTCTCACCCATTTCAAAAAGAATGGCATAGGACTGCCTCGGTCCATATGCCTCTTTATAGCTTCGGCGCTCTGATAACGCCGCGAAGATATCGCAGATTGTCATCATACGGACCATTTCACTGAGCTGATCCTTAACATAGCCAAACGGATAGCCGGTGCCATCGAGATACTCATGGTGAAGAACCGCCATTTCGACCACTTGCTTTGGCACCTCCGAATGTTCATCCAGAATCTGCTTGGAAAATAGCGGATGCTGACGCACCAGCTCAAATTCTGCTTCGTCGAGACGGCCTGGCTTGTCCAAAATGGAAAGCGGAAGATGAAGCTTACCAAGATCATGTATCAACCCGCCAAGGCCCAAAAGGCTCAAGGAGGTTTGGTTCATGCCACGCTCGCTTCCAAATGCAACGACCAGGCCTGCGACCAGTAGTGAATGATAAAATGTATAGCTGTGATGGTTCTCAACCGCAGAGACCCACGCATCCAACCCATCAGTTTGAAGCGCGGTGGAAATGGCCGCGACAGACTCCAGGGATCTCTTGATCGGCATTGGTTTATCGAGAACCACAGAAAAGGCGAGTTCGTCCATCACCTGACACGCAAGCAATGCGGCCCCTCGGGTCGCATCGGGCACGTCTTCTGGAAGATCGGGAACCGAATAGTCCCCAGTGTATCGGCGCACAGCATCTACGATCTCTTCCAGGGACCGATCAATATAGACCAGTTCCTTTGCGCGAAGTGCCTGTGCTTGAACCGATTGCTTGGCAGAACCAGATTCGACGCCGCAGATAACAACCGTGTTACGCAAAGACCGAAGCAGAGGCTTGAGGCTCTGGATCTGATCGCCTGACAGATCAGAAATGTTCAGCAGAACAAGACCATATCCAGTCAATCCGGTTTCCAGCACAACAGATGGCTCAACGATGCTCACCGAAAGCAGATGAGACATCTTCTCATAAACGCTCGGTGCGCTTTCAAGTGAACCAACAATCACCAAAATCTTGTTCATGAAACGAACCACACCTCCTCTAGTGTGGTACTACCTAAATCTCGTAAACAACCAGTGTCTTTTTACCGTTAATTTTAAATTGATAGAATACATTTAAGATTTTAATCTTCAAGTCTATTTAAGAACTTGGAAAGAAGGTCTTCTTTTTGCTTTGAAAAAGCGGTTTGAACCCAGTATTTTTTCAAGGCATCAAGCATCTCTCCGAGTTCCACCCCGGGCATAACTCCATGTGCAATAAGGTCTCTTCCCCCGACCGGGAAGACTGGAATCTCGAGCTCCTGCAGTCGCCCCAGGCCATCAACAACCTGCGAGATCGCCAGAGGTTCATCTGCCTGGGCTGAAGCAAACGCGTAACCTTTTAGTGCGCCCTCGCGGCCGTAGTAAAAAAGCAAACTCTGCCAGTACTCGGTCGCTTCTGACCAAAAAGTCTCGCCGATAAATTCCCGCACCGACAAACTCGTCTCCAATAATCTTGCCATGGCGTTCGACAACCGCAGCTCGCTTGTCATCACCTTGGCATCTGCACGAGAACGAACACCAAGGACGCCTAAGGCAAGTGCCGGGTCACGGACCTCTGGCACATGGGTTCCAAGCTCACAGAACCAACGGAAAGCATCGACATGTACTGCGTTGGGAACAACCGCTTGAAGTGCTTTACAAGCCACCAGATCCTCGACTGCACGAACCGAATTTGGAGCTATCAAAGTTGCGAGTAGTTCCTTGTTGATCCGTTCGGCGGACAACTGTGCGACACCGCCTACCTCGGTTTTTATCGCTTCGAGGGCGACCGCATCGGGGTTGTGAGCACCATAGGTTGCAAAGAACCGAAAGAACCGAAAGATACGTAGATAGTCTTCGCGAATGCGATCAACGGGATTGCCAATGAACCTCACACGCCGATTCAGGCAGTCCTCAAGACCCCCGAGCGGATCATGGAGTTTACCTGAGCGATCAAGGTAAAGTGCATTCATCGTAAAGTCGCGGCGTTCTGCGTCGCCCCTCCAATCACGGCCGAAGGCAACAACGGCGTGGCGCCCATCTGTCTGAGTATCGCTTCGAAGCGTGGTGAGTTCGAACGGACGTCCTTCACAAAGAACAGTAACCGTTCCATGCTCGATACCTGTCGGGATAACCTTTAGCCCAGCAGCATTGCCCCTGGATATAACGTCTTGTGGCAGAGCCGTCGTCGCCATGTCGATATCGCCGATAGGCTCTCCCAGGATGGTATTGCGAACAGCCCCCCCGACGATACGCACCTCGTCACCATCCCGCTCAACAGCATCAATGACAGTCTGCACACACGGCTCAAGAAGCCAGTCGTGAGACGGCAACTCAAACGTCATTTCAGTCATACCCGCCCGGTATGAAAACGCCATCTTCCATCCTGGAATGGTGGTATTCACCGCCCTCCGGCATTTTTTTGATATTGGCAAACCAGATCACACTGACGATGACCAAAGCCATGCCAATCAAGGCAAGCCACGCGTTGGGCGCTTCACGCCAAGTGGCTTTATCCAAGCCGCGATTGCGCAAAAAGAGCCACCCCGCGTAAGCGAGGAATGGAACGCAGAACAACAACAAATGCGCAACAACAACTCGTAACATCAATCACCATATATTGTTTCGTAGATTGCTCGAATGATCCCTGCAGTTACGCCCCAGATATAGCGTTCACCGTAAGGTATTTCGTAGAAGAACCTTTCCTTACCGTTCCACGGTCGACTGCCAATCCGATGATTGAAAGGGTCCATCAGGAAAGACAATGGCACCGAAAAAATTTCGTCGACCTCGTCGGGATTTGCCTTCAGCTCGAATCCAGACGCGACGATCGTCACCACAGGTGTAACACGAAAACCCGATCCCGTCAGATAAGGTCCCATCGATCTGAGAGGTCTCACATACTCGCGCGCCAGGCCAATTTCCTCCTCGGCCTCACGTATCGCAGTATGCATCGGATCCGGATCTCCGGGATCAACTTTGCCTCCCGGAAAAGCGATCTGGCCGCCGTGTGAGGAGAGACGCGTGGTCCTGAGTGTCAGAATAACCTCTGGTTCAGCCGCACCCTGGACAATTGGAACCAATACCGCAGCCTGCCTCGGCTCTCCTTCCCAGAAAACATATGGGGGAACACCAGGATTGAGAATGTGATCACCGCACTCGACGTCAAAAGATGCAGGGGGCACCTTCAAAAGTCTGGTCTGGAAATCCTCCAGAAAGCCATCTCCCGACGGGTAATGCATCACGGCATCAATTTCCTCAAACAAGCTCCAATGTTCGGGAGCACCCAAAAACGACAACCCAAAACTACAACAACGAGGGATCAATTTCGAAGAACGCACCGCCGCTCCAGACACCGGTCTGCGTTCGACCTTCGAAATCTCGCTCAACAAAAAGTTCAGCCAGTTGATACAACAAAGGCCGGGACATTCGCGCCTTCAGACGCCCTCTTACTGTTATGTAGGGCAACAAACCACCATTGGAAGGATCACTGTGAAACTCCAAGGGATGGTCCGCGTTAATTTCCAGAACATCACCAACATTGGTGCGAACCGTCAAAAGCTGATCGACTCCCTTGCCCTGCGCATCCAGCTCAACGGCAATAAACGGGACATCTTCAACGACGATTCCAACCTTCTCCACAGGGGTCACAAGAAAGTGTCGACCGTCCTCATCCCGGCGCAGAACCGAGGCAAAAAGCCGAACAAGTGCTTCGCGACCGATGGGACTGCCGATGTAAAACCACCTCCCGTCCCGATCGATCCGCATATCAATGTCCCCGCAGAATGGCGGATTCCATTTGTCCACGGGAGGTATACCTTTTCCAGACGTACCGGCGCGCTGGACAAGCGCGGCGAGGCTGGCGGGCATTGCTTGACTGTCGGAGCCACTCGTCATTGGGATTGTCTCAATTCCACTGCAAACACTTTTATACATATGTGATGCTGGACGCCCGATACAAACGAGACGCATAATAACCATCAAGCTATGATGGATGTGGCCTCGGAGATCAAAAAGCAGACCATGCAACTGATTTCACGCGGACCTTATGTGAAACATGCGGCAACAGAAACCACTTTCTAAGACGAACTAGACCAGTCTAAAATTTTGGTTTGATGCGACGTTCCACAACAGAAAGGAACCATGAGCACAATGAACACCCCCCAAGGCAAAGCTCTTGAAGCAGACATGGAAGCGGTCGCGGAAACCGCAGAACGCGCGCTGGAACGCATCGTTGCGGCAAAGTCCAATGTTTCACGCATTATTTTCGGTCAGGATCAGGTTGTTGAACAGGCCATCGTGACCATTCTCTCGGGTGGCCACGGCTTGCTTGTCGGCTTGCCGGGTCTCGCAAAGACAAAACTGGTCGAAACCTTGGGCACCGTCCTTGGCTTAAACGAACGGCGAATTCAGTTCACACCTGACCTCATGCCCTCCGACATTCTCGGTGCGGAAGTCATGGAGCAATCGGCAGATGGACAACGCGCATTTCGTTTCATCCCAGGACCCGTCTTCTCCCAGCTTCTGATGGCCGATGAAATCAACCGGGCAAGTCCGCGAACACAATCAGCACTTCTGCAGGCAATGCAGGAAAAGCATGTCACCATTGCCGGACAGCGTCACGACCTGCCAAACCCGTTTCACGTTCTGGCAACACAGAACCCGCTGGAGCAAGAAGGCACCTATCCCCTGCCAGAAGCACAGCTGGACCGTTTTCTGATGCAGATCGATGTCCATTATCCAGACATCGATTCAGAGCGTCGCATCTTGCTGGAAACCACGAGCGTCGAAGAGACCAAACCAACTGCGACCCTGACGTCGGATGAGCTCGTAGAATTCCAGCAGCTCGTGCGCCGCATGCCAATCGGAGAATCCGTTGTCAATGCGATCCTGCAACTGGTCAGAGCAGCACGCCCGGATGCCTCCTCTTCTGATGAGATTAAAAAGCACATCGCCTGGGGTCCTGGTCCGCGCGCCAGCCAGGCCCTGATGCTGACCGCACGCGCCCGGGCACTCTATGACGGCCGTCTGGCACCATCCATCGATGACGTGCTCGCCCTCGCCGAACCAGTCTTGCAACACCGCATGGCACTGACTTTCGCAGCGCGCGCAGACGGACATTCAGTGACAGACATCATCAGGCGGGTAAAGGAAACCGTTGCCTAAAACCAACCAAGGGACGTGATATCACGATGGCTTCGACGCAAAGCCGCAGCGCCAAACAATCAAGGGATCCGGCCGCATGGTCGAATGTCATTGGCGAAGCACGTTCACTTGCCGAAACCTTGCCAGCCTTGCTGGTCGAAGCCCAGCACATCGCCAGTTCAGTCATAGCAGGCTGGCATGGCCGCCGGCGTCCCGGACCCGGTGAAAGTTTTTGGCAATTCCGCCCCTTCAATCTGGGTGAACCGGCACGACGTGTCGACTGGCGCCGCTCGGCACGCGATGAACATCTTTACGTGAGAGAACGAGAGTGGGAAGCAGCACAAACCGTCTGGCTTTGGTCCGACCTCTCTCAGTCGATGAACTACCAGTCCGGCTTGGCGACCTGCACGAAGAGAGACCGTGCAATCGTTCTCCAGCTCAGCCTTGCTGAGATGCTCGCAACCACGGGGGAGCGGATCGGAATCCCTGGCCTATTGAGACCAACATCCAATCGTCGTGCTGGCGAACAGGTTTCAAACGCGCTGCAACATTCATCGCTGACCCAGCCCTTACCCGATGTCTCAATGATACAACGAAACTCGCATGTGGTTCTGATGTCCGATTTTCTGGATTCCATTGAAGATCTGTCGAAGTGCATGAAACACATCTCCGGAACAGGGGCCAAAGGCTATGTAGTTCAAATTGTCGACCCTGCCGAAGAAAGCTTTCCATTCGGCGGGCGGATTGAATTTCAAGACAATGAGAGCGGTCAGCGTCTGACGGCTGGCAGAGCGCAGGATTGGCGTGAGGCCTATCAGGCCAAATTCACGCAACATCGCGCCGCCATTCGCGATCTCACCCGCACCACCGGATGGGGCTACATTCTCCATCACACGGATCATTCCGCGACTGAGCCGCTCCTCGCTTTGCACAACCTTTTGACAAGCTCGGAAGGCACCAACAACAAAGGTGCCTTACCAAGATGACAAGCTTTTTGCCTTTAGCTTTTGCCTCTCCATGGTTGCTTACCGCATTGCTGGCTTTACCTGCTCTTTGGTGGCTGCTGCGCCTCACACCACCAAAGCCGCAGTCTGTTACCTTTCCGCCGCTGCGCCTGTTGCTTGAAATTCAAAACCGCGATGAGACACCGCAAAGCAGTCCTTGGTGGTTGACACTCTTGCGATTGATGCTGGCAGCACTTGTCATTTTTGCTCTGGCTGGCCCCGTCTGGAGACCGAACCAGATCAACCTGACGCCGCAGGACGGACCGATCTGGCTGTTGATCGACAATGGCTGGAGTGCGGCGAACGCTTGGCCAGTGCAAATGGCAACTGCAACTGATTTACTCGAGGAAGCGGTTACAGCTGACCAGACCGTTGTTACGATCGCATTGGCGGACGGGCCAAACCAGAGAACAGCTCCCAACGATGCGGTTGAGGCTGCCGAATACTTGCGCGCAGTAAAACCGAGAGCCTGGAATGCGAACCGCAGCAGATTAATACCGATGCTGCGCAATGCCGCACTGGATAAAACACCCTCAGCCGTGTTCTGGCTTTCGGACGGGACCCAGGCGAGCGAACAAACGCATTTCCAGACTGAGCTGCAGGCTATTGTTGGCGACGAGGTACCGATCAGTGTGTTCCAAGGCACCCATACGACCCTCGGCCTGAAAGACCTCCGCAACACCTCGACATCGCTCGATGCGAGCGTTATCCGCCACCCAGATGAACCTCGTGACAAAGCCATTGTGCGCGCACTCGACATGAAGGGGCTCGTGCTAGGCGAGCAAGTCGCTGAATTCCAGCAAGGGGCAAGCGAAGCCAGCGTCAGCTTCGAATTGCCCAGTGAGTTGCGGAACGACATTGCTCGTGTCGAAATCTTGAATGAACGCAGCGCCGGAGCCGTTCAACTATTTGATGAGCGCTGGCGCCGCCGCGTTGTTGGCCTCCTTGCAGGCCAAGGCAATGATTTGGCGCAGCCGCTTCTGTCTCCGCTGTATTATCTTCAAAAGGCGCTCAGCCCCTTTGCCGACTTGAGAATTTCCAAAGTTGCCGATGTTGCAACAGCCATACCCGACATTCTGAACCAGGGACCATCCGTTCTGATGCTCGCAGATGTTGGAAGACTCCCTGAAATTGCCGTTCTCGATCTCGCTCGCTGGGTGGAAGACGGCGGCACGCTGGTACGCTTCGCTGGCCCTCGAACAGCTGGTGGTACGGACTTGCTGGTGCCTGTCGAACTGCGTGCCGGAGACCGCACGCTTGGCGGAAGCCTTTCCTGGAAGCAACCTCAACAACTGGCGGCTTTCCCTAAAAACTCTCCCTTCTACGGGCTGCCTACGCCACCAGAGGTCGTTGTCCGCAAACAAGTGCTGGCCGAGCCAACGGCCGACCTTCCTGATCAAACCTGGGCAACCCTCGAAGACGGCACGCCGCTCGTGACCGCGCGAGACATCGGACGAGGAACATTGGTGCTCTTCCATGTGACCGCAGACACGTCTTGGTCAAACCTGCCGTTGTCCGGAAACTTCGTTGAAATGCTTCGCAAGATAACAGCGCTCGCCAACAAACCTATCGGTGAGCGAACTGGAAACGAAGCCAACGCAGATACGAACACCCAAACCGTATTGCCACCGCTAAGCCTGTTGGATGGCACTGGACGCATGGCCGGAGCAGCAGCCCATGTGGCGCCGATTGTTGCCTCGGAGTTTGCGAATGCATCGGCCAGCCCGGAAACGCCGCCCGGACTCTATGGCACATCAGATGGCTTTCAGGCATTAAACCTGCTCAGACCTGAAGACCAGATCTTTCCACTCGACTTGAGCGAGATGGGACCGTCTGTTTCCAAAATCAGCTACCCGGATAACCGCCAACAAGACTTACGCACATACCTCTTCGGTCTCGCGTTTATTCTGTTCGTCTTGGACACAATAGCATTTCTCTTCCTCTTTGGCAGTTTGAGAACCATTGGAAGAAAGGCGAAGGCGACCACAATCGCGGTCACACTGTTGATCGGCGGCTGTTTGGTGCTCCCAACACAGGTAGACGCGCAGACAACTGCTGCAGATCTGAAAGCACTAGAGTCGGCGCTCTCCACCAGGCTCGCCTATGTCACGACTGGGGATACATCAGTCGATGCAGTCAGCGAGGCTGGACTGTTTGGGTTAAGCGAGTTCCTCGCCGAGCGCACAGCGCTGGAACCAGGCTCCCCGGCAGCCGTTGATATCGAGAACGACGAGCTTGCCTTTTACGCACTGCTTTACTGGCCAATAACCTCTGACGCATCGATTCCAACTGCACAAGGCTTGGCCAACATAGACACCTTCATGCGCAATGGCGGTAGCATATTATTCGACACACGAGACAATTTGACGTCTTCGGTGACAGGTAACAGCCGCACACCTGAAGCCCAAAAGCTGCGGGACATTCTCGCCGGTCTCGATATCCCGCCTCTGCAGCCTGTTCCGCTCGATCACGTTCTCACAAAGGCATTCTACATCCTGGACATTTTTCCCGGCCGCTATGCGGGAAGCGCACTGTGGGTTACCAATCAGGACGAAGCCGCAAGCGAAGGTGGACGACCGGTGCGCGCCGGAGACGGAGTCTCCCCGATCATGATCACAGGAAACGACTTTGCGTCTGCTTGGGCGATCGATGGGTCGGGGGAATACATTTATCCGACAGTTCCAGACGATCCGGTGCAGCGTGAGTATGCAATCCGCACCGGAATAAACATCGTCATGTATACCCTCACCGGCAACTACAAGGCGGATCAGGTTCACATTCCAGCGCTCCTTGAGCGGCTCGGTCAATAGAAGGAGCTGCAGATGATCTGGTCTCTTTCCTACGACCCACTGGTGCCGATCTGGGTGCTTGCGTTGGCTGCAGGCCTTACTGTCATCCTTATCGTCACCTGCGCAGTTGCTAAGGTTCGTGTGTGGCCCTTGCGCGCCCTTGCCCTGTCCCTGCTACTGCTTGCCTTGGTCAATCCGGCAATTCACCGTGAGGATCGAGAGCCTCTTAAAAGCGTCGTCGCGTTGGTGGCCGACAGAAGCCAGAGCCAGACCATTGCCGATCGGGAATCTCAGACAGACACCACCCTTGAAAGTCTCGAAACACGCCTTGCCGCAATGCCAGAGTTTGACGTCCGGGTTATCGACAGCGGAGCCGTGAATTCCGGCAATGGCACCGAGATCTTTAAGGACCTTGCGAACGGCCTTGCTGACGTTCCGCCGGAACAGATGGCTGGGGCGATCATCATTTCTGACGGTCAGGTCCACGACGTCCCAGCCACTGCCGACACACTTGGCTTCGAAGCGCCTGTCCATGGCCTAATCACGGGAAGAAGTGATGAAAAGGATCGTCGCCTGGTTCTTGAATCTGCACCAAAATTCGGACTGGTCGGATCTGAGCAAGTCGCCCGTATCAAGGTGGTCGACTACGGTGCCGACAGCTTGTCAGCGTCCCGCATAAAGCTCAGCATCAGACGAGACGGTCTTCTTGTTCATGAAGGCGAGATCACCACAGGACGAGAGGTTGATGTTTTCCTTCCCATCACCCACAGCGGCGATAATATATTTGAATTGGAAGCCGAAAATCTGGACGGAGAACTCACGCAGATCAACAACAAGGTTGTCATAACCATAGACGGCATTCGAGAAAATCTTAGGGTGTTGCTGGTCTCCGGGTCACCACATGCTGGTGAGCGTACATGGCGTAACCTGCTGAAATCCGATGCTTCAGTTGATCTGGTGCATTTCACAATCCTGCGCCCTCCGGAAAAGCAGGACGGTACGCCAATCAACCAACTATCTCTCATCGCGTTCCCGACCAGAGAGTTGTTTTCGGTCAAGATTGACGAATTCGACCTGATCATCTTCGACCGCTATGTGCGACGCGGTGTTCTGCCTATGCTGTATTTCGACAACATCGCTCGATATGTTCAGTCTGGAGGCGCAGTGCTCTTGGCAGGTGGACCTGACTATGCGGGCGAAGGCACTTTGTATCAGACACCTCTCGCACAAATACTCCCCGCCCGACCGACAGGCGCGATGCTGGAAGAACCCTTCTACGCAACACTTGCCTCACTGGGGGAACGCCATCCGGTCACACGCGGGCTTCCCGGTGCCGAACAGTCTCCTCCTAGCTGGAGCCGCTGGTTCCGCATTGTTGAAACCGAACTCGATGCCGGCCAGACATTGTTGAACGGCGCGGGGGAAAACCCCTTGCTGGTCCTGAACCGTGAGGGAGAAGGACGTGTGGCGATGCTCTTGTCAGATCACGTATGGCTCTGGGCGCGCGGTTTTGAAGGCGGAGGCCCCCACGTCCCTCTGCTTCGGCGGTTGGCGCATTGGCTCATGAAGGAGCCGGACCTCGAAGAAGAGGCGCTACGGGCGACATCACTCCGGCGAGAGCTTCAGGTAGAACGCCAATCTCTGCAAAACACGATTGGTGAAGTCACTGTGACAACACCGTCTGGCGCAACGACGACAGTTGAGATGAACCAAGCAGAACCTGGGCTTTGGCGTGGCACAGTCCAGAACACCGAACAGGGCCTGTTCACCGTGCGTGAGGGCGAGCGTACGACATTGGTCCATATTGGTCCGCAGAATCCCCTGGAATTCACCGATGTGATTTCAACAACAGACAAACTGTCGGAGCTGACCGAGCTCACTGGTGGATCAACGCAACGACTACTCGGTACAAACTCCGAGGCAAACATTCCGCGCATTCTACCAATGCGTCAGGGGACACGTTTTACAGGTGATGGCTGGATCGGGCTGAAGGTCAGCAACGCCAGCATTTTGAAGGGCATCGATCATGTGTCTTTGCTCTCCGGCCTGTTGGGACTGGCAATCCTGTTTTTCGCTCTGTCGATGACCTGGTATCGCGAAGGAAAATGACGGGGTTTTCCAGAAAGCAGCTGTGGCTTGGTTAGTCCAACCGTCCACTCACGCTTCCCGTTGGTACCTCTGCATCATTCAGCAAGGCAACCAGCAGGCGCGAGGGATCGACGGGACCTGGCAACTTGATTTGGCCAAACGGCGCCTGTTGGAACCCGACAGGGCCATAATACGGCGCGTCGCCAACCAGCAAGACAACCTTTTCCCCAAGAGCTGCCGCTGCATCCAAAGAAGTGCGCAACAAAGCTTTGCCTAACCCACGGTTCTTGAACTTGGGTGACACAGCCAGCGGCCCCAAGAGCAGTCCTTTGGTTTCACCGATCCAGATTGGTGTCAAACGAACAGAGCCGCCAAAGTCGTCGCCCATAAGTCCCACAAAGGAAAGTTCAGGTACGGCAGGAAACCCTTCTCGGACCTTAAAAGCCGTCTTCGCAAATCTGCCAGGACCAAAAGCATCGCAGTGCAATTGGTCGATTGCCGCCGCATCTGCAGCTTCTTCAAGACGGATAAACCAGTTATTGGGCTTCATAGTCACAGTACCTAACAAGCAGAGAACACTTGCGGCTGACGGCACCATGTCAAAGGAGGATTGAAGAGGTCCGATCAGCCACGAAAAAGCAGACGAGAGTTTTCTCGTCGCATGGTTCGTCGTCGGAATGTCAGACCAAAGTTCATCTAATCAGCTCTTTATTCGGCTTTTGCCGTGAACAAAATAGCCCGTAACACAAAGACTTGATAAAAAGCCAGCGGAAATTCGAAAAAACCGTTCCAAGCATTGTTCTGCGCCTCGCGGAACACCGGTGAACAGTCCTTTCAACGGAACCGCTCTTCACCTCTTGAGTTGAATCCTTAGGTTAAAGAACAACAAAAGAGGAAGCTATGGGATTACTTGTTGAAGGAAAATGGGTCGACAAATGGTATGATACCGAGTCGACAGATGGTCACTTTGTTCGTCAGGATTCGAGTTTTAGAAACTGGATCACTTCAGATGGATCTGCTGGACCGACAGGCGATTCAGGATTTAAGGCTGAATCCGGCCGTTATCATCTTTATGTCTCTTACGCCTGTCCATGGGCACATCGGACACTGATCTTTCGTGCCTTGAAGAAGCTCGAAGACCATATCGAGGTTAGCGCTGTCGAGCCCTTGATGTTGGAGAACGGTTGGACATTTGAAACGCCAGACCCGATCCTGAACGCCGATTACATGTGGCAAGTCTATAAGGCAGCCAAGTCCGACTACACAGGACGCGCCACTGTTCCAGTTCTTTGGGACAAGAAGACCAACACGATTGTTTCAAACGAGTCGTCTGAAATCATCCGCATGTTCAACACCGCGTTCAATGACTTGACGGGCTCTGATCTGGATTTCTATCCAGAGCATTTGCGTGACCAAATTGATGAGCTCAACGACCGGGTCTATAAGACGGTCAACAACGGCGTTTACAAAGCAGGCTTTGCAACGACTGCCAAAGCATATGAAGAAGCCTTTGATGAACTCTTTGAAACACTAGATTTCCTCGAAGACCGCCTGGGAAAACAACGTTATCTGGCAGGCGAACAGATCACCGAAGCCGATTGGCGGCTCTTCACCACGCTGCTTCGCTTCGATCCCGTTTATGTCGGTCACTTCAAATGCAACCTGAAACGCATTGAGGACTATCCAAATCTCTTCAACTATCTCAAAGAGCTCTATCAGGTTCCAGGCGTTGAAGAGACCGTAAAGATGGACGTTATCAAGCAGCACTATTACGGCTCGCACGATACCATCAATCCGACTGGCATCGTCCCGCTCGGACCGGAACTGCACCTAAGCGACCCCCACGACAGGACGCGCTTCAAATAAAATTGGGCCACGTCTCGAGAGGCTTCTTGTAGAAGTTTTCTTGAGGCGTGGCGAACTTGCTCAGTATTCAAATCATAGTTTTGAATAATTATTAATCATAAAATCAAACATGCACAACGATAGTGCAGTAATTCAGGCGTCAAACCCCGCATTTTTCAGCGCCTCCAAAGTCAAGACCCTCTCAGAATTACACATTAGATTTCAGGTCTTTACCCTTAGAAACGCAGCGATTTGGCGAAATTTGGTTGATTGATTGCGCTGCTAGTTGGGGCGAAGCTATGCGCAGATTGCATTCCAGCCCCGCCTAAACGTCTCTAGCTCTTTTTCTAATTGCACATATATTCGCCTCATCTGATGAAAAATCAGACGTTCGAAACAGTTCGGTCTTCGCACCGACTTTACATAATGAGATCTGTCATGCTTCGCGCATATTTGACCAAACGCTTCGCTCGTCGTTCATACAACTGGAAGCCAGCTGTTGACCTGAGCAACCCACGCATTGCTGCTGCGCTTTCCACTTTTGCAGCAAACTGATTTATCAGTCTGACGAAATGCGTTTGCCGGATATTCGGCAAACGACAAGGTGAAGTTGAACTTTTCACTTGACCTTATACAGATAGCTTAGAAGATGCGGCGCATGTTGAAACTCGCTCACATGTCGGATCCGCATCTCGGGCCTCTTCCAGATCCCAAACTGCTGCAACTGCTTTCAAAGCGTATCCTTGGATATGCCAACTGGAAGCGGAACAGGGCACGTTTTATGACCGGCAACTGGCTCGATCAGCTTGTTGCTGACATGAAAGAACAAACTCCTGATCATATTGCAGTTAGCGGAGACCTGGTGAACATTGCCTTGCCTTTGGAAATCATCGGAGCACGGCAGTGGCTGGAAGAACTTGGTAAGCCATACGACGTTTCCGTGGTTCCGGGAAATCATGACGCCTATGTACCTGGCGCGCTGAAAAAAGCGCGGGCTGCATGGGACGGCTATATGAATGGCGATCCCGAGTTTGATGATTTGCAGCCAGGCGCGAACAGCTTTCCATACATTCGTCAGAGAGGCGATGTAGCGCTGATCGGCGTATCTACAGCACGCGCATCAGCACCTTGGTTCGCAACAGGACGCGTCGGCAGCAAACAGACCAGAAGACTGCGCCACATTCTCAATGATCTCGGTGAAAGAAATCTCTTTCGCGTCGTAATGATCCACCACCCACCGTTTCGACGCGCCACTCATATGCACAAGCGTCTGTCTGACAGCTCCCGGTTAAGGGCGGTTATCAAGCAGACAGGCGCCGAGCTGATCCTGCATGGTCACACACACATTGACAGCCGTGCAACCATCGACGGACCAAAGGGGCTGGTCCCCGTCATTGGCGTTCCCTCTGCCAGCAACGGTCCGGGCGGTAAAAAACCTGCGGCCAGATACAATCTGTTTTCAATTTCAAGAACTGATGGAGATTGGAGTTGTGAGATGACCGAGCGTGGATTTGGTCAGGATCAAAATATCAAGACACTCGGCACAACACCGATTATCATTCCACAATAAAGCAAAACCTATCCAAGCGGATTGGCAAACCAGGCGTAGCCGACGAGGCCGACGAAGCTGACAGAAATGCCCAAAACGAAGGCCAGGGCAACAGCAAGCCAAAGACCAAAGGCTCCAGCTCTCTTTGCTTTCTTGCCTTCACCGTAACGATCAACGGCAATGTCCCGAAGACGATTGTTCAACCAATCACCTTCCAGAGCCTTTTCCCGTTCGAGAATCCGCTCTGCAATATATTCGGTTAGACAGTCAGCCATATCATCGACATTTGCCGTTTCGAGAATCACCGTGAGGCCCAGACGCGTATCCTTGAGGAAACGATAGGTCTTGCGATCTCCACCGACTGAAACATAGCTGGTAACGTCAACCCAGAAGCGTGGACGCGAACCCGCAATGATCTGAAGCGAGAACTGGTCGTCGTCGTCCGGGATTTCCTTGAAGACATCCTGAAGTTCTTCAGCCAACAGCTCGAGACGGGCCTTTTCGCTGTCTTGCAGTTCAACGACAACCTCCGAACGTTCAGTCTCACCCAACTGAACCTTTCGAATCGCTTCACGCAGCGTCCGCACCTTGGTGTGCGGCACAACATTGTCCTGAACTTCAGACATTCCGCCCGACTCCATAACCGTAACAATGACTTAATCTTAACGATCTCTTACAGGCTACAAAGCCCAATAACAGCGTTGAGACAGCTCATCCACTGCCATTCTACAGCAAATGGTTAATGGGTGTTAACAATTTTGGATTGTGGCGAGATAGGAATAAAACCAACTGATAATTCAGTATCTTAATCCTGTAGAAAAGGCAGGTGAAGTCCCTTATCGCTTGACAATACGCCTGTATGGCGCGGGTCATCGGCGACCTCAATCGCACGCTTGTAAGGCTTGAAGCCACATGAACGGTAGAAGCCCAGTGCCTGAGGACTGTCCCCCGTGCAGGTATGAAGCCAAAGACGTTTGGTTTCAGCACGGGACCAGGCCATTTCGATTGCGCGAGACATCAGCCAACGCCCCTTTCCATGCCCGATCGCAAAGGGTGTCAAACCAAAATACACGATCTCGACGTTCTCCGGGTCGGCATAATCAAGTTCGAGGAGCCCAGTCCGCTCCTCGCCTTCCATCAGACAAAAGACTTCTCGCTTAGGCTCGGACAAAAGATCCCGTAAAGCTTCGTCGGACATGGTCAAACGTCCGAACCATAGCCACTCCTCACCAATTTCGAGAAACAGTTTTTTGAAATCCGCTGGATCCGGCTCAAGCCAGGGTTCCAGTCGCACATCACTGCGAAGCGTCACTTCGATGGACGGATTTTCATACATCTCGAGAAAGGTAACGATGAAGGCAATCTTTCCATTCGGTAAATCCGTATATCCATCCAGATCCAACGCAAGTTTCGACATTCAAGCCTACCCATTTTAATTCAATATCTACTGCGACAGCACTTACCGTTCAAATATCACCAAACCAAGACGTCAGTTTTATCCATTTAGATTTGGTTAACCATAAACATTCCATAATGCGCGTATGGCACCAGTAGGAAATTACGTCTCCAGGAACAGAGACAACCCGAACGGCATGAGAACCTCCAAGTGGACCAAATACAACAAAGGTTGGGCCGCGAAGAGGCAAAACTCTATTCAGCAAGGTCAAGCCTTGCGCAGCAATCTGTCGAGCGTAATCTACCAGACCAATGCCAGTGTATCGCTGACCAAACAGCTCACCTATGGCTCGTCGGGGACCTACACTTCAAATATTGCTGCCATGAGTCGCATTAACATCCAGATTTGAAAACAGAAGGCGGGTTCTTCAGATGGATCCAATCGTCTTCAACTTTACCCTTGGATGCACTTCGCTCTGGCTCATAACGGTTGTATGAGCCCTGAACCTTTCGACAATTGAACGCACAAATGGCCGCGTCTGTGGCGACGTCAAGAGGACAGGCACTTCGCCTGCCTGCGCAGCAGTTTCGAATGCATCACGCACTTTCGTAACAAACTCCTGCAGCTTGCTTGGCGCCATTGCCAACTGACGGTCATCGCCCTCGCCGACAATCGACTCAATGAACGCCTGCTCCCAGACAGGTGTCATCGCGATAAGCGGTAGGTAGCCGCCAGGTGCCAGATTCGCCGCGCAAATCTGCCGCCCCAAACGCGTTCGTACATGTTCAGCAATGACATCAGTGTTGCGAGTCATGCCAGTCGCCTCTGACACACCTTCAAGGATTGTGCCGAGGTCGCGAATCGAGACACGCTCGCCAAGCAAGGTTTGAAGCACACGCTGAATTCCGGAGCCGGTGATATGCGTCGGAATAAGGTCATCGACCAGTTTGGCCTGCTCACCGGACACTTCCTTGAGCAGTTTTTGAACATCGCCGTAGGTCAGAAGCTCGGCTACGTTCGCCTTGATGGTCTCAGTCAAGTGCGTTGACAGAACGGTTGCTGGGTCGACAACAGTGTAACCTCGAAGCGACGCATCCTCACGGTATTGACCATCAACCCAGGTGGCCGGCAGACCGAAGGTAGGCTCTGTTGTATGAGTGCCTGGGAGCTTCACCTGCCCACCGGCAGGATCCATGACCATATAATGGTTCGGGTAGAGCACACCGCGCCCAGCCTCGACCTCCTTGACCTTGATAATGTAGTCATTGGAAGCAAGCTGAATATTATCCAAGATACGAACAGGCGGCATAATCACACCCATGTCGGATGCGATCTGGCGACGCAACGCCTTGATCTGCTCGGTAAGCTGGTCACCGGCAGTCTGATCTTTACCATTGATGAGCGGTAGCAATGCATAACCCAGCTCGATGCGCAGCTCATCCATTTTCAATGCATCGGTAATAGGCGGCTCCTGCGGCGGAGCAGGCGCGGCGTCAATCGCCTCTTTTCGAGCAACGACAGCAGCGGCGTCTTTCTTCTTGTTACTGGCCTGAAACGCCAGCCAAGCGGCAAGACCCGCCAGACCCATGAACGGGATCATGGGCAAACCGGGCAAAAACGACAGGATCACCATGACAACCGACGACATGCCAAGAGCCTTCGGGTAGCCGGTGAACTGCTCCGCAAGCGCCTTGTCGGCAGCACCCTGGACACCGGCCTTGGAAACCAGCAGACCAGCTGCAGTCGAAACAATAAGCGCTGGAATCTGGGACACCAGACCGTCACCAATCGTCAACAATGTGTAGTTGTTCGCCGCTTCCGAGAACGAGAGGTCCATCTGCGCAACACCGATGAAAATACCTCCAAGGATGTTGATGAATGTAATCAACAAACCGGCGATGGCATCACCGCGAACAAACTTTGACGCACCATCCATCGCCCCGAAGAAAGAGCTTTCATCTTCCAACTCACGGCGCCTTGCCCTCGCAGAGGCTTCATCTATGAGACCTGCAGACAGATCGGCGTCGATGGCCATCTGCTTTCCGGGCATCGCATCCAAGGTGAAACGGGCAGCCACTTCGGCGATACGGCCTGAACCCTTGGTGATGACGACAAAGTTCACGATCACCAAAATGGAAAACACGATGATCCCGATGACGAAGTTCCCGCCCATCACCAGATTGCCGAACGACTGAATGACATTTCCAGCCGCAGCCGTGCCCTCATGCCCGTTCGAAAGGATCAAACGTGTAGATGCGATGTTCAGGCCAAGCCGCAACATCGTGGAGATCAGCAGAACGGTCGGAAAGGACGAGAATTCCAATGGTTTTTGAATGAACAAGCCCGTCATCAAAACCATGATCGAAAAGATGATCGAAACTGCCAGGAACATATCGAGGACGACCGGAGGCATCGGCAGGATCAGCAAGGTCATAATGACCAGAACGCCAACCGCAAGGCCGGTGTCGCCGCGTTTCATAGTCGTCAGAAGTTCGGATGCACTCGGCCAGTTGCCGCGGGCAGCAGCAGGCGTGTCGCCCTGTCCCGGCGCTAATGTATTGCTTTCGTCAGCGGTGCTTTCCGACATCTAAATTCCTGTTATGGACGCTTCGACGATAACCGGCGAATTTTCACGTCAGTAGCCAGCTCGAACTTCACCCGGGCCAGGAACCTGTGTTCCTTCATCCGTGTATTGATTCAGCTTATTGCGCAATGTGCGAATTGAGATTCCCAAGATTTTCGCCGCATGGGTCCTGTTACCAAGGCAATGGTCCAGGGTGTCGAGGATTAGATCGCGTTCAACATCCGCAACGGTCCTGCCAACAAATGAGCGCGAAACAGCTTCGGCGGCTTGCGCCGCGATCGACGCCGGACCGGCTGCCGATGCGACAATCGGGCTGCCATCGGGCATACGTATCGCATCGACCCCGATTTCCACTCCGTGAGCTAAAAGAACGGCACGGTGCATCGTGTTTTCCAACTCACGAACGTTGCCAGGCCACTGATTGATTGTCAGTGCCTGTCGCGCCTCGAGGGAAAACGGCAATGGCTGAACCCCGTTGACTTCAGCGTAGTGCTTGATGAAAAAATGCGCCAACTCAAGAATATCTGCCGGACGTTCACGCAGCGGCGGAAGCTTGAGGTTCACCACATTCAAACGAAACAACAGATCTTCGCGGAAACTGCCTTGCCGAACACTTTCGGCCAGATCCCTGTTTGATGTTGCCAAAATCCGAATATTGACCGGCACGGGCCGTGTGCCACCGACACGGTCAATGACCCGCTCCTGGATGGCGCGCAACAGCTTGGCCTGCAAACGAACATCCATTTCGGAGATTTCATCAAGCAGCAGCGTTCCACCGTCTGCTTCTTCAAATTTACCGATACGACGGGCAACGGCGCCGGTAAAAGCTCCCTTCTCGTGTCCAAACAGTTCGGATTCAAGAAGGTGCTCGGGAATGGCCGCACAGTTTATAGAGATAAATGGCTTGTCTTTGCGGTTTGAACATTTGTGAACATGCCTGGCAATGACTTCCTTACCCGTACCGGATTCACCCGTGATCAGTACGGACGCATCTGACGGTGCGATTTGCTCCGCCAGTTTCACGACGGAAGCCATGGCGTCATCGCGGTAAATCAGATCGCCGCGATCCTGGGCCACAGCGGCCAACACCGCTGCAATCATCTCCGCATCGGGTGGAAGCGGAATGTATTCTTTTGCACCTGCGCGAATGGCAGAAACAGCCGCCTGAGCATCGGTTTCGACACCACAGGCAACAATCGGAACATGTACACGTTCTTCTTGGAGCTTCGCCAGAAGGTAAGCGATGTCCAAACCGACATCCACCATTAGGAGGTCAGCGCCACGGCCGGAACGAAGGACTTTCAGCGCGCCCTCAACATCGACAGCCTGGGTGACTTGCGCACCGCGCTGCATGGCGATCTGGCTCGCTTTTGTAAGCTGACCTCCAAGGGTTCCGACGATCAAGAGTCTCATGGCCAGTTCCTACCTGTCCGTCTTAATGATTTCAGTCATCGTGACACCCAGCTTGTCCTCGACCAAAACCACTTCACCGCGCGCGACAAGGCGGTCGTTTACATAGATATCGATCGCTTCACCGACTTTGCGATCGAGCTCCAGGACAGTACCTGAGGCAAGTTTCAGCAAATCGGATACATGCATCTTTGAGTGACCCAGGACCGCTGAAATACGGACTGGCACATCAAAGACAGCCTCCAGATCAACTGCGGTCTGCGGTTGACTGATTTGCTCTTCATCAGAACTCGGAGTTGGCGCTTCCAGTTCATCTAGAGGTATGCCGGTATCCTGCTCATCGCTCATTTTTCGGTTTCCTTAGTTGCCGAAGAGGCAACATCTTCTACCTTCTGCGTGACCTTCTTGGACCGCGAAAGAATGTAATTCTTGATGTGTCCGTCGATCTGGGCTTCAAGAGCCTTTCGGTCACGCCGAATCCCTCCTTCCGCCCATTCTATATGACAGTCGCCTCGAGCAATATCGGCTTCTCCCAATATCACCAGACGACCTTCGAAGCCCTTTTCCCGTACAATCGGTTCAATCCGGGTCTCCAGCGCTTCGACATCCCGTTCAGCTACCCGGATCACCAAATGAGGCGCACGGCGCAGAGGCGCAAGGCATTCAGACACCAGCGACAAGATCTCAGCCATCGGTTGACGAGCAAGCAGATGGGCGCATAGCCGTCGGGCGACCAGAAAGGCAAAGCCAATCGCTTCTTTCTCTTGTTGCGCCCCGACTTCATCGAGCTGGTTGAGAACGCCTTCACAAACGCCTGCCAACTGAGTGACTTCGTCTGTAAGCAACTTCTCCTGCGTCTCGAGCAGGTCATTCAGGGCAGCAACGCGGGCTTCCTCAAACGCCTCCGCTTTCGCTTCAGCCAAACGTCGTTCGTGTTCCGCCACAGACATCATCGGAACTTCGGGAACCACAGGAGCCTCAATCTCCGGCTCTTCCGGTTCCGTAAAGTCCATATTGAACAAAAATCGTGATGGACTAACCATGACACCCATTGCGTTTCATAACCTGAATAACTTTAGTAGATGATCTCATCGTCGCTCTTCGACTTGGAGATCATGATTTCACCCTTGGCGGCGAGATCTTTTGCGGTGTTCACCATTCCGGTCTGCGCTTCATCCACATCTCGCAAGCGAACAGGTCCCAGAGCCTCCATATCGTCCTGCAACATCTTTGCGGCACGTGAGGACATATTGGAGAAGAAGAAGTCGCGGGCCGCATCTGTCGAGCCCTTGAGCGCAATCGCCAGACGATCCTTCTCAACGCCACGCAGCAAAGTCTGACAGCTGGCAGCATCGAGTTTGAGCAGATCATCGAATGTGAACATCAGTGTCTTGATGCGATCTGCAGCTTCACGGTTTTCCTCTTCGAGCGCCGCGAGGAACCGGGCTTCGGTCTGACGGTCAAAGTTGTTGAAGATCTCCGCCATCATTTCATGACTGTCACGACGAGACGTGTTGGTCAGGTTAGACATGAACTCAACGCGTAGCGTTTGCTCGACCTTTTCCAACACTTCTTTCTGGACGGCATCCATACGCAGCATGCGGCTAACGACTTCAAGCGCCAATTCCTCAGGCAGAATACCAAGAACGCGTGCGGCATGGTCTGAATTGATCTTGGACAAGACCACAGCAACAGTCTGCGGGTATTCATTCTTGAGATAGTTTGCGAGCACATTCTCTTGAACGTTGGAGAGCTTCTCCCACATGTTGCGGCCTGCAGGGCCACGAATTTCTTCCATGATGATGCTGACGCGATCTCCAGGAAGGAAAGACCCAAGAAGACGCTCTGTAGCATCAACGTTTCCAGTCAAAGCGCCCTTGGAGCTAATGCGGCGTACAAAATCCTTGAACAAATTTTCAAGCATGACCGGTGTAACCGGCCCAAGGTTTGCCATTGCCGCTGACACCTGGCGCACTTCTATGTCATCCAGATTGTCCCAGATCGGTTTGCCATGGGACTCGCCCAGGGCCAACAACAGAACAGCCGCACGTTCAGCACCTTTGAGCTCACGCTCCTCAACGTCATCAGCGACTTTCAGTTGGTTTTGAAGTCCATCACCCGCCATGATCAAGCCGCCTGATCAAGCCAACCGCGGACAATCGTAACTGCCTCGGTTGGGTATTCGGTGATCATCTCACCAACCTTGTTGATAGAAGACGCCTGCAAAGCCCCCTCCGCTTTCGCCTCTTCGAGCCACTCGATCCGGAATTGATCTTCTTCATCCAGCTCATCTGCAGGCACTTCGGTTTCCGACATCAAGGTGCCATCTGGTGCAATAACCAGATCCTGTGGCGCCTGCTCCTCAGGAGTAACAATACGGCGGAGCAACGGACGGACCACGAAGAGCAACAACAGCAGCGAAATTAGAAGCAGCACGCCAAGCTCTGCAAACCTCAGGATGTCTGCGTTTGTGAACTCAAACAGACCGGGTTCTTGCGCATCGAAGTCACTCTGTGGTGGCAACGCAAACTGCAAGTTGACAACCTCAACACTATCGCCGCGCGTAGCATCGAACCCGATTGCAGAGCGAACCAACAAGGCGATGCGATCCAATGTCTCCTGCGTGCGCGGAGAATAGACAATCTCACCATTCTCGTCCGGCTCATAAACACCATCAACGAGCACAGCCACAGAAAGCTTCCGGATTTGGCCTGCTTCAACAATCTCAGTCCGGGTCGCCTTGGAGATTTCGTAGTTGACGATCTCTTCAGACGAACTCGAGCTGTCCTGATCTCCACCCGCGCCGTCAGCATTCTGCTGCGCATTCGGGATCTCGTTGCCGACGGTCACCTGATTTTGATTGCTTACCCGCGTGCTAGCTTCTTCCTTGGCCTGGGTCGAGCGAACAACCTGGCCTTCGGGATCGTAAGTTTCTGTGGTCTCGGTGATACGATTGTGATCGACTTCAGCAGCAACACGAACGCGTGCACGGCCTGGTCCAACTACGCTTCCAAGGATCTCTTCAATCTGATTTCGCAGACGAGACTCGATGCCTGTAACGCGGTCTTGCAAGGCACTGGAAAGCACGCCGTCATCACTGCTATCAACGCCAGACGCCAACAGACGCCCTGCCTCGTCAACAACGGATACACGCTCCGGAACCAAGCCATCAACAGCAGTCGCTACCAAATGCTGAACAGCACGAATTTCACTTGGCCCCAAAGAACCACGAACCTTCAAGACAATCGACGCTGAGGGCGGACGCTTGTCACGCTGAAACAACTGGCGCTCAGGGATCACCAGATGAACACGAGCAGCCTGAATGCGGTTAATTGAGGTAATCGTCCGCGCCATCTCGCCCTCAAGGGCACGTAGCTTATTGATGTTCTGAACGAAACTGGTTGCCCCAAGCGTATCGGATCGATCAAAGATTTCGTAACCGATTGAACCGCCCGTTGGCAGCCCGTCTTCAGCAAGCAACATGCGCAACCGAGCGACCCGATCCTGAGGCACCAGAATGGTCGCCCCGTCATTGCGCAATTCATATTGAATGTTCTGAGATTCTAACTGACTGACAATCGCACCGGAGTCCTCCAGGGTCAGCTCAGTGTAGATGGGTGTCATCTGTGGAGCTGTCACCCGGAAAATGATGAACGCAAACACTCCGACCAGAATTGCAGCAACAGCACCCATCGCCGCAATTCTCGTCGGACCCAACGCCTTAACAAATTCAATAAGTCCGTTCACTTAAGCTCGCCCGCATCTTTTTTTGGTGAAGTCAGCTGTAGCCCCAGCCGCAAATCATTAACCGATAGGCAAATTTTGCCCCTCAGAAGGTTAACAAGAAGTTAATAAAGCAGGTGAGCGCAACGCTATTTGGCAGAAATCCGCCAATCTTATTAATGCAATTTGCAAAACATACGGGGAAAATTTGCCTAGCGCGTTAACTTTTTAAAAAGCCTGATCAGAGCACGCTCAAAATGACACAAAAAAGGGCAGCCAAAGCCGCCCCTCCAAGCTCCCGATTCAGATTCGGGACAATTCTCTAAAAAGAGTTTTAGTTGCGATATTGTTGAACACGCGTGGCACGCAAGCCTGCCAACCCATGTTTTTCAATCGAACTCTGCCAAGACAGAAACTCTTCGACTGTCAGGGTATAACGCTGACATGCTTCTTCCAAAGAAAGAAGACCACCACGAACGGCTGCGACGACTTCAGCTTTTCGACGAATAACCCAGCGCCTTGTAGAAACCGGCGGAAGGTCTGCTATCGTCAATGGGCTGCCATCAGGGCCGATGACATATTTAACACGCGAACGAATTTGTTCGGCCATTGTACTCTCACACTAACCATGACCAAGATCAGCCTCAAGAATACATACAGCTGTTTAAAATTTACCTAAGCCCCTCTAAAGCTTACATTAACTATAAAAATGCGAATTGATTAATGACATTTAAGACAATGATGCAAAAAGCTTCTGATAAATTAACAAAAAAGGCCTCCTGTTAAGATCCAGGAGGCCCAATCGCAATCTGCGAAAAAATAACTATTAAATAACCATGCCAAACATACTAAAATGGCGAAAAATCAGAAAATTTATCACCTAACTTACCCGGCGGACCGATGTTACAGCGCTGATCGGAATTTCCAGGTTGCCTATTTTCAACGTGGGCTCGCTTCCGGTGAGGTTGAGTTCATCAACAACACCGGTCACATCGGTAGACACAGAGCGCTTGTTGCCCTCTCCGTTCTTGACCGAAAAGGCGACTGAATAAGTGCCGGCAGCAGCTTCGCCGCCCTTATCCAGACTTCCATCCCACTTATAGCTGGTATCGTCAGCGGAAAGTTCAACCGTATCCGAAAAGACGGTAACGCCAGCAGAGTTCTTGATCTCGACAGTGCCCGTGACATCTTCAGTCACAGAAATATCCCATTCAGCAGCCCCATTCGACAAAACGGTCTGACTTCCGCTGGCAGAAACCTCCTGCCCGATATAGCTCACATAAGCAGAAGCCTGCGAGGAGGTGATCTCTTCAATAATCCTCTCCAGGTTCTGGTTCTGCTTCAGCCCCTGTTCAACAGTGGAATATTGAACCAATTGCTTGGTGTATTCAGCCGCATCCATTGGATCCAAAGGATCCTGGTTCTGAATCTGCGTCGTTAACAAGGACAAGAACAGTTCATAGTTGTCCTCGAGGCTCGCAGCGCTCGTGGCAGTCGAAGAAATCGACGACGACGTCGACGACGTGCCTGATGATGGGAAAATAGAAGACATTCCTGCCACTCCTTTGGCCGATATCCGAAAAGCTCTTCAGCTCTAGATCCTGATATCAAGGCCTCTTTGACCATTCGTCAGTTGAATTTGAGCAACTTGCTCGATGGTGTCATTAGTCTCGTTCCCTTCAGGGGAACCGTAGCCAAACCCGGACCGGCCATCGCCTTCTCCCTCTGCGAATTGCTGTCCCTGACCACTCTGGTCCTTCAAAGAGAATTGCAGATTTTCGCTGTTGGTGGAGAGCCCGGCAGATTCCAGTGCCCGTTCAAGCGCCCGCTGATCTCGCAGGAACATGTCGAGGGTCTCGGGGCGCTCAACGATCATGTGGGCCTGAACAGATCCGTCTGATGCAACCTTCATCGAAACATCCACTCGGCCGAGCTCTGGAGGATCGAAGCGCATTTGAAACCGGGTGTTGCCGTTTTGCAGGTTCCGCGCCATTGCACCGGCTACCTGCATGGAAATCTGGCCGGAATGGTTACGCACGTCAGCATGCATACTGTCGGTCTTTAAAGTGCCCGCAGCTTGCAGCTTGCTGTTCGATCCCAGATCCCGAAGCGAAATCAGCTCCGTATCAAGCCCTTCGCCCTCGCCATCACTCAACCCGCCATCAACGGGGGCAATGGCAACATCAACGGTTTCAACTTGACCAGCTGCGCCAGCCGGAGCCCCGACCTTCGCAGTGTTGGCTGCAACAGGACCGTCAGGACCAGTTCCGGCAGCAACCGTCTTTTTGACTGGCTGTTGTCCTGGATCCGCCATCTGCTCTTCAGAGCCTGCATCGACTGTTGTCGTTGCAGCTTCCTGGCGAACGGTTGGCGCGGCAGCGCCCTTCATACCTGCCGCAGGCTGTTGCGAGCTCTGCAAGTCTGACAACGCGCGATCACTGGCCAGTTTAATGCCTGCGCCATTGGCGGCCTGTGAGGTCTGTTCCGTTGTCTTCAACCCTGCGCCAGCACCCAGAACGATCAACTGATCATCCGAAACTGCATCACTTGCCAGCGCACCTGCCGAAGCGGCGACACTGGATGGAGCGCCTGCATTAGCAGCACCAAGAGCGGCAAGGTCCTCTTTCCAGCGCTGCATGAACCCCTGCTTTTCAGCAGCCTTCTGTGCAACACCTACATCACCTTGAGACTTCGCGGTGGAGACCACCTGATCAACATCGGCGCCAGCCTCGCCTCCGCCAACCTTCGCGAGGGGCTGCCCATCCGGATCCAAAGCCAGATCTGCCACTTCAGCAGCGCCTGGAAGCGGCACGTCGCCATCGTTTGGGGTCTGCGCGAGCGACGTCAAGTTGCCACCTGCTTGGGCGGCGGCTGTCAGATCAGCATTCTCGGCACTCTGCCGCAACGCCCCGGCACTCTGAGCTGCCGCAGCGAATGAAGGAACCGCCTGAGATTTTCCAGCGACACTACCAAGACCTTCGCCGATATCGCCAATAACCTGACCATCGCTGGCAGCGCCGTCAGCCACAGCGCCACCTGTACCTGCATTCAGGGCTGGATCGAGGCCCGGCATCAACGCCTGCTGGCCCGCAGCCATCAACATTGAAGGATTGCCGGCAAGCTCTTCCGTTACTTCATCCAGCGCGCCTTCGGGATCAGTTCCAAACTCGCCCAAAGTCGCGGCATTAGATAAGCCAGCCCCAAACAAAGCGGCCAATGAAGTTTCAGTGCCTTCACCGAGCAATGCGCCACTCTGCTCAAACGCCTGGCCCTGACCATCACCCTGCCCCTGCAGCAGCGCCGCAAAGGCGCCAGATGCAGCGCCCTGAGACATCAAACCACCGCCACTTCCGAACATCATCCCGTTCGGAGCAGCCTCACCAGACATATTTGCAAACAGACCAACAGGCAGCAAAGCTTTGACCCTTTTAAACAAACCAAATGCCGGACACACTCCGACACAGGAACAGTAGCAAGCATCGCGCCAGTTCTGACTTTTATATAAAGCTATATAAATCAATTACTTGGAAAATAGCTCAAACTCTTCGACGGCCACGCCAATGGGAAAGCTTTACCCATTCGGCAAGTTTTGCCGGGAGAAGACCGACTGAGATTTACGCCAAAGCTTCCCTGCTTTATAATGACACCAACGCAAATCAAATTTTCCTCGTGCACGGTTATATGCCTGTGCCGCGAGGTGCCGAAGCGTCTTGGCAGAACCGACACCAAAGTTGGCGAAGCCCCGGCGCAGATCAGATCGGCATCAAGGTGATCGTAAATGTTGAACAGTTTGGATCTTCCGGGTCGTCCAGAAGACACACGGGTGGTTGTTGCCATGTCGGGCGGCGTCGACAGTTCCGTCGTTGCAGCTCTCATGAAAAAGCAGGGCTATGACGTC
>JABXHV010000177.1 GCA_013373445.1 Paracoccaceae bacterium | reverse complement strand
TTCACGACGTCCTGGAGAGCCCATGCGGCCAGCTTCACCTACAGAGTAAGGAGGGAAGTTGTAATGCAGCATGAAATGGGACTTGTAAGTGCCTTCAAGCGCGTCAACGAACTGCTCGTCTTCACCTGTACCAAGCGTTGCAACAACCAGACCCTGAGTTTCACCACGTGTAAACAGGGCAGAACCGTGTGCGCGTGGCAGGATGCCAACTTCAGACACAATCTGGCGGACTGTCGAAAGGTCGCGACCGTCGATACGTGAACCGGTGTCCAGAATGCCACCACGAACGATTTCAGCTTCGAGCTTCTTGAACTCGCCGCCGAGAACGTTTGCTTCAGGAGCATCGTCACCGCCGTTTTCGATCAGGGCTTCAACAACCTTCGCCTTCGCTGCATCAACAGCGTTCTTGCGTTCGGTCTTGGATGTGATGGCATAAGCTGCCTTCAGATCGTCTGCAGCCATGCCTTTGATCTGCTCGTAAAGCGCAGAGTAGTCCGGCAGAGAGAATTCGCGAGGCTCTTTGGCAGCAGCTTCAGCAAGCTTGATGATCGCGTCGATCACTGGCTGGAAACCGGCATGACCGAACATGACAGCGCCGAGCATTGTTTCTTCGTCGAGTTCTTTTGCTTCTGATTCAACCATCAGAACCGCATCGCCTGTACCGGCAACGACCAGGTCCAGATCAGATTCCTGCATGTCGTCGACAAGCGGGTTCAGAACGAATTCGCCGTTGATGTAACCAACACGTGCGCCGCCGATTGGGCCCATGAAAGGAACACCAGACAAGGTCAAAGCTGCAGAGGATGCAACCATCGCCAGGATGTCAGGCGCGTTTTCCATGTCGTGGGACAGAACGGTGATAACAACCTGAGTCTCGTTCTTGTAACCATCTGCGAACAGAGGACGGATCGGACGGTCGATCAGACGGGATGTGAGGGTTTCGTGCTCGCTTGGGCGGCCTTCACGCTTGAAGTAGCCACCTGGAATCTTACCAGCAGCAAATGCCTTTTCCTGGTAGTTCACTGTGAGCGGGAAAAAGTCCTGGCCAGGCTTCGGAGACTTGGCAGAAACAACAGTTGCGAGAACTTTGGTCTCGCCGTAGGTCGCCAAAACTGCACCGTCTGCCTGACGGGCGATCTTGCCGGTTTCAAATACGAGAGGGCGTCCGCCCCATTCAACTTCTACACGATGAACATCGAACATCATGATTCCTTACATTTTGTCTTTGCGATGCCGTGTTTCATGCTGCATCGAAGACTTTATCTCGGTCGGCCCCGTATGGGCCGGTTCCGGAAGGACAAGTCACGGGCAAGACAACGAGCAACTTCATAATAGGAAGTGTGCCGGCAATCCTGCCCCATGACAGGTCACGTGCTTATATAATAAAACGCGGCAGGCAAATCCACCCACCGCGTCTTAAAGATCTGGCCTAACTTAGCGGCGAATGCCGAGGCGTGTGATCAGTGTCTTATAACGCTCTTCGCTCTTGCCACGTGCGTAGTCAAGAAGCTTACGGCGGAGTGCGACCATCTTCAGGAGGCCACGACGGGAATGGTTATCCTTGCCATGTGTCTTGAAGTGTTCTGTGAGGTTAGTGATACGCTCGGTCAGGATCGCAACCTGGACTTCCGGAGAACCAGTGTCGCCTTCCTTGATGGCGTATTCTTTCATCAACTCAGCCTTGCGTTCGGCAGTAATCGACATCGCACTTTCCTTTCAAAGATGCATGCTGGCGTACCAGCGTATTTACAAAAGCCGGAGAACCGACGTCATTCTTGCCGCTGCCAGAGCCGAGATGTCGGTCAGCAAAGGCCAAGCAAGAACGCATGAACGCCAAAGACGTTCATTGGGCGCGATATATACGCGAAGTTGGCGAGAAATCCAGTGTTTTCTCAGATGTCGTTATTGCTGAACGATGCGCCAGGTCGTGATCAGGCCACTGTTACAGTCGAGCTGGATGGCGGATGCCTGGCCTGGGTTGTCGTTGTTTGAGAGACAGACAGATTTGTCGGTCGGTCCATTGGGGCCAGGCACTGCCGGAATCTTTTGAGGCCCCGTGCTGTTTGGGTCGATATCCCACTCTCCTGCGGCAACGATCCGCGGTTGGGTCGTTGCGGTATCGCACGGCCGGCGAGAAAGACGTTTGCCGTCGCGCCAGACGCCACCCGAGGCGCCTTGCAGTACAAAGATACAAACATTGCCGACTTCAATTTTTTGACCTCCCATGGTTCCTGGATGCAAAGTCAGCTGATTGTCGGTGGTGCAGTCTCTCAACGCGAACCCACCGTTAACCGGCGTCAGGCACCGATCATCGTTTACCGGTTTTAGCCAAGTATCCGCATTAACAGCTGTGCCCGAAGCAATCAGCGCTCCTGCAAAGAGGGCCGTGCCTGCCAAAATACTGAGAGCCTGGCGACGTAAAAGCACACCTGAAAAGTAACGTGATTGAAGTGCATAGATCATAACTGCTCCTTAAGCGACGTAACGTACAACACTCAAGAAATCCCCTTAAACGGGCAAAGTCAAATCAACACAACTTAAAGATGCTATTTCAGTCAAAAGACTGAACACTCGGCTTGGCTGGAAGCGGCCAGCAGCGCCCAACTCTTTGGACATAAGTCCTGGCTGCAGATTCGACGTCGAAAAGATGACAGAGTTAGGCAACATCTCGCCCATTGCTACAGCCGTACATGTTTGCCCGTAGGCCCAGCTTTTGTTGAACGCCATACGGGCGAAAAGAGACGCAATTCTGCTACAATTCGGTGCTTCGTCGGATCCCATAAGGTTCTAAATGGAATTCGATTGAGAGATTTTATGCGACAGTTTTTCAAGCTCGCAGGCCTTCTTCTGGGCCTGCTTATTTTCGCAGTCTTTTTGTACGGCGTTAAAGGATATTGGGACGCACTTTCCAACGCTCCTCAATTGCAGCAGCGTGCCGATAATTTGATCGCACAACAGAAGGGAGGGGCGTCACTGGGCGTAGACTATTTGGCTATTCTATTGTCCGTGCAGGACCCGAATTTCTACAAACACTCTGGCGTGGACTTTACCACTGCTGGTGCAGGAGCGACGACGATAACGCAATCTCTTTCCAAGCGCATTGCGTTCGAGAAATTTCAGCCAGGCATCTCCAAAGTTCGACAAACCGGTTATGCATTGGGCTTGGAGCGTCGCCTCTCGAAGGAGCAAATTCTCGCTCTTTGGCTCAACACACTGGAAATGGGGAGAGGCCCGGAGGGCTGGATGACAGGCTTCTACGAAGCAAGTTCCGCGATCTATAAACGGCAACCGATAGAATTGAATAATGCAGAATTCATCCGGCTCGTCGCCGTCATGATCGCTCCCGGTTCATACAAGTTGACCAGCAACGATACCGCGCTCGATGAACGCGTTGACCGGATCGAGCGACTCGTGTCCGGTATATGCGCGCCCAAGGATCATGGTGACGTATGGCTCGAAGGATGCCGCCGTTCTTCTGATCCTTGACCAGAAGCTCAGCATTGGTGCACCTCGGACTAAAGGTTGAACACCCGGTTTGGTTGGAAACGTCCGGCAGCGACTGATCCAAGGGCGACGGGAACGCCGGCATGGATTGCGACAGCTGACTCCGTCGCGATTGGTGCGGAACGTCCCCTCAACAGCACCTGCATCCCACGGCGGATCTTGGCTGCATCATCAGACGACATCTCAATTTCAACGAGATTTTCCAGCGCATCTCGCACTGGCAGCACAAACTGGGCGACCAGATCTTCGATGCCCTGCCCCTCTTCCAAGGCCTCGGCCGCTGCGGTCAATTCGTCGAGGGTAATCATGTCTTCTTCGTCGAAGGGACCGACCAATAACCGGCGTAATGTGGTGACATGACCATAAGAACCAAGCCGACGGCCGAGATCGCGCGCCAGCGAGCGCACATAAGTCCCCTTGCCACATTCGGCTTCGAAGACCGCCCGGTTTTCATCCGAACACTCAACAAGTTCGAGCCGGTGCACATCAATGGGACGTGCTTCCAGCTCAACCTTTTCCCCGTCGCGCGCCAGATCATAAGCGCGTTCCCCGTCCACCTTGATGGCTGAGTAAATGGGCGGAACCTGCATGATGGTACCAACGAACTCCGGCAAGGCCAGCTCAATTGCCTGCCGGGTCGGGCGCTCATCTGAAGTCGAAACGACCTCGCCTTCGGTGTCATCAGTGGTGGTTTCAACACCCCAGGTCACCTCAAACTGATACACCTTCCGACCATCCATGACATAGGACACTGTCTTGGTAGCCTCGCCAAAGGCGATCGGTAGACAGCCCGAAGCACGCGGATCAAGCGTGCCTGCATGACCCACCTTCTGCGGGTGCAGGATGCGTTTGATCTTGCCCAAGGCGTCATTCGACGTAATGCCATAGGGTTTGTCGAGCGCAAGCCATCCGTTGATGACATTGCGGTTCTTGCGGCCCTTTTTTGGTGCCATGATGCATCCAGTCTGAATTGGCTGATTTCAGGTCAGGGTTAGAAAGCCTTCTCAGGCGTTCTTGTCATTATCGTCCAGGTCTTCGTCGCTCTGGTCTTCGTCTTCGTCCAGATCACGAGCAACCACAGGCTCATGCAAAAGCGAACCGATCCGGTCATCATCATCGAAACGTGTGTCGAGAACAAATCGCAGATCCGGCATGTATTTCATTGTCAGACGGCGGGACAAAAGTCCGCGCAGATATTTCGCAACGCGATTCAGAGCTTTTTCGATCTTCTCGCCGTCCTGCCCGCCAAGCGGCATCACAAGACAGGACGCCAGACGCAAATCAGGCGTCATGCGCACTTCCGGGACCGTAACGATCACGCCGTCCAGTTCCGGATCGGCGAGCTCGCCGCGAGAGAGAATGTCTGACAGTTCCTTGCGCACAGTTTCGCCAACGCGAAGTTGTCGCTGCGAGGGGCCCTTGGCCCCCTGGCCATGTTGTCGTGCCATGGTTTTTCCTATCTTTGGCGCTTTTAATCACGCACCAAATACAAGTCCGCCGACGCTGCGTTTTCTGCAGCGCCGGCGTGTTTGAAAGTGGATGTACCCAGAACCTTAAAGGGAGCGGGCAATTTCCTCGACGCTGAAACACTCGATGATATCACCAGGACGCATGTCCTGATAATTCACGAAGTTCATGCCGCATTCCTGACCGGATTCGACCGACTTGACTTCGTCCTTGAAGCGCTTGAGCGTACCCAGCTTGCCTTCATGGATAACGACGTCGTCACGGATAAGACGGACACCAGCACCACGTTCGACCCGGCCTTCGGTAACCAGACAACCTGCAACCTTACCAACCTTGGTGATGTTGAAGATTTCCTTGATTTCCGCGTTGCCGATAAAGGTTTCACGCAATTCAGGAGACAGCATACCGGACATGGCCGACTTCACATCATCAACGAGATCGTAGATGACATTGTAGTAGCGCAGCTCAATACCGTCGCGGTTCGCAGCTTCACGGGCCTGTTTGTTGGCGCGGACGTTAAAGCCGATGATCGCAGCCTTGGAGGCCGCGGCCAAAGTGATGTCACTTTCCGTGATACCACCAACGCCTGCCATCAAGATGCGTGCGCCGACTTCTTCGTTTCCGAGCTCACCAAGAGCGTGTGTAATTGCTTCAACAGATCCCTGAACGTCGCCTTTGAGGACGAGAGGGAATTCTTTCTTACCGGTCTCTTGCAGACGGTTCATCATCTGCTCGAGTGAACCACGAGCGCCGGAAGCGACAACCGAAGCTTTTTCGCGGATCTGGCGCTGACGATAATCAACGATCTCACGAGCACGGGCTTCGTTTTCAACCACAGCAACCATGTCACCGGCTGCCGGAGTACCCTGGAAACCAAGGACTTCGACTGGCTTGGACGGTGCGGCTTCCTTAACCTGCGTGCCGTCTTCGTCAAGCATCGCACGCACACGGCCCCACTCGGAACCAGCGACGACGATATCGCCCGGACGCAAGGTACCTTTTTGAACCAGAACCGTTGCAACAGGACCGCGGCCGCGATCAAGCTGTGCTTCAACGACGATACCTTCAGCGCTGCGATCCGGGTTGGCCTGAAGTTCGAGAACTTCCGACTGCAACAGGATCATCTCGAGAAGCTTGTCGAGGTTCATTCCGGTTTTCGCGGACACTTCGACGTCAATCACGTCACCGCCCATGCTTTCAACGACAAGATCTTCGCTGAGCAGCTCGGTGCGAACACGGTTCGCATCAACGTCAGGCTTATCCATCTTGTTGATGGCGATGATGATCGGCACTTCAGCCGCCTTGGCGTGTGCCACAGCTTCCTTCGTCTGAGGCATGACGCCATCGTCACCGGCAACAACCAGAACAACGATATCAGTCGACTTCGCACCGCGGGCACGCATCTGAGAGAAGGCTGCGTGACCAGGTGTATCGATGAAGGTGACTTTATTGCCATCCTGCTCGATCTGATACGCGCCGATATGCTGCGTGATGCCGCCGGCTTCACCGCTGACGACCTTGGATTTACGGATCGCATCCAGAAGCGACGTCTTACCATGGTCAACGTGACCCATGATGGTAACGACCGGAGGACGCGGCAGCATTGTGCCGGTGTCGTCTTCGACGGAGAAGAGACCTTCTTCCACGTCAGCTTCAGAAACGCGCTTGACGGTGTGACCCATTTCAACGGCAATCAGTTCCGCAGTATCTGCGTCGATCACATCGTTGATCTTCATCATCTGACCCTGCTTCATGAGAAGCTTGATCACATCAACAGCCCGCTCAGCCATACGGTTGGCGAGTTCCTGAATTGTGATTGCTTCAGGCAAGGTCACTTCACGGATAATCTTTTCACGAACAACCTGCTGCTGTCCGCGTTTCGCCTTTTCCTGACGACGACGCATGGAAGCTAGGGAACGAGAGCGAGTCTCTTCACCAGTCGCGCTGGATATTGTCAGTTTTGAACGACGACGGTCATCTGTTGCCCGTGTACGGCTTGGCGTCGGCGCAGGCTTCTGACGCTTAACGGCGCGCAAAGAAGACTTGTCTCCGCGGTCCGGGGTGTCGTCTTCGGCTGCAGGAGCTGGACCGCTACGGGCCGGCGCTGATCTGTCACCACGCGGCGCAGCAGGCTTGGCAGCAGCAGGAGCAGGCTTGGCGGCTGGCGCTTCGGCTGCTTTCTTTGCTTCTTCTTCAGCACGTTCAGCGGCGAGCTTTGCAGCAGCCTCGGCTTCGATGCGCTGACGCTCTTCTTCTTCCTTGCGACGGGCTTCTTCTTCAACCTTCCGCTTGGCTTCTTCCTCAGCACGGCGCTTTTCATCGATTTCACGCTGTTTGCGTTCTTCGACTTCGCGGACCTGTGCGAGCTTCAGAGCTTCGGAACGAGCTGCCGCTTCTTCCTTCGTCAGTGTGCGAAGGACATTGCCGCCACCGCCTTTTTGGCGTTGGGCATTGGCACGCTGAGCCTGACCAGCACCTGGCTGTGGCTTCTTGGGTGCAACAGTCGCTGTTGTTGTTTCCAAACGCTGAGTTTGCAGTGCAGGCTGTTCAGCCTTGCTTTCCTGACCGGGCAAAACGACACGGCGCTTTTTCTTTTCGACGACGACCGCCTTGGATCGACCATGCGAAAAAGACTGACGGACGGTTCCCTGATCGCCGCCGCCCCGCTTGAGGCCTAGCTTTTTGCCGCGCTCGCCGCTGGTTGTCTTATCGCCTGGGTTATTCGTATCGCTCATATTGCCTTCAGTCCTGCGCAACTACATTTCAGCGTTGCCTATTTCGTGTGTGGCGGTGTTCGATCGAAAATCTTCCAATTCGCTCGCGCGCTTCAGGAAGTTTTCGCTCGCATGACCCGCAAGCAGTGCAGCATGTATCACATTTGTCCTGCCCAATGCCAAATTCAATTGAGATGAATCGAACAATCGGACGATTTTTAATCCATTTTTGATGTCATTTCGACCCGCGGCTATGCCGCCAAGCTTCCTGACACCATCCTCGGCTGCATCCGAGGCATGGATAAGCCCTGCGACAGGATCCCGTCGCAACGCTGCTTCTACCTTTGAAAACCCGGTGACCAATTCACCCGCCTTGCGGGCCATGGACAGTGCGGACAAAGCCGACTTCTCCATAAGTTCATTCACCAGATCCGCGAGCCCTGGCTCAAGCTTCACATCACATTTGAAGCTTCGAGCAAACACTCGCTTTTTGTCTTTTTCAGCTTGGCGGACAATCTCGTCCGAAGCTGTAAGCCAAACCCCCCTGCCAGGCAGGTCCCTTTTTAGATCGGGAACAACCTGACCGTCAGGTCCAAGTACAAATCGAAGCATGCGATCGACAGATTGAACATTCCGTGTCACGGCACATTGCCGTTCAATCGGCTCGTTCTTTCTGGGCACCTAGTTCTCCAATACGATCATTACATGCTTCGCGTCGATCAGGCGTCGGCTTCGACTGTCTGTTCGACTTCTTCATCACCCTCTTCAGTTTCCTCGTCAGCGTTCATCGCTGCGAGTTCTTCTTCCGTGACCCAGCCTGCCGCAAGGCGGGCAGCCATCACAATTGCTTCAGCGTCCTGGCGAGACAGGTCAAAGCTGCTCAACGCACCTTCGAAACGCTTGGTCTCACCATCTTTTTTCTCGGTCCAACCAACCAGATCGTCGGTCGCGCAACCAGCAAGGTCTTCAACCGATTTCACATCGTCCTTGCCGAGAGCAACCAGCATCGCGTTGTTAAGGCCATCGATGGACAGAAGGTCATCGGACACGCCCAACTCGCGGCGCTCTTCGTCAAGCTTGGTTTCGCGCTCTTCGAGGTAGTCACGGGCACGGGCCTGGATTTCATCGGCAGTTTCGTCGTCAAAGCCTTCGATCATGGAGATCTCGTCGATTTCGACGTAGGCGACTTCCTCAACTGCGGTAAAGCCTTCTGTTGCCAGAAGCTGACCAACCATCTCGTCGACGTTCAAGGCATCCATGAAGAGATTCGAACGTTCCTGGAATTCCTTCTGGCGACGCTCGGACTCTTCCTGCTCGGTCATGATGTCAATCGCCCAGCCAGTCAGCTGAGAGGCAAGACGTACGTTCTGCCCACGACGACCAATTGCAAGAGAAAGCTGCTCGTCAGGAACAACCACTTCGATACGTTCGGCGTCTTCATCAAGAACAACCTTGGCAACTTCAGCTGGCTGCAGTGCATTGACAATGAAGGTCGCAGGATCGTCATTCCAAGGAATGATGTCGATCTTCTCACCCTGCAATTCACCAACAACGGCCTGAACGCGGCTACCACGCATACCAACACAGGCACCAACAGGATCGATTGAGCTGTCTTTGGAGATTACGGCGATCTTTGCGCGTGAACCAGGATCACGGGCAACGGTTCTGATTTCGATCACACCGTCGTAGATTTCCGGAACTTCCTGGCCAAAGAGTTTGGCCATGAACTGCGGATGAGTGCGCGATAGGAAAATTTGCGGGCCGCGCTGCTCGCGGCGCACATCATAGATGTATGCGCGGATGCGGTCGCCGGTGCGGAAGATCTCGCGCGGGATCAATTCGTCACGGCGTACAATGCCTTCGCCTCGACCCAGGTCGACAATAACGTTGCCGTATTCAGCACGCTTGACAACGCCGTTGATAACCTCACCAACGCGGTCCTTGTATTCGTCATACTGATGATCACGCTCAGCTTCGCGAACTTTCTGGACGATCACCTGCTTTGCGGACTGGGCTGCGATGCGGCCGAAATCAAGTGGCGGAAGCGGTTCAGCGATGAAATCGCCAAGCGTTGCTTCCGGGTTGCGCACCAGCGCTTCCTGCAATGCGATTTCTGTCGAGACGTTCTCAACAGTTTCAACAACCTGCAAAAGGCGCTGCAGGCGGATCTCGCCAGTCTTCGCATTGATCTCGGCGCGAACTTCTGTCTCAGTGCCATACCGAGACCGGGCAGCTTTCTGAATCGCATCTTCCATTGCTGTCAAAACAATGGTGCGATCAATCGACTTCTCCCGAGCCACTGCGTCAGCGATTTGCAGCAGTTCCAGCCGGTTCGCACTGATAGCCATTCAATCCACTCCTCTTGCGCATCTTTTTAGGTCGCGCATTAAATCAAGCCTGAACCATTCCCTTAGTTCGGCTTTGTTCCGCTTTCATCCTGAGCTCCGGTCCGAGCAGCAATAGCTGCCTTTTCCGCCTTGAGCGCAGCAGTAATCAAATCGTCGGTCAAAACCAGTTTCGCTTCACCGATGTCAGACAAAGGCAGCTTTACCGTATCTTCTTCGCCTTCTTTGGCATCTTGAAGACGGACAACAGCTTTATCGTCATCCAGACCGAGCAACACACCGCGGAAACGCTTGCGACCGTCAAGGCCAACTGCCATTTCCACTTTCATTTCGTGACCTGCCCAGCGATCAAAGTCACCAGGACGCACCAGCGGCCGATCAATTCCCGGAGATGAAACTTCCAGGTGATAGGCGCGGGTGATTGGATCATCCACGTCCAACGCAGGTGAGACCGCGCGGCTCACAGCCTCACAGTCTTCAACGGTCATTGTCCCATCGGGAAGTTCGGCCATAATCTGCAGCGTGCAACCATTGGCCGCGCTGATCTTGGCGCGAACAAGCCGATAGCCGAGATCTTCGATCACCGGCTCAACAATAGCTGCAACGCGTGCGTCAAGCCCTTGCTCTGTCACGATGCGATCTTCGTACCCGCTCACTCAAAACTCCTGTGTTCAGCTCTACGCTTCACATAAACTCATCATCATCTCGCGATCTGAAAAGCCCGAAAGGAGCGGGTCCGGGAGGGCCCACTCTCATACTGCCTGCCAGCGGTTTGAGATGAAACACGGGCTATATACAGTTAAAAGCGTCTTGAGCGCAAGGGCAAAGCGTAGAAGTCGAACGCGCCCGGCTCCCAGACGCTTCACCCAACAGTATCAAAGGCGTTTGAAAGTTAAGTAACGCGGAAGACGCCCTTCCCTGAAGGCTTTGGCTTCATAACGGGTGCTTGGCCAGTTCGACCATGGCGTTTTCCAATCAGCCGCGGTCTGCGCCGACCATTCAAAATCCGGGTGGTCCCGCAGGTGCCGCAGCGCCCAATCCACATAGGTATCGATGTCGCTGGCAAATCTGAACTCGGAGCCGGGCTTGAGGGCACGAGCATAACGGTCAAGGTTTTGCGCGTTGATGAAACGGCGTTTCCAATGACGCTTCTTGGGCCATGGGTCTGGATAAAGCTGATAAGCCAGATCGATAGAGCCTTCCGGAAGCCAGTCCAGCACATTGATTGCATCGTCGCCATAAAGACGGATATTTGGAATTCCTTCTTCGACGACCGTGTTTACAACCTTTGCCAAGCTGGTGACGAACGGTTCGACGCCGATAAAGCCGGTCGTCGGATTTTCCCTGGCGCGGTGAAGCAGGTGCTCGCCGCCGCCAAACCCAACTTCGAGACTAACGGAATCGACGTCTGCCTTGAACAGCTCTTTCAAATCAGCGGGGGCCGGAGCCTCAAGGTCGAGCGAGAGAACTGGCAGCTTTTCGTCCATCACCTTCGTGCGGCTTGGGCTAAGCGGCTTGCCTTTACGGCGTCCGAAAAAAGAACCTTCGTATCGGTCAGTCATACATTCACAAACAGTTTTGGCGTCGATCCAATCGGTCGACGCCAATATCAAGATTTCAGGTCAAGGTCTGCAACTTATCCAGCGATTGTACGCAACGCGTCAACCAGGTCCGTCTTTTCCCAGGAAAAGCCGCCATCCGCGTCTGGCTCACGGCCGAAGTGACCATAGGCAGCAGTACGCTCATAAATCGGCTTGTTCAGATCGAGATGCTCGCGGATGCCGCGTGGGCTGAGGCCCATGACTTCACGCAAACCTTTTTCAAGCTTGGCTTCGTCACACTGGCCGGTGCCATGTAGATCAACATAGACAGACAGCGGGTCGGAAACACCAATGGCATACGACAGCTGAATGGTACAGCGTTCAGCGAGCTCCGCAGCAACCACGTTCTTGGCCAAATACCGTGCGGCATAAGCAGCAGAGCGATCAACCTTGGTCGGATCTTTACCGGAAAATGCGCCGCCACCGTGCGGAGCTGCGCCGCCGTAGGTGTCAACGATAATCTTGCGGCCTGTCAAACCGGCATCGCCGTCAGGACCACCAATCACGAAGGCACCCGTCGGATTGACGTGCCAGACTGTTTCGTTGGAAATCCAACCCTGCGGCAATGCAGACAAAATGTATGGCTCTACAATTGCGCGAACGTCATGCGATGTCAGCGTTTCGTCGAGGTGCTGCGTTGACAGCACGATAGATGACACGCCAACGGGCTTGCCGTTTTCGTATTTTACTGTCACCTGGCTCTTGGCATCCGGGCCAAGAATAGGTTCACGGCCACTTTTGCGCGCGTCCGCCAGGGTTTTCAGAATTTTATGAGAGAAAAGGATCGGAGCCGGCATAAGTTCCGGCGTCTCGCGGCAGGCATATCCGAACATGATGCCCTGGTCACCAGCACCTTCATCCTTGTTGTCAGCCATGTCGACGCCCTGGGCGATATGTGCTGACTGAGCGTGCAGGTGTACGGAAACGTCGCAGGTTTCCCAATGGAAGCCTTCTTGTTCGTAACCGATATCCTTCACTGCCAAGCGGGCTAGGTGAGCAATATAATCTTTTGTGATTGTTGCCGGACCGCGGACTTCACCGGCGATAACGATGCGGTTCGTGGTTGCGAGCGTTTCACACGCAACACGGGCGTCTGGCATTTGCGACAGATAAGCGTCTACGACGGCATCTGAAATACGGTCACAAACTTTGTCCGGGTGGCCCTCTGAAACAGACTCAGAGGTAAAAAGATAATCTTGACGTGCCATTGGCTCTCGTCCTTCTGGGAAAATGATAGGGGTGCACAATTGCGCACCCCGAGCCATTCAATCTAGAAAGACGCGCTCTACGTCAAGAGCGATTTGCGCCTTACTGGTCGTCGCCAGCCAAAGCACGCACCAATTCCACGATCCGACGACGGACTTTTGGATCTTCGATACGTACAAATGCTTTGTTCAGGGACAGACCTTCCGAGGAGGACAGGAAGTCGACGACATAGGATGTAGGCTGACCGTCGCCAAAGCCTTCACCGTCAGTCGGGGTTCCCGGGGCATCTTCAAAGAAGAATGCAACCGGCACCTTGAGGATCGTTGCAATATGCTGGAGGCGGCTCGCGCCAATCCGATTGGTGCCTTTTTCGTATTTCTGAATCTGCTGGAAAGTGATGCCGAGGCTTTCGCCTAGCTTTTCCTGGCTCATGCCGAGCATCATGCGACGCAAGCGTACACGACTGCCAACATGGATATCGATGGGATTTGGAGCCTTTTTACTTGGCATTTGGGCACTTTCTTATCTGTGGCAGGTTTTCCTGCATTATCTAGGATAGTGACTAGCAGATCCGAAAATCATACGGATGAGCCCCTTCATCCCATAGTCACTTTTGCACATGAAACCATGCTGAATGGTAATTACCTTCACACGGTCAGATAGATGGTTTCTATCATAGCTTGTTCCCAAGCCCAAGATAGAATTTCAATTATTGCGAGAGTCGCAGGTTGTATGTGCGGGTTAGCCAAAAGAGAAGAAGGAGTAAATGGAGACAAATTGTCGCAGCGTTTCCATAGGTTGCGAATACCGTAGCGCCGCTACGACCGGGTAACGGATTGTCCAAAATAGCTTTTTCGTTAAAAGACGTTTTTTGCAAAATGCGCCCTTTGGCATCAATCAATGCAGAAATACCTGTATTGGCCGCACGTACCAGCGGCATGCCCTGCTCGACGGCTCGCATTCTTGCCTGAACCAAATGTTGATAGGGTCCCGGAGTGTTTCCAAACCAGGCGTCATTGGTCACATTCAACAGAAAGTCCGGCTGTGCTCCTTCCACAAAACTGAGTTCCGGGAAAATTGCCTCGTAACAAATGAGCGGTAGAAAGCTGATCCCTGAGGGAAGCGTCAGCAGTTTTTGCCGATGGCCCGGCTTGAAAGCACCAGGTGCATCCACCAGCCGGCGAAGACCTAGCTCGGTCAACCAGTCTTCAAATGGCAGATATTCGCCAAAAGGCACCAGATGTACCTTGTCATAAGCATCCTGAATGATGCCGTCTCCGTTGAGCAGGTAGACGCTGTTGAAGAATGCCGTTTCACCGCCTTCGTCGACCCGGCGTATCGCTCCGAGAGCCAGGTTGCGGTGGCCATTCAGCGCATTGGCAATCGAGACAAATGCTTCAGGCTCCTGTTGCAGCAAAAATGGCAACGATGATTCAGGCCAGATCTCAAGTCTTTCAGCCCCGACGCGGGCCTTCCCACCGAGCGCATCCGCGCTCATTGACAAATAACGCTCAAAGATCCAATCGCGGTTCTCGGGCAGCCATTTCTGATTTTGCGGGATTGCAGGTTGTATAATGCGCAGGTCAGTTTCGCGTAGCTCCGGCTCGGGCGCCAAATGCACATTTATCCAGCCAAATGCAGCCATCGCCAGCAAGGCCGCAAGGCCACCGCCCAGAACTATACGGCGACCAGGATTGCGCTTGGAGTCAATCAAGACGGCAGGGCTGGCGAAGATGATCAACACCAGAAGATTCACACCATAAAGACCAAAGATGCTGGCTGACTGAAGCAGGTATAAATTGTTGCCGACCGCGTAGCCTATGGCATTCCAGGGAAAGCCTGTCAGGACATGACCTCGCACGAATTCTCCGGCGGACAGACAAAGTGCCAGCCAGACGATTCGTGCGCTGCTTTCATTCCAGAAGCGAGCTGCAATCGCGACGAAAAGCGCTGGGAACAAGGCCAGTCCGCCAACCATTCCGGCGATGGCCAAAGGGATCATCCAGGCGAAGCGGTCCCCATCGACAAGGAAGGCTGCACCGATCCACCAAAGCGAAGCCAAAAAGAAGCCAAAACCAAACCACCAGCCTATCGCAAAGCCGGTTCGAAAAGGCGTTTTCTCTTGTGACTTGGAGAGATGCATCGCCCCATCGAGAAGCCAAACAAGCATTGGCAATGACAGAGCAAGAATTGGCCAAAAGTTGACGGGGGCCATAGAAAGCGCCGCCAAAAGTCCGGCTGCGAAGGCAATCGCACGACGCTTCCAGCCAAATGCCAACAGACACAGCTCAGGAAGGACACTCACAGCTGACAGAAGGCGAAAGGTCATTGCGCTTAAACCCCAAGTTCAGCTCGCAACGTGTGCCCTCACCCCGCTACAGTCAAGAAAGACAAAGAGAAAGTCCCTTAACTTTCAGGCTTTTCCTCTGATGTCTCATCTTTTTTGGGTCGGCGACGTGTTTGCTCTGGCACACGCGCTTCAGGGCGTCGGCGCCGAATTCTGATTTTCTTGATACGCCGAGGGTCGGCATCAAGAATTTCATATTCATAGCCTGGCGTGTCAGCCACAGCGAGCAACTCACCGCGCACAGGAACACGTCCAATCGTCACATACAACAGACCGCCGAGCGTATCGATTTCGTCTGAGGCTTCGCTCTTTTCGAAGTCCACCCCGAGTTCTTCAGAGAAGTCCTCAAGCGTCAAGCGAGGATCGGCGACCCATACGCCGTCTGAGACCGCTTCCAGAAGCGTTTCTTCATCCTCATCATGCTCATCTTCAATATCACCGACAACTTCCTCGACAAGGTCTTCGAGCGAAATCAAACCGTCGGTACCGCCATATTCATCAATGACAAGTGCCATTTGCAGACGGTCGGCCTGCATTTTTGCCATTAGGTCAGTGGCTGGCATCGAAGGGGGTACAAAGAGCAACTGGCGGGCGATTCCGACGCCTTTCAACGGCACAGACAGGTCGACGGCGGACAGGTCCAGTTCACCAGAGTTGTGGCCGGCACCTGGCGTTTCGTCTGAGTTCTCATCCGGCTTGCTGTAGCCACTCTGCTCGGCGACCCAGGACATCAAGTCCTTGATGTGCACCATGCCCCGTGGGTCATCCAGCGTTTCTTCATAGACCGGCATACGCGAATGGCCAGATTCCTGGAACAGTTCCATCAACCGACCAAGGCTCGTGCTGGCTTCAACTGCTTCAATATCAGCACGCGGGATCATCACGTCATCGACGCGCAGGTTGCGCAGTCTCAGGATATTTCCAAGCAGACGGCGCTCTTCACTGGAGAAAGCCTCGTCGCCTTCGCTTTCGCGTGCAAGCTCATCTTCCAGGTTTTCGCGCAGGGAGCTCCCGCCGCGACGCAGCGAGAAGATGTTTTTCAACCGCTTCCAAAAATCCGCAGAAGGTTGCGGGTTACTCTGTCGCGGGTCCTCGTCAAGAGGCGGTGTGTCCACGGTGGCAGGAGACGCTTCCGGCGTGTCGGTACTTCGTGGTTCGGATACAGTCATCATGTTCAAAGTCATACAGCCCTTTTTCGGGCTCCTCAATCACCATCAGGAGACAGCGGTTCATCAGTATACGGATCGGCAATATCCAGGCTCGCCAAAATCTGCCGTTCCAACCCTTCCATCAGCTCCGCTTCATCCTCTTCCTGATGATCATAGTCAAAAAGATGAAGGATTCCATGAACAAGCAAATGGGTCAGATGATTGGAAAAATCAATGTCCAATTCGCCTGCTTCGCGCGCTATCGTCTCATATGCTAGAATTATGTCACCAAGAAGAGGGCCATATGTATCTTCATCGGGATCGCTTCCGGGAAAAGACAAGACATTCGTGGGCTTGTCTTTTCCGCGCCATTGGCCGTTCAGCCGCTGTATTGCATCGTCACAGGTAAAGACCAGAGACACTTCTGTTCCTGAAACCACATCGAGCGGCGCGACGCGGAAAGCCGCCGCAATCGCCGTGTTAGCTACCTTCAGAAGCTCACTTTCCTCCGGCCAGAGATCAAACTCCCGCGCAACATCAATTTGAAAATCGGCAGGCAAGCCCGGACCAGAGCCTTCAACTTGTCGGTTCATGCTCACAACGGCCTAAATCAATTCGCTCAAATCGCGAATTTCTTCTGCGGCCCGACGTTCTTCCCGAGCCTGAAGGATGTCTCGCGAAGCATTGTCATATGCCGTGACGATGCGAGCTACCAACTCATGTCGGACCACATCGGCTTCGGTGAACTGAACGTGCGCAACACCTTCAACACTGGCGAGCAAACCAAGCGCCTCGCGCAGCCCGGAAACTTGTCCCCGTGGCAGGTCGACCTGGCTCGGATCACCCGTGACGATCATCTTGGAGCCTTCGCCGAGACGGGTCAGGAACATCTTCATCTGCATCGAGGTCGTGTTCTGAGCCTCATCGAGAAGCACCACGGCGTTAGAAAGCGTCCGACCACGCATGAACGCCAGCGGAGCCACTTCGATCATACCGGAGGTCAAACCACGATCGACTTTCTCTGGCGGCATCATTTCGTAAAGAGCGTCATAGAGTGGACGGAGGTACGGATCGACTTTCTCTTTCATGTCACCTGGCAAGAATCCGAGGCGCTCGCCAGCTTCCACCGCAGGCCGAGACAAGATTAGACGGTCCGCGTCTCCACGCTCGATCAACGCAGCGGCATAAGCCACAGCCAGAAATGTCTTACCCGTTCCCGCAGGTCCGGTTCCAAACACCAGGTCGGCCCGATCCATCGCGCGGATGTAAGCGTCCTGTGTTGGTGTGCGCGCCACAATGGTTTTGCGGCGCGTGGATACCTGAGCCAACGCCAAACGGGATTTAGGCTCCAATGTTGGCAAAGTCATCTGTGAGGCATCGACCGCGGCCATTCTGAGGGCGCCTTCCACATCGGCTGCCTGGATGTCGTGGCCTTGTTGCAGTCGGTGATAAAGGGATTCAAGCGCCGTGCGCGCCTGCGCGCAGGAACTGTTCGCCCCCTTGAGTGTCACCTGATTGCCGCGCGCAATTGCACTGATCGAGAGCCGCTGTTCAATGAGAGCGAGGTTTTGATCAAATTGGCCAAACAGGTCGCCAATCAGTCTGTTGTCTTCAAACGCCAATACGATATGCGTCATGTCCGAAGCAGGAACCGCAGATGATTGACCTGGGTTGCCGACTGAGGATTGGCCGTTACGCGTCAAATTGCGATCTCCTTCACGCCACCGGTGATCATCCCACCAGAATCATGATGCCCTGCAATCAAAGTCCCGAACAGCGAATTGGAGCCGATACCAACGATTTCCACCGGTTGTATGGTCCCGATAAGCTCTTCTGGTGCATCAACCGGAACCGGCTGCAGCCAAGGGGACTTGCCAACCAGCTGGCCGGGATTGCGCCCCTTGCGCTCAAACAGCACATCACAGATCATGCCCTGCCGGGAGGCGTTGAAGGCTGTCTGCTGACTGGCGATCAATTCCTGCAATTCTGCGAGACGCGCCGTTTTCACATCCTCAGGCACCTGATCCTCCATCAAGGCGCCGGGAGTGCCTGGCCGTTGGCTGTACTTGAAGGAAAACGCCGAGCCGTACTCAACCTTACGAATGAGATCCATCGTGTCTTCGAAGTCTTGGTCCGTTTCACCGGGAAAGCCAACGATGAAGTCACCAGACATCGCAATGTCCGGGTTCATGGTGCGAATGCGGTCAATCAGCCGGAAATATTCGTCGCGGGTGTGCTTGCGGTTCATCGATGCGAGGATCTTGTCCGATCCTGATTGAACCGGCAGATGCAAATAGGGCATCAGCTCTTTCAGGTCACGGTGGGCCTCAATGAGATCATCATCCATGTCCCGCGGATGGCTGGTGGTATACCGCAGGCGATCCAGACCATCGATCTGCGCCAGCTCACGCAACAAACGGCCCATGCCCCAAGTCTGGCCATCCGATGCTTGACCATGCCAACCATTGACATTCTGACCCAGCAGAGTGACTTCGCGCACGCCGCCTGCCGCCATCTGTCTTGCCTCATCGACGATCTGCTCCACAGAGCGTGAGACTTCCGCACCACGCGTGTACGGCACAACGCAGAACGTACAGAACTTGTCGCACCCTTCCTGAACCGTCAGGAATGCGGCTGGCGGGCGCTTCATCACAGGACGCGCTGCCTGCTCGGACAAATGCTTGAACTTGGAATCAATATCAAACTCGGTCTCGACAACCTTTTGGCCCGAGCGTGCGTCATTGAGAAGTTTGGGCAGGCGATGATAACTCTGTGGGCCAAACACAAGGTCAACGATTGGCGCGCGGCGGGAAATTTCTTCGCCCTCCGCCTGCGCCACGCAACCTGCGACGCCGACCATCATATCCTTGCCCTCAAGCGCACGCGCTTCCTTGACCTTCCGGATGCGTCCGAGATCTGAATAGACTTTCTCTGCTGCCTTTTCACGGATATGACACGTGTTCAGGATGACAAGATCAGCCTCTTCAACATTCTCGGTGGCCGAGAATCCTTCTGGGGCAAGCACATCGCTCATGCGCTCGCTGTCATAGACATTCATCTGGCAGCCGTAAGTCTTGACGAAAACCTTGCGCTTTTCGGGGCCGGCCGACGCTATATCATTTGCGTTCAGGTCTGCTTTTTCAACGTCTTGGCGCTGCGTCATTCAATCCTCGTTGTTCGAGTGGTTCTCGAACATTCCTGCAATTCAAAGTCTTGACCACACTACCATCATTTCTGGCAACAATCAGCGGGCTGGAGATCGGGTCAAGGAAGATCATCAATTTGGGGCAGCTTTAACGGCTTTTAACCCATTTGAGAATAGCTGTTTTCTGCAGTTTGTTAATTGGGGATGATCAGGCAATGCCGTCGCGCAGACTGCGTATAAGCCGATCACGCACTTCATCTTCCAAATGCTTGCTGAGCTGCTTTCGATCCGTTTGGCTGTGGGCCAGAACCGGCTCCCCCCAAATGGCAACAACGTCCATCGGTCCATGAGTGAAAACACCCCAAAGATGTTCCCCCAGTTCCATGTCGCCATACCACGCAACACGTGGACGCCATACCCGGCCCATCGGCATGCCATGTAGGGAGTGATAGACAATCGTCAACGGCTGTACCCAGACCTTTGTGTCCTCTCCCTGGGCCTTTGTGGCGGCGCCGAGCAGCGCAGAGCGGAAGGGTAGCACCATGTTGCCGTCGCTGGAGGTGCCTTCCGCAAAGAGCACCATAGCATCGCCTTCGCGCATGCGCTCCGCAATCTCGTTGGTTGCCTTGCCCGTCTCCGTGCGCCTAGTCCGGTTTACGAAAACCGTGCGCTGTAACCGCGCGAGAAGACCAAAGATCGGCCATCCGCCAACCTCAGACTTCGCAATGAAGGACAAGGGCATCAGGCTGCCGATTGCCGTGATGTCGACCCAACTCGCATGGTTTGCAGTGATCAGAAGCGGACGATCAGTCGCCGGGCTGCCGACCTGGTGGATGCGCAGGTCAAGCATGCGAATGGCAATCTGGTGCCACAAAAAGGGAAGCTGGCGCTGAATTGGCCAGCCGAATTTGATTGCCAGCCATTGCCCCGGGAAAAGACAGACCGTAGCCAAGAACAACACAAGTACGGTCAAAAGGCCTCTAATCGTGGCCATCATCGTCTTCTTGTGTCGGCTTCGGCAATGGCACAGCATAGAGCTCCAGCCGATGGTCGACGAGCTTGTAGCCGAGCTTTTTAGCGATCAATTCCTGCAATGCCTCGATTTCCTCGCTGCGGAACTCGATGACGTCGCCAGAGCGCAAGTCAATCAGATGGTCATGGTGCTCATCTGGTACGGTTTCATAACGAGAGCGGCCATCGCGGAAGTCGTGCCGTTCAACAATCCCGGATTCTTCGAACAGATTGACGGTTCGATACACCGTTGAAATTGAGATACGTGGGTCTATTGCGACAGCGCGGCGATAAAGCTCTTCGACGTCAGGATGCTCTTCCGAAGCCTCTTCAAGCACATTGGCGATGACCTTGCGCTGCTCGGTCATTCGCATGCCCTTGATCGCGCAGAGTTCAACCAACGTATGCTGCTTTTCCTCGGTCATCTCTCACTTACCCGCCTTAAGAAACTTGCCAAGGTCCTAAACAAGGTCTGCTCGGAGCACAAGAGCGGTTCCATCCCCATCACCGGAGCCATAATACCCCTTGCGTTCTCCCACTTTGCGGAAGCCATGAGATTTGTAAAGTTTCATCGCAGCGTCGTTGCTGGCATCAACTTCCAAAAAGAGTTCCTTGCAGCGATCACCGTAAAGACGGAACATCGCCTGATGCAGGAGTTTTCCTGCAAGACCCTGACCCCGCACTTGCGGATCGACGGCAATTGTGAGTATTTCCGCTTCATCAAGCACCGCCCGGATCATGATGAACCCGACAGGAAGCCGTTTTCCGGCCCCGTTTGGCTGACGAATGATCAAAACGAAAACACCCTCCTGGGCCGTCAGTCTTTCCAGCTCAATCTCATCCCAGCCATGCTCGAACGACCGGGCATGAATCTCGGCCAGTGTCTCAAAATCGCTGGACTGCACCTCTTCTACAACAAAGGGAACAGCTTTCGTCTTTGGCCACCAATCCATCATGCGCGCAAAATCCTACCCTTTTTCTGCGGAGTGGCGTCTGCCGGACGCAGGTACAGCGGCACCGCAAGTGCCTCTTTGGGATCTGCCAACGCACCAAGCGCTGCGACATCCAAAATGTCGGGGAATGCCAACTCATTGAGGATTTGATCCCGGGAGACGCCCAAAGCTGTTGCGACACTTGCCGCCGCAGAGCCTGCCAAAAGAGTGTCTTTCGTCAGAAAAGAGCCAAGCTCGCTGAGCTTTTGCACGCAGGCCTCGCTAACGGGCGTTCGGCCAGGCCCGAAAGTCTGGCAATAAATCTCTTCACCCTTGCCGGTGAGCGCGACAAACAACTGACGATCGGATTGATCCAGCTCCGTTCCTTGCGCGATTGCGCTGAGAGTTGAGATGCCCACAACGGGCTTTTGAATTACGAGACCGAACCCTCTGGCCACCGAGAGACCAACCCGCAAGCCGGTAAAGCTGCCTGGGCCGGCTGTCACCGCGACGCGGTCAACATCCTGAAGCGTCAATTTGGCTTCATCCAGAACCTGATCGATCAGCGGGATCAAACGTTCAGCGTGACCGCGGCCAATGTGATCATCGACGCGCGCCAGGCACACGTCCCCATGCTGGCCTTCCACGAGAGCGACGGCGCAATTGGCAAGAGCCGTATCGATGGCGAGAATGCGCATTCCGTTTCACTCAATGCGGTTGATCGTGTTGCCTTTTACCGCGCAATGAAGATTCGAGCCAGACTGATTTGACCCTGATACGCGCTGAAAGGCACAGAAAACCCGACGAAAACGCATCGCAATCGCCGGGTTGAATATTCCTGCCTGAAATACGGATCAGATTGGACGGACTTCTTCAACTTCCGGCACAAAGTGGCGCAAGAGGTTTTGAATGCCATGCTGAAGGGTCGCGGTAGAGGACGGGCATCCCGCACAAGCGCCGCGCATGGAGAGATAAACGATCCCTTCCTTGAAGCCCTTGAAGGTTATATCACCGCCATCTTGTGCAACAGCCGGGCGCACACGGGTTTCAATCAAGTCCTTGATAACCGTTACAGTCTCTTCGTCTTCAGCCTCGAAGAACTCACTGTCATCTTCATTGTCGATCTGACCAGACACCATGACCGGTTGACCCGACATGAATTGTTCCATGATCGCGCCCAAGATGGCAGGCTTCATGTGCTGCCAGTCCGTATCGTCCTTTGTCACGGTGATAAAGTCATGGCCAAAGAACACGGCCTGGACACCAGGCACGTCAAACAATTGCTGGGCGAGCGGCGAGGCGCCCGCTTCTGCAGCGGTACGAAAATCCTGTGTTCCTTCCGGAAGAACCACACGCCCCGGCAAGAACTTAAGCGTAGCAGGATTCGGGGTTGCTTCAGTTTGAATGAACATTTCAAGCTTCCAAATTCAATACGGCATTGCAGCCGATGAGGCGTTCCTGAGCAGTTTGCGCGTCGGAACATAAGTTGAGTATATCACCTAAGTTCAAAAACCGGAACTTCAAGGTTAGACGGGCGTATTTGCTGGTTCGTTCTTAAGATGCGTTTAGGCCAGAGCGTCGATTGACGCATCATCGAGATCGCCAGGGACAATCGTCACCGGGATCGGGAAGCTGGTTACGCCCTTGGAGGCCACCGATGATACCAGTGGACCTGGCCCGTCAGCACCAACGGCAGCAGCGAGAACCAAGATCGCGATATCGGCGTCTTCTTCTATCAAATGCACTATGGCTTCCGAATTGTTGCCTTCCAGAACCACGCACTCGGGCTCGGTTTTCGCGACCGCACGGATGCGCTCGGCAGCCTTCGCCAAGGTCTCGTCAGCCTTTTCACGCGCTTCTGCGCGCATGATGTCTTCCACACCCAACCAGTGCTGAAAATCTCCTGGCGCAATGACAAAAAGAACTTTCACGACCCCACCTGTGCGGGAAGCTCGCTTTGCCGCATAGACAAGCGCTCTATCGCACTCGGGAGTTTCGTCGACCACCACAAGAAACTTGCGTCGGTGGCCCTCTTCATTGCTTTTTCTAATTGCTACCATTTGATCATGCTGCCATTCGCCTCGGAGTTCCGCAAGCGGAAGGAGAACTTAGAATAAGGCCTAAACTCACGCGATTAAAGAATGAACTTTGACAGATCAACATTCTTGGCCAGTTCACCAATGTTCTGACGCACGTCTTCGGCGGTGATTTCGATCGCCTCACCTGCCCTATCGGCGGCTGTGAAGGAAATCTCGTCCAGGATGCGTTCCATAACGGTTTGAAGACGGCGTGCTCCAATATTCTCGACCGAAGAGTTCAGATCAACGGCGACCGACGCAATCTCATCGATAGCTTCCTCGGTGAAGGAAAGGTCGACATCCTCAGTCTTCAACAAAGCAATGTATTGCTTGATCAAGCTTGCTTCCGGTTCGGTCAAGATGGCGCGGAAATCTTCTCGCTTCAACGCCTGCAACTCGACCCGGATGGGCAAGCGACCCTGAAGTTCAGGAAGTAGATCGGAGGGCTTTGCGACGTGGAACGCGCCGGAGGCTATAAACAGGATGTGGTCTGTCTTGACCGGCCCGTGTTTGGTGGAGACCACGGTGCCCTCAATCAATGGCAGCAAGTCACGCTGAACGCCTTCACGCGAGATATCACCGCCGCTACGGCCTTCGCGGGCGCAGATTTTGTCAATCTCATCGAGGAATACAATGCCTGCATTCTCCACCAGCGAGATCGCTTCCTGGACAATCTTGTCTTCGTCCAGAAGCTTGTCGGACTCTTCGTCAATCAGAAGCGCATAAGAATCGCGAACGCTCGTGGTTTTCTTCTTTGTCTGCCCGCCGAAGGCTTTGCCAAGCATATCAGACAAGTTCAGAACACCGACATTCGCACCTGGCATTCCAGGGATTTCAAAGTTCGGTGCCTGCGCTTGGGCGCGCACTTCAATCTCGATCTCCTTGTCGTCCATCTCCCCTTCGCGGAGCTTTTTGCGAAAACTGTCACGTGTCGACTGACCGGCATTTTCTCCAACGAGCGCATCGAGAACACGTTCTTCGGCGGCAAGATGAGCCTTGGCCGTTACCGCCTTGCGTTTGTCCTCGCGCACGAGCGAGATGCCCGATTCAACCAAATCCCTAATAATCTGCTCGACGTCGCGGCCAACGTATCCAACCTCGGTGAACTTGGTCGCCTCAACCTTCGCGAAGGGCGCATTGGCAAGCCTTGCCAGTCGGCGTGAGATTTCGGTCTTGCCAACGCCGGTCGGGCCAATCATCAGGATGTTCTTCGGCAGAACCTCTTCACGCATCTGGCCATCGAGCTTCTGACGGCGCCAGCGATTGCGCAAAGCGATCGCCACGGCACGCTTGGCATCAGCCTGACCGACGATAAAGCGATCAAGTTCGGAGACGATTTCACGGGGAGAAAAGTCAGACATGTTGTTTCCAGTACTAAAGACGATCAGCTGGCGGCAGGAACGAAGCGCATCAACGGGGTTGCGGCAAACGGAGACATGACCGCTCGGCGCACAGGCCGCCAACCAGTGCCAAGAAGAAGGATAAAAGCGCCAAGAATAACGAGCGTTATGGCGAGAGAGACATCGCTGGCGAGCGCTGTCTGTGAAATCAGGTAGCCAATGGCAATGCCAAAATAGCTAAGGCCTGACACCAGCAGCGCGCGCCGATCAATCAGGATGGCAACGAGGCTCAGTGCGAGAAAAATTGCAATCGCAACCACCGAGTAGGAAATCTCTTGCTCTTTGATCCCAGCCTTGATGGCGATATTGAGCAGAGAATGCACGATCAGCGGGGCGGCCTGAAGGTGGAGCCAGAAGGCTTTGTCAGTGTTGACTGTAATCCTCCTGAGATCCCGTTTGTCAAAATACATGGCGATAGCAAAACAACCTACGCCAGCAAGCAGCGTAAAGATCGATAGATTGTTTTGCAGAAATGTAGGGGCAATGCTGTAAACGATTACCGCAAACAGCAGCACGATGCCGCCCACAATACCACTCACTCCAACAGGAACCCGGAAGCGATAATAATGCAGGTATGCAGCGGCGATGCCCAAGAGCACCGGCAGCAAAAGCTTGATCGAACTTTCATCGCCAATACCGGCAAAGTTCGATAGCGACCCCATTACATCGCCTGCCTGTCCTGTCAGCGCGGCCCCGGACCCGCCTATCAAACCGATGACAGCGACCATAGCCGCCGGTGTAAAAAACAAGGAGAGCAGAAACGACGGCAGAGCCAATCGCAACTTGCGCGAAAAGACTTCTGACAGGCCCCAGATAGCCATCGTCAAAACTCCGGCAATCTGTCCGCCACTCAACGCATCTTTCAGACCGTAGAAAAGTCCAAACAAAAAGACGACAATACCGATCGCTATGAACACGTCATGAAAGCCACGAACGAAGCGAACCTCTTCCGCATCCACATGGGAGACTTTCGAAAAACTCAGCGCTTCTTCGTCAGCATCGGAACCATCGATCGCAGCCGGAGCTTGCCAGAAGGCGATGAGATCATCAGCCTGACTTCTCGACAAAATTCCTTTTGCAACAGCCGCGTCCATGCGCTCAAGCGAAAGGCCAGCGCCCAACGTCTGCATTTCTTGCTCAGACGTCATTTCGTGCTCTCTAACGTCTCTACGAGGACGTTTCCGTTGGTGTAGACGCAAATGTCAGCCGCAATCGCCATAGCCTTGCGCGCCAATGCCTCTGCGTCCATGTCGACATCTTCCAGAGCACGAGCTGCTGCAAGGGCATAGTTCCCGCCAGAGCCGATGCCCATGACACCGCCTTCCGGCTCCAGAACATCTCCGGTTCCAGTGAGAACAAGGGAAACTTCCTTGTCCGCGACCAGCATCATGGCTTCAAGACGGCGCAAATAGCGATCCGTACGCCAGTCCTTTGCCAGCTCGACACAAGCGCGCAACAGTTGACCAGGATACTGCTCGAGCTTTGCTTCAAGGCGTTCAAACAGGGTGAAAGCGTCTGCGGTCGCACCGGCAAATCCGGCAATGACTTCGCCGCGAGCAAGCGGGCGTACCTTACGGGCCGTGTTCTTGATAACGGTTTGCCCAAGGGAGACCTGTCCGTCCCCGGCGATCACAACTTTACCGCCCTTGCGGACCATCAAAATCGTGGTGCCATGCCAGGTGGTGGGCTCGCGGTTGTCGCTCATGTGATCCTCTCAATCGTCAGCCTTATTGAAAGTGCAGGCTGGTTTGCTTCAGTGCTTCTATTTAGTTGCTCTGCAACATGTTTCCAAGGCTGCACTTTGCTTTTCGACTGATCACATCCGGCGTCTTGCGGCATCCAAGAGTGCTGCAACAACGGTATCCAACTGCTTGGAAACACCCTCATCCTTCAGATCACCCTTGTCCGTGAAGGCTGACCCAGCGCGCGAAAGGATAATCATCTCTGGCAGAACATTGGCACCAAGCCCGAATTCCATGACAGTTCGGAACCCAATCATGTTTCGCACTCCGCCAAAGCCGCCTGGAGACGCAGAGCCCAGTGCAAAGACCGGCTCCTTGAACGCGGTCGTTGTCTTGCCATCGGCTTTCGACACCCGGCTCATCCAGTCCACGGCATTCTTCAGGAGTGGTGGAACACCTGCGTTGTATTCGGGAGAAGCAATAAAAACGCCCTGCTGCTTTTCAAACAGAGTTGCTAGCTTTTTCGCGTTTTCCGGGACACCCTTTTCTTCTTCCAGGTCGCCATTGTAGATTGGCAACGAATAGTCAGCGAGTGAAATCCGGGAGACGTCCGCGTCCGCCAGTGCAAGACGTTTGCATGTCAGGGCCGCCAATTGCGTATTCAAAGATCCCGAGCGACTGGAGCCCGACAGCACAAGAATTTTTGGATTTTGCATGGTGTTCCTTCAAATTTCATAATTGTTTCAGGTCGCCGATCAACCAAAAGCCAAGTAGATGGGCGGCGTGCAGTGGGTCTACGCGTTGCACTATTCGGTTTTTATTCCGACAGCGCCAGATCAGTGTCCGCTCTTGCGATAGACCCAAACGCGGGCCGGCGGAAAGTTCTTCCAGATCCACTGTGAACCTGTCACGGTGAAAAGCCCAGGAACCGCTTTAACAGGCGGTGTCAGAGCATAACTGAACTGGATGAACGGCGCCCCTGGTTTCAAATAATTCAATGCGGCAACGACAAGATCGTTCCGATCCTCTTCAGGCCTAGTCATCAGCGGTAGACTTGACACGATGCCATCCAGTGCGCCGCTTCGAAAGTCCTCAGCAAGCGGGTCTGCAAATACCTTGGGCAGATCGTAGGCATCTCCCTGAATGAGCTTGATTTGCGGAAACCTGCGGGCAATCAGAGTGCAGAAGTCATCGCTATATTCCACAGCCAGAATGTTTTCCGGCGCAATTCCGCGCCGGATCAACGCGGCTGACATAACGCCGGTTCCCGGACCCAGTTCCAAAACCCGGGTTCCTGGAAGAGGCTCCAGATAAGAAGCCATCTTTTCAGCGAGTTGAGGTCCGGAGGGCGTTATAGCTCCCGTTCTCAAAGGCGTTTCAACCCAAGACCTGAGAAATCTCACTTCGTCCGAAGCCTTTGCCCTGAGCGCGACGACTTTATCAAAGGTCTGGCGCGCACTGAGTGCCAGTGCGTGAGATTTATTCAACATTTTCCTAAGGTCTCCACATTGTTCCTGAATGTAGATACCGTTCGGTCAGCTTTTCAAGGCTTGAGCAGGTTTTTAATTGCCCAGATTGTCGATGAAGTCTTTGACCTTGGAGAAGAATCCGTCAGATTCAGGGGAGTTTCCTCCCGATCCTTCCTGCTCGAATTCCTGCAGCAGCTCACGTTGACGCTTGGACAGATTTGACGGCGTTTCCACAGTCACCTGAACATACATGTCACCAAACTGGCTGGAACGCATCACAGGCATGCCCTTGCCGCGAAGACGGAACTGCTTTCCGGTCTGGGTGCCTTCAAGCACTTTGACCCTACTGGAGTTGCCATCAAGAGTCGGCACGTCAAATTGCCCACCCAACGCGGCAGTCGTCATGGAGATCGGCGCGCGGCAGTAAAGATCAGCACCATCACGCTGGAAAATCTGATGTGGCTTCAGCGACAGGAAGATATAAAGATCGCCAGCTGGCCCGCCGCGCAATCCTGCTTCTCCCTCGCCAGCGAGGCGAATGCGTGTGCCATCTTCGATCCCTGCAGGGATGTTGACCGACAACGAGCGCTCCTGGGTCGTACGACCAACGCCGCCGCAGTTGTCACATGGGTCCGAAATAACCTGTCCCTTGCCCTGACATGTCGGACAGGCACGTTCCATAGTAAAGAAGCCCTGAGCGGCGCGCACACGTCCGGCACCACCACACGTTTGACAGGTTTTGGGACTGGTGCCAGGCTTTGCGCCGGAGCCCGTACAGACTTCACAGGTGACGCTTGTGGGCACTTCGATTTCAACGTTCTTGCCGTTGAAGGCCTCTTCAAGCGTGATTTCAAGGTTGTATCGAAGGTCTGCACCACGTTCGCGACCACCGGAACGACGGCCACCACCCATTCCGAAGAACTCTTCGAAAATATCAGACATGGTGGAAGAGAAGTCATGACCCTGGCCGCCGCCGCCGCCAAATCCACCACCGTTTTCAAAGGCAGCATGACCATAGCGATCATAAGCAGCACGCTTTTGAGAATCCTTCAGATACTCATAGGCTTCGTTTACTTCCTTGAAGCTGGCTTCCGCGCCGGCATCATCAGGATTGCGATCCGGGTGGTATTTCATCGCCATTTTGCGGAAAGCACTTTTCAGCTGCTTCTCATCCGCATCGCGGGCAACGCCGAGGACTTCATAGAAATCACGTTTGGACATTCGTGGTCACTCGTTTTGTCGTTCTTTGGCCGAACTTGAACCGACCCTCCACCAAGGAATTATTGGATATTGAATGCCTTGATACTCAGATAGCCGGCAAAAGGCACGCTTTCATTGCGCACCTAAAACAAAACTCGACCAGCGCGAGGGCTGGCCGAGTTGTTGTTTGTCAGGCTTACTTGGTGTCGTCGTCTTTGACTTCTTCGAAGTCTGCGTCAACGACATCATCGTCAGCTGCTGCATCAGCTTCAGCATCGGCTTCCGCGTCAGCTTGTGCGGCTTGATACATCGCTTCGCCAAGCTTCATGGAAGCTTCTGCAAGAGCCTGTGTCTTCGCCTGAATGTCTTCAAGGTCTTCACCTTCAAGAGCACTCTTCAAGCCTTCAAGAGCGGTTTCGATCGCAGCTTTTTCTTCCGCGCCGACCTTGTCGCCGTAATCAGCCAGGGACTTTTCAGTGGAATGAACAAGGGATTCACCCTGGTTCTTTGCTTCCACAAGTTCCTTGCGCTTCTTGTCGTCGTCCGCGTGTGTTTCCGCGTCCTTGACCATCTGCTCGATGTCAGCATCCGACAGACCACCAGAGGCCTGAATACGGATCTGCTGCTCTTTGCCAGTGCCCTTGTCCTTGGCAGAAACGTTCACGATGCCGTTGGCGTCGATGTCGAACGTCACTTCAATTTGAGGCACACCGCGTGGTGCTGGTGGCAGACCGACAAGATCGAACTGACCCAGAACCTTGTTGTCTGCAGCCATTTCGCGCTCACCCTGGAAAACACGGATGGTCACAGCCGTCTGATTGTCTTCCGCT
>JABXHV010000001.1 GCA_013373445.1 Paracoccaceae bacterium | reverse complement strand
GTATCTGGCTCTGTCCTACGATCACCGTGTTGTCGACGGCAAGGAAGCCGTGACATTCCTGGTTCGCATCAAGGAAAGCCTGGAAGATCCGCAGCGTCTCGTTCTGGATCTCTGATCGCGGAGTAGAAGATGAGCATTGAGTTCCTGATCACCGCTTTGGTCGTCGTTTTGGTGCCAGGCACCGGCGTCGTCTATACAGTGGCGGTCGGGCTCTCAAGAGGGCGGCTGCCCAGTGCGGCTGCCGCCTTTGGATGCACACTCGGCATTCTTCCTGCAATTCTTGCGTCGGTCCTCGGGCTGTCTGCAATCTTGCACACCAGCGCCCTTGTGTTTCAGGTTCTGAAATACGCGGGCGTTGCCTATCTGGTTTATTTGGCCTGGCAGACCCTGCGTGAGCGGGGTCCGCTGGAGCTGAGACAGGCCGATCAGGCAGGCTCCAGGTCTTTGGGATCGGTCGCTTCGACCGCCTTTCTGATCAACATTCTCAATCCAAAGCTGACCGTCTTCTTTCTCGCCTTCCTGCCCCAGTTCGTATCACCAGCGGCAAGCTCGCCGGTTTACGATATGGTCGCAATGGGCGCGGTGTTCATGGCGATGACATTCGTTGTTTTCGTCATCTATGGCTTGTTTGCTGCGCTCATCGGGGAGCGTGTTCTCAAGAACGAAACTATTTTGACATGGCTGCGCCGCTCTATCGCTGCAACCTTTGCCGGTTTCGGCCTGAGGTTGGCGCTCGCGGATCGCTGAGGCCATATGATCATCTGTAATAGTCAAATTGGCCGTTGGCCTGAAAGGATCTTTTGAGCATGTCGGGTGTTATTCTGGTAACTGGGGGAGGTCGCGGAATTGGTGCTGACGTATGTCGGCGCGCAGCGGCGCTGGGGTATACCGTGCTGGTCAACTACGCCAGCAACCAGAATGCCGCTGATGCATTGGTTGAAGAGATCCGCGCCGCCGGCGGCGTTGCGCATGCAAAACAGGGCGATGTAGGCAGTGAATCTGACATTCTGGAGCTCTTTGCAGCAGCAGATGAACTTGGTCAGCTTGTCGGTTTGGTCAATAATGCAGGCGTTGTTGACGTTTCGGCCCGCGTCGAAGATATGTCCGTCGATCGTTTGACCCGCATGTTTGCGATCAATGTGACCGGATCTTTTCTCTGCGCACGAGAAGCTGTCAAGCGCATGTCGACCCGCCATGGCGGCAAGGGCGGCGCAATCGTCAACCTCGGTTCGGCGGCGTCCAAACTCGGTTCTGCCAACCAATATGTCGACTATGCGGCCTCCAAGGGCGCTATCGACACGATGACAGTCGGACTGGCACTGGAAGTTGCTGACGAAGGCATTCGCGTCAACGCAGTCCGGCCTGGCATCATCGACACGGAAATTCACGCCTCAGGCGGAGTGCCCGACCGGGTGGCCAGCCTGACGGCATCGCTGCCAATGAAACGACCAGGCAGCGCTGACGAAGTGGCAAAGGCAATCATTTGGCTTCTTTCCGAAGAAGCCAGTTACACGACTGGTGCGATCCTGGATGTTTCCGGTGGACGCGCAATTCTACCCTGATCCAGAATTTGGGTCGCACGAATTATACAAAGGCAATCGAAATGTCCAATTACGATCTCGTCGTCATCGGCACTGGGCCAGGCGGTTACGTTTGCGCCATCAAGTCCGCACAACTCGGCTTGAAAGTCGCTGTGGTCGAAAAGCGTGCCACACACGGCGGCACCTGCCTGAACATCGGCTGTATCCCGTCCAAGGCGTTGCTGCATGCTTCGGAAATGTTCGCAGAAGCTGGTCACGGCCTGGAAAAGCTCGGCGTGAAAGTATCCAAGCCGAAGCTCGACCTGCCGGCCATGATGAACCACAAGCAGGAAGTCATCGACTCCAATGTGAACGGCGTTGGCTTCCTCTTGAAGAAGAACAAGATCGATGCCCATCACGGCACCGGCAAGATCCTGTCTGCTGGCGAAGTGGAAGTCACGGCAGAAGACGGCAGCAAGTCTGTTCTGACGACCAAGAACATCGTCATCGCAACCGGCTCTGACGTCATGCCGCTCCCGGGCGTTGAAATTGACGAAAAGCAGATCGTCTCCTCAACAGGCGCGATTGCGCTCGACAAGGTTCCAGGCAAACTGGTTGTTGTCGGTGGCGGTGTGATCGGTCTGGAACTCAGCTCGGTCTGGGGTCGTCTGGGTGCACAGGTCACGGTCGTTGAATTCATGGACAAGATCCTCGGACCAATGGATGCCGACGTGTCCAAGCAGTTCCAGCGCGTGATGAAAAAGCAGGGCGTTGAGTTCAAGCTGTCCTCCAAGGTCACAGGCGTTTCCAAGAAGGGCAAGGGTCTTTCTGTCAACATTGAGCCTGCGAAGGGCGGCGATGCGGAAAGCATTGATGCCGATATCGTTCTGGTCGCGATCGGCCGCAAGCCATACACCGAAGGCCTTGGCCTGGAAGAAGTAGGCGTTGCACTGGACGGCCGCGGCCGTGTCGACACTGACAAGAACTATCAGACCAATGTTCCTGGCATTTATGCCATTGGTGATGTGATTGCGGGTCCAATGCTCGCGCACAAGGCGGAAGACGAAGGCGTCGCGCTGGCAGAATTGCTGGCTGGACAGGCCGGTCACGTGAACTACGACGTGATCCCGGGCG
>JABXHV010000083.1 GCA_013373445.1 Paracoccaceae bacterium | reverse complement strand
TGTGACGGTTTCTTCTACCGCGGCAAAGAAGTGGTCGTTGTCGGTGGTGGCAACACCGCCGTTGAGGAAGCTCTTTACCTTGCAAACCTCGCCAGCAAGGTTACGGTCGTTCATCGTCGCGACACCCTGCGTTCAGAGCGTATTTTGCAAGACCGCCTGTTCAACAATCCAAAGATCGAAGTCATCTGGGACAGTGCCATCGATGAGATTCTCGGCGGCGGCATGCCCAAGTCCGTGACCGGCGTTCGGTTGAAAAACGTCAAGACCGGAGAAACGCGCGAACTGTCCACAGATGGCGTGTTCATCGCGATCGGCCATGCTCCCTCGGTGGAACTGTTCAAGGATCAGTTGGAGCTGAAACCGAACGGATATTTGAAAACAGAACCGGATTCGACCAAGACGAACATTCCCGGCATCTTCGCTGCTGGTGACGTTACCGACGACATTTACCGTCAGGCCGTCACCGCCGCAGGCATGGGGTGCATGGCGGCACTTGAAGCCGAACGTTTTCTGGCCGAACATGATCTAAGCGAAACTCAGGCAGCTGAATAGTCCAGCTTGACGCTGACAAAGGATCAACCCGATGGATTGGGATAAACTGCGCATTTTTCAAGCTGCAGCGCATGCGGGAAGTTTCACCCACGCCGGTGACACTCTCAACATGAGCCAGTCCGCGGTCAGCCGCCAGGTCAGCGCCCTGGAACATGAGCTGGGTGTTTCGCTCTTTCACAGACACGCAAGAGGTCTGTTGCTGACCGAGCCGGGCGAGCTTTTGTATCGCACCGCTCGTGAAGTCATGATCAAACTGGATGCGGTCCAGGGACGTCTGACAGATAGCAAGGAAAAGCCATCTGGTGTGCTGAAGGTCACCAGTACCGTTGGTATTGGGTCAACCTGGCTGACATCGCGCATCCATGAATTCATCGACCTTTATCCGGACGTGGAATTGCAGCTGATTTTCGACGATGTCGAGTTGGACCTGAACATGCGCGAAGCCGATGTTGCCATCCGCTTGCGCCAACCAACACAGCCCGACCTGATCCAGCGCAAGCTGTTCACCGTGCACTTCCACGTTTTCGCCTCTCCCGGGTATCTGAAAAAGTTTGGCACACCACGGAGCACTGCTGATCTGGATGACCACCGCCTCGTCACCTTCGGTGAACAGGCCCCTGCGTATCTGCGCGAAATGAACTGGCTGGAGACTGCAGACCGTCCAGCGCTGGATCCGCGCAAGTCAGTTTTGAAACTCAACAATCTGGTGGCAATCAAACGCGCCGTCCAGACCGGTGCTGGCATCGCCATTCTGCCGGACTATCTGATCGAAAAAGACAGCAACCTGGTCCAGGTCCTCAGTGAACTGGAAGACAAGGCGCCGACGTTCGACACCTTCTTCGTCTACCCGTCGGAGCTTAAAAACACCGCCCGCGTAAAAGCGTTCCGGGACTTTCTGGTTTCCAATGCAGAGACCTGGAACTTCTGATTTTTGAGCGCAATTATACCCGCGCAAAACATGCTCATTTATTCATCATGTTTATGATTTAACCAACGAACAACGTTACGTCACTCACTATATTTTCGCCCCCAAAAAAACTTGTAAACAGCATTTCCCGGCAATGCCGGGAAACTAATTACCTCTTTAAAATCAGTAAACTATAACGGCGCCTGCCCAACTTTTCACAGCTATTTACTTTTTGCATACCTGCTTTGCATAGAATGCCTCTTGTTTCAGCAAGTGATGCACTGCATATGAGCGTCACTGTTGGTGTTCACCGTCGCAAACTCCTCCCAGCGACGCGAGCATTAGCTGTTCCCCTCTGGAAGGTGAATTCATTGCTTTGGTAATGATTTCAAATAACTGCCGGGTCTTTGACCCGGCTTTTTTTTGTCCTTTTTTCAGATTCAGACATAGAAAAAGCCGGTCTCTTGCGAAACCGGCTTTCTGATTCTCAATTTTTAAAAACTGCCTACATAAAGAGCTTTTCGTCACCGAGGTTCTTGTAGAGGTCAGCGACCTGCTCACCATAACCGTTGAACATCAACGTCGCACGGCGTTCGCGCGTCCCGATCAAAAGCTCATTGGCCTGGCTCCAACGCGGATGAGGCACCCCGGGGTTCACGTTAGCCCAAAAGCCATACTCGGACGGCTGCAGCTGCTCCCAAAGGCCCACAGGCCGCTCATCCACCAAAGAAATCCGCACGATGGATTTGATCGACTTGAAGCCATACTTCCATGGCAAGGCAAGGCGCAAAGGCGCACCGAACTGTTTGGCAAGCGGCTTGCCATAGACCCCGGTGACCATGAAGGACAGCTCATTCATTGCCTCCTCAACGGTCATACCTTCAATATACGGCCACGGATAAAATGGCTGGCTTTCCTGACCAACAGCCACCTCCGGGTTATTGAACGTTTCGAAGCGGACATATTTGGCGTCCGCAGTTGGCTCGACCTTCTTCAACAGTTCAGAAAGCTGGAAGCCGGACCACGGAACCGCCATGGACCAACCTTCGACGCAACGATGGCGGTAGAGGCGCTCTTCAAGCGGCATCTCTTTCAGCAACGCATCAATATCGATGGTCTGGGGTTTTGCGACAAGGCCATCAACCACAATCGACCAGGGCCGTATCGGAAGCGCCTGAGCGGCACTGGCAATGTTCTTGTGAAAGCCGAATTCATAAAAGTTATTGTACTGCGACGAAACCTTCTCGGCCGTCACATCGCGATCAAGGGTGAAGGCTGTGTTGCGCTCAACCGGATAGAGCCCAGCGCTTGGATCGCCCTCCGCGAGGGCGTGGCCAGCAAACCCGAGACCACCAGACAGTGCGACGGCACCGCCAGCAACGCCGCCCATGAACTGTCGGCGGTTCAAGAACACGTCTTCAGGCGTGGCTTCATTTTCAGACAACGCCCAGGATTTTCGCTTGATGATATTCATGTGCTTGTTCCTCATTGGGAACAGCAAACAGCAACCAGCCCTCAAATTCAACTAACGCTATGGTGATCATTCTGTTTAGATCGGGCAATTGGCCGAATTGAAAGCCGTACGACACCCGATAAGCGCGCGGCACCCCTTCCGTTGGCAACAACCTCAATAGATCAAAGAGGCCCGTCAACGGAAGGAGGCTCCTGGGAGGAGCCGAAGGGTGAAAGTGTTCCCCCAGATCGATATGCCGCCGCTTATGAAGATATCGTCTCCTTGAAACCCGCACCTGCCAAGCAGAATTTTCGCGGCGTTGCGATAGGAAACAGGCCGAAACCGTTGAAGCTGCGAAGTCTGGGAAAAATTGTCCTTAAGTCCTGAAGCGTTGGACAAGGTTCGCCGCCAGATGCAACGCAACAAAAAAGGGAGGCAAAAGCCTCCCTTAATCAGTGCAAAACTTACGTTACGTTATTTAAGGTTTCCGCAGAACCGCTGAATGCGTGTGCAGGCTTCTTCCAGTGCCTCGGTAGAAGTCGCATAAGAAATACGGAAATTTGGTCCAAGACCAAAGGCAGAGCCGTGCACAACAGCAACACCCTCTTCTTCCAAAAGCTCCGTCACAAAGTCTTCGTCGGTCTCAATTTTCTTGCCGGATGGCGCTGTCTTGCCAATCAGATCTGCGCAAGACGGGAAGACATAGAACGCACCTTCTGGTACCGGGCATTTAAGACCATTTGCCTGGTTCAACATGGACACGACCAGATCACGACGCCCCTTGAAGAGCTCGTTGTTGCGCGGAATAAAATCCTGGGAACCGTTCAGCGCCTCAACAGCAGCCCACTGCGCAATGGAGCTGGGGTTCGACGTTGACTGTGACTGAACTTTCGCCATTGCCTTGATCAACTCGGCAGGGCCACCGGCGTATCCGATACGCCAGCCAGTCATGGCATAGGCCTTGGAAACACCATTCACGGTCAGGGTGCGATCATAAAGAGCGGGCTCGATCTGTGCTGGCGTGGTGAATTCAAAGTCGTCATAGACGAGGTGCTCATACATGTCGTCAGACATCACCCACACGTGAGGGTGCTTGACCAGCACATCAGTGATCGCCTTCAATTCGGCACGGCTGTAGGCCGCGCCAGACGGGTTGGACGGCGAGTTGAAGATGACCCACTTGGTCTTTGGCGTGATCGCAGCTTCCAACGCTTCCGGAGTGATCTTGAAAGTCGCCTTGTCGGCGTCAACCACGACAGGTTCGCCGCCGCACAGCAGCACCATGTCCGGATAACTTACCCAGTAAGGTGTTGGAACAATGACCTCGTCGCCAGGGTTCAGCGTCGCCGCCAGTGCATTGTAGAGGACTTGTTTGCCGCCAGTGCCAACGCTGATCTGGTTTGGCTCATAGCTCAGCCCGTTTTCACGCTTGAATTTGGCGCAGATCGCTTGTTTCAGCTCCGGGATACCGTCAACAGCAGTGTACTTCGTTTTGCCTTCGTTGATTGCTGCAATCGCTGCTGCCTTGATGTTGTCTGGTGTGTCGAAGTCCGGCTCACCGGCTCCAAGTCCAATGACATCACGACCAGCTGCCTTAAGCTCGCGAGCTTTGTTGGTAACTGCAATTGTCGCGGATGGTTTAACGCGCGCCAGCGCATCAGCGATAAAGCCCATAAGTACCCTCCATGGGAACGGGGAAAGAGAAACGCGCGGACCCTAGTCCTGCCGCCTTTGCACCGCAAGCTATAACAAACTCAAGCGCGGAAAAAAGTGCAAATGCCCGCAAAACACGGCAAAATTTGAATTTCTCTATACTGAATACTTGGTCGCCCACATAACCGACAAGCAAAAAACGCCACAACGAAATCGTCATAGCGCTTTGAAAATGTCGAAGGTTGGAAGATGCAGGCTTATGTACGCGCTTCCAAAACCAGCTTGGGTGCCTTGTCACCGCGCACCAGTGTTGCCTTCAGGCGTTTCTTCTTTGATTGACCGTTCTGACTGTTCACAACAACTGACTGCGGCACCTGGTTGCCTTCATTGGCCGCCGCCAGCAATGTCGCATAGCTCTTGGGATGCAACAGGGTTTCCGTGATCGGCCGGTCTTCAAAGTCATCACGCTTGAGGTGATAGATCTTCATTGCGGACTTGTTCGCCGTCATGATGCGCTTGGATTCTGTATTCACGATGATCATCGGCGCAGAACACATATTGAAGACCTGCGCATAGTCCACATCACCCGACACATCACCGGCAGAGAACATCGCCCCCCCGAAGGAACCGGCAATGCTGAAGAACATCGTGTTGTAGACAGCTTCGAACGTCTCGCCATTTGCAAGCAGGAAGCGCCCTCGTCCGCTGGCATTGGCGCGCCGGGCAAGGGTTTCAAGAATAATGGTCGACAGTGATCGACCGATACGCGATTGAATATGCGCGATGTTGCGGCCAAGAATGAGGCGAATGTCGTCAACCTGAAAGCTGTTGATCAGACCTTCACTGACAAAGCGCACATAACCGAAGTTGTCGACCAGCATGACGGAACGGTTCGAGTTGGCGACGAAATGCTGCAGGATGGGAGCAAGCCCGAGGGCAATGGTGCCGCGTGAATTGTCCGCCTCTCCTGCCGATGGATAACAAACCACCAGCAAACGACCATCGGCCAGTTCATAACGGAACGCCATCAAGGGCACGCCGGGAATACGCTGATCTACGCCACGCCCAACGCTGTAAGGTCCTGCCTTGCCTTTCTGGATGGCGCCCTGGATGAGATGTAAGACCGTCTTGCGATCTTCAACGGACAACAAGCGGAACGCTTCTGCAGTCGGGGCAGACAACAGGGAGGGAACACTGTTCTCAAAACTCTGAGAACCATGCTCGTGCCACATGACCATCTTGTTGTTGATGTCGGCAAAAAAGAACTGTAGTCCGGCAAGATGCAGTGCCGGAGCTTCTTCTTTGTCTTCCCGCTCTTCAACCCCCTCAGCCGGTTCGAGGTCTTTATGACCTCCCTTCACCTGAGCAGCTTGTTGGTTCATCTCAAAATCCCGCACCTGAAAATTCAACCCTGATTTCCGATAAGACCTATAAATGAAAAAAAATTCTTTAAAGTCGGTGCTTTAAATTTATCTGTATTCCGCTTCAAACACTGAATTCAGAAATAAAAATCAAACGTTTAACTCTAAAGGCCTGAAGAAAAGAATTTTTCCAGAATAAAAAAACTGCTTAATTCTTTACCATCGACAGTTTAACCGCACCCTAATTCAATCCTGAGTTTTACCTTCCGTCTGCATTTCACATTCCAAAACGGGACAACAAACAACCTTGGGTTTGCCACATTTCGGTCCTTGCACAGCCCGAAACGACTGCCAGTTTGATTGCCATGGAAGAGGCGCCGAACAGTCGGCCCGCGAAAACGGAGGCTCCCATGGCACATTTTCTCTCAGCCCAGACGCTGCAGATACCAGGCACGGCACAATTGAGACAAAAGCGCTTGATTCAGGTTGCCACTGGCTTTTTCACCCTGGCAGCTTTCGCCGCAGCCTATTGCCTTTTTGACCAGGCATCGCTGATAGCCCCTCTTCTCATCATAAGCTTCGCATCGATGGTCTGTGTGACCATTTGCCTGGGCGGATTTCTTGCAACCCAGGTGTCCCGCGAAGAGCGCGAGGACTTATCCTCGTTCGCTCAAAAGTTGATCGGCACGTAGAAACACGAATTTGTCGGTGCAGCTTTTGCGAATGCCACACGAACGGCTTCACTTTTCACTGTTCAGGACACATATTTTCCTTGAAACTGGGACCAATTAAAAAACGTTCCGTGAGGAAAAATCATGAATATCTCTGTTGCTATTTCCGCGGACACGGTCCGAATGCTCATTCAGAAGGTGCGCAGCGTCTCATCCTCTATCGATGACTCTTTTGAAGATGGACATGAGGGCGAGGTCGAATTCGACGAAGACAAGCTCGCTGGTGGACATCACCACGACGGTCTGGCCGAAGAAAAAAATGACGACATGACGTCAGAAGAGCTGAAAGAACTCATCGACGATCTTAACGTCGATGAATCTGCCGATCTGATTGCAATCGCATGGATCGGTCGCGGAGACTTTGAAAGCAGCGACTTCGATCAGGCAGCCCAAGATGCACGCGAGCATCCCGAGAACGATCGCACCCATTACCTGCTCGGCATGCCATTGCTGGCGGAGTACCTGGAGACCGGCCTGGACGCGCTTGATCTGTAAGAGAAGACTTGCAGAGTATAGTCAATTTTATACGCCGGCTTAGACGTTTGAAGGAAACGCGAGCACGTTCCGCTACGTGACCAGGAATTGTATCAGGGAGAAATTCCTGAACGAAATCAATATGCCCCGCAAAATACTGTTAACACTTTATTTACACTCTTTCGCTGGTGCACAATTTTCGGCAGTCTGCCCTCATCGGAATTAGTTTCGAAAGAGGGGTAAAGCCATAATGAAGCATTATTCCCGGCACGATGTGGACATCATTCATCAGCCTTCTCCGTGGCCCTACGTCGCCGTTATTATCGCCATGTCCGGACTTTTGAGCTTGCTGCTGGCGGCTTTTATCGCCTAAGCAAAAGTGTCGAAGCCAAACGCCTCCTCGTTTTGGAGCTCGACGGTCAATCGTTTTAACCGGACCTTTGAATACATATGAACAGACATAGAATTGGCGCGCTAGACGTCGCGAGGGGACTTGCTGTCCTCGCCATGATCGCCTTTCATATGTCTTGGGACCTCGCCTGGTTCGGATACACCAACTGGAACGTGAACTCCGGCCAGGGGTGGCAACTTTTCGCCGCCTCGATCGCCGGCAGTTTCCTTTTTCTTTCTGGTGTGTCTTTTGCCATCTCCCGCAAAAACAAATTCCGGGTCCATGCTTTCTGGCGCAGATTTGCAGTCCTCGTTGCCGCGGCGGCGGGAGTTTCCCTGCTGACCTATCTCAGTTTTGGTCAAAGCTTTGTTCGCTTCGGCATTTTGCATTGTCTCGCCGCAAGCGCGCTCCTCTGCCTGCTCGTTGCCCGGTTCAATACATTGGTCCTGCTGGGGCTTGCTGCCTTCATTGCCAGCGCAGCACTGTGGGCCAAGACCCCTCTCTTCGATGGCCAGCTTCTGTTGTGGACCGGCTTGGGCACTCCAACTTATGGCTCCGTCGATTACGTCCCGCTGATCCCATGGACGGCCCTGCCGCTGTTTGGCATGGCGCTTACGCGCATCTGGCTTTTCCGGGCAAGCGCGGACACTTCCGCCTCGCCCGAGTTGAGCACGGCAAAGCCCGTGATCTTGCTGAAATGGATGGGCCGGCATTCGCTGCTGATCTATCTGCTACACCAACCGCTTCTGTATGGCCTTGCCTGGAGTGGCGTCGCACTCGGCATAGCCCCTGACCACAAGGATGAGCAGTTCATCGCTGGCTGCATAAATTCTTGTGAAATCCAAGGGCAAACAGGTGCTGAGTGCCAGACGATCTGCGGTTGCACCCTTGATACTCTCCAGGCCACAGGCGCCTGGGACAAGCTGATCAGAGACCCTGCAGACACCGACAATCGGAACGCCTTGAATGAGGCCTACGCTCAGTGTGCCTGGGATCTTCAACCGACGCAGCCAAGCGCGCCCTCACAACCCTAAGAAAAAACCTTCACTGTCTTGCCGACAATGTCGCAAACTGACGGGAAGCACTTTCAAGACGCTTTCTGGCAAAGCTTGTAAAATCGCCAAAGGCGTTGCCATCACTGAGTTGCTGAACAGCCCATCCCGCGGATACGAGATCGCAACACAGCTTCATCGCACCAAGGTCGTCCGCTGCCGGGCTCAGCGCGCCGCATGCGCTGTAAGCGTTCACAAAAGCCTCCTCTGAAACAACGTCCATTGCGTTTTCCTGGATCGCATAAGCCAGATCCCAGACAGCTGGCGCCATGGCGGAATACTCAAAATCAATCAATCGTAATCCACCTTGCGTCATCAAAATGTTGCCAGGGGAAAGGTCGCAGTGACTAGGCACCATCATGCTGCCCTCAAACGACAGATGCAGCATTTGCAATGCCTGTTCGACCTGACGTGCAAGGTCGTCGGCAAGAGCTAAACTCTGCGCAGGCATGTCAGGGACACTTCGCGCAAATGCAGAGGTCAAATAGGGTTCCAGCAAAGATCGCACCTCAAGCGTGCCTTTGAACGCCTTCTTGCCCTGATGCAGGCACCCGACGATCTCACCCAATTGTTCGGGTGCAGGCCGCTTATCAATCAGGGCATATGCCCTGTTCAGCATCACACCGGTGCCCGTGTCAAAATACAGAGGCATCTCGCATACACCCAGCTTGGCAGCACACGACAGATTGAAATACTCCGCCTCGCGATCAATCTGTTTCCCCGTGGTGGTTGTCGGAATCCTCACCACAAAAATCCCGTTGTCAGCATCTAGCTGCAGAACCAGGTTGGTCAAACCCGACAGTCGGCGCGCCGAATTCACCTTGCCAACAATGTGACCAACATCGGCATGCTCAAGGGACACCTCCTGGGCCATCTCAAGAAAACGCTTCATCGCCTCACCACACATTCCTTCTTGAGATCATTCCCCATTCAAGGGCATATGCCCGACAACGACTTAGAAATCACACAACGCAGTTCCCGGAAACCCATGTCAGAGACAAACAAACCTAACATTACAATCACCTATTGCAGTCAATGTAACTGGATGTTGCGAGCCACATGGATGGCACAAGAGATCCTGTCCACCTTTTCGCAAGAAACCGGGTCAGTCACACTCGTCCCGGGCACCGGTGGAATTTTCACCATCACATGCGACGGCACCCTGATTTGGGAGCGTAAGGCCGATGGAGGCTTCCCGGAGGCCAAGGTGCTAAAACAACGACTTCGGAACCTGCTTTGGCCTGACATGGACCTAGGGCACTCTGACGGAACTCACTCAAAGGCAACTTGATCCTATTTATATGAGTGCTGAACAAATTGTAGGTAAATCCCCGTAATTTTGGGAAAAAACCGGAGATTGTCGCGACAATTTTTGCAATTTGTTAGAACTTGTTGAGGTACTTTTGGTGACAATTTAAGCATGCTCGCATTCTCACCGGAGGTGAATGGTGGTTTTTAAACGGTCCAAAACGGCTACAACCAAAAGTAGCTCCGATGCGTCAAAGCAATCAAAGAGCAGAAAGCCATCAGGTCTTCAACTCTCCATAAAAACCCAATTCATTGGCGGCTTGGCAATCATGTTCTTGTGCGCAGCCGGTGTAGGCGCGAGCGGATTGTTTGCAACCGGTCAGATGCGCGGGTCCACAACCATTGCCAATGAAGCGAGCAACATCATGGGCACTGTCCCACCGTTGCTACGTGGCATGAGCGAGTTTGAAAAAGCCGGATCTCCAGAAGCAGCCGAACAAGTTCGCAAAGAAATAGCGGATGTTGATCGACGGACCGATGAGCTGGCGAAAGACCGTCCAACGGACGCTGAATCGCTAAAGTCATACGTTTCAGAGCTAAGCAATACCTTTGATGAGCTGGCGGCAACACGCACCCAGCGCGACGAAGCGGTTGAAAAGCTCAACACTATGACCTCAGATCTTGTGGTTGCGACCAACGGTGCGATCGCCCAGCTCAAGGACCTGGAGGCGCAACGCATTGCCCATTCAATCGTCAATGGCCGCACTCAGCAGGAACTGTCCGAAGTCGAATCTCGCATCTCTTCAATGAATATCAGCCTGCTGCTGATGGAGCGTGAAACAACACGTCTTTTGAAGACAGCTGCCTCTGACCCGATCAAGAAAAGCTTTGACGGTCTGGCAAAACAGCTCGAGCGCGATTCCAAGGCAGTACGTCGGGGCATCAAGACTCCAGAGGTCAAGAAGCTCGTTAAGACCATCCTGGGCGACGTCAAGAAACTGCGCAAAGATGTCGTTGGCTTCAAACCAAACGCGTTTGCAGCAATGACTGTCAACAAGTTCGACGCTCCGCTGGCCAAATTGACGGAGCACACGGAAACCTTGAAGGCTGCAACAAAACAGCCAATTGCAGATGCCACAGCGGCTTTGCGTGCCTATGACGCCCAGACAGCCAGCATTCTAAAGTTGTCGACAGCAACCCAGACGCTCGCACGCAACACGGTTTCAATCCGCAACTCGTACACCGATTATCTGATCGGGGAATCTGCCGAAGCCATCGATGGCCTCGCGACGGTCGTCCAGAATGTGCGCGAAGTTGTCGAGACGCTCAATCAAGGTATCCAGGACGAGACCTTGGTGGATTCCACTGACCGCGACATACGCGCGACTTTGGATGAAACTCTGGTTGGCCTGATCAACCAGGCCAACAACGCTGCCTCCGACGTCGAGACAACGTTTGCCGAGGTCACCGAGGCAACGACACAACTTCGCGAGCTCAATGGGCAGTTCTCCGAAACCGTTGCAGCGCTGTCCAGAACAGCGGGTGAAATCACCGCCAAATCCGGCGAAGAGGCTGTGGCTTCCGGAAGCGCTGCCCAAATCGAGATCATTGCCGCTCTTGCATTTGCATTGGCAATCTCGGCAGGGCTTAGCATTCTCTTGAACCGCAACATCATGCTGCCGATCCGCAAATTGACGGAAGCAATGCAGCGTCTGCAGACAGGCGATACCAACCTGTCCATCCCGGCTGAAGGCCGCAAGGATGAAATGGGCAACATGGCACGCGCCATCGGCACCTTCCGCGACCGTGAGGTGGAGCGCTTCCGTCTGGAAGAAGATCAGCGCCATGCCAACGAGCAGTCTCGTGTCCGTCAGGAAAACATCGATACGCTTGTACGCGAATTCCGCGATGACATTGAAACTGCGCTGACAACCGTCAGCTCCAACATGAAGGAGTTGGAAGACACGGCAGAGCTTTTGGCCGGCATTGCTGGCAATACCAGCGAACGCAGTGGCGACGTTTCCAGCGCCTCTCAGGATGCCAGCCGCAACGTGCAAACCGTTGCAGCCGCAACAGAAGAACTGTCCGCATCGGTTCAGGAAGTTGGCCGTCAGGTTGGCGAAACGCTGAGCAAGGTCAATGAGGCAACAGACGCAACCCGCGTATCTAACGACCGGGTGGTCAGCCTCTCGCAAGCAGCTGAACGCATCGGCGATGTGGTTGCACTGATCCAGGCAATTGCCGAACAGACCAACCTCCTGGCCTTGAATGCCACGATCGAAGCCGCACGTGCTGGCGAAGCTGGCAAAGGCTTCGCAGTGGTCGCAGCCGAGGTCAAGGAGCTGGCCACACAGACCTCAAAGGCAACCGAAGAGATCTCCAGCCAGATTTCCGAAATCCAGCATTCCACCCACACGGCAGTGGACGCGATCAGCGGCATCATGAAGATGATGGACTCGGTCAGCGAGACAGCCGCAGCCATGGCCAGCTCGGTGGAACAGCAGTCCGTCGCGACCGCCGAAATCTCCACCAGCATCGGCCATGCAGCAGAACGCACTGCCAATGTAACCGACAACATTCAGGCCGTGTCTCAAGGCGCCAATGAAACCAACCAGTCCGCGGCACAGGTTGAATCTGTCACCAACGACGCGACTGATCAGTTGGAGAGCCTGACCAAGCGGATCGAAACCTTCCTGACCAACGTGGCGGCTGCCTGATAGGTCTTGCAGGAATTCGTCTACGAAGGCCCCGTCAGATAGATCTGGCGGGGCCTTCTTCGTTGTGGGCCTCACGTCGCCCAGGTCCTCGTCGCATCCGTCAATAGAGCCGTCTAAACATAAGCAGGCGTTTATGAATGCAACGGGCAGTCAAAGCCTCTATAGGTTTCTGCAATAAGCGGATTTTGTAACTTAGTGGGGTGCTTAAATGTCAGATCGCAACAATATTCTCATATTGATGGTCGACCAGCTGAATGGAACCCTGTTTGCAGATGGTCCCGCCGACTTTCTGCATGCCCCGAATTTGAAGGCCCTGGCGGCCCGCTCCACCCGTTTCAAGAACGCCTACACCGCGTCCCCGCTTTGCGCCCCGGGCCGTGCAAGTTTCATGTCCGGTCAACTCCCTCGCAGGACCCGCGTTTATGACAACGCCGCCGAGTTCGCCTCTG
>JABXHV010000122.1 GCA_013373445.1 Paracoccaceae bacterium | reverse complement strand
CACCGTTGGAGATGGTGAAGGTGCCGCCGGTCATGTCGGCCATGCCGAGCTTGCCGTCGCGCGCCTTGCGGCCGAGGTTACCGATTTCCTGTTCGATTTCAGCAATCGTCATCTGATCCGCATCGCGAACGACAGGCACAACAAGGCCCTTGTCCGTACCAACGGCGACGCCGACGTGGCAGAAGTTCTTGTAGATCAGGTCGGTGCCGTCGATCTCGGAGTTGACTGCCGGGATTTCCTTCAACGCATGGCAAACTGCCTTGGTGAAGAAGCCCATAAAGCCGAGCTTAACGCCATGCTTCTTCTCAAACAGCTCCTTGTACTGCTTACGCAGTTCCATGATCGGGCCCATGTCCACTTCATTGTAAGTGGTGAGCATGGCTGCCGTGTTTTGCGCGTCTTTCAGACGGCGCGCAATGGTCTGACGCAGCTTGGTCATGCGAACACGTTCTTCGCGGCTTTCGTCGTCGGCGTTGACCGGACCACGAGGAGCCTGGCTCGCTGCAGGAGCAGAGGAGACACCGGCAGCTGCTGCTGCAATAACGTCGCCCTTGAGCACCTGACCGCGTTTTCCGGAACCGGAAACCTGATCAGCGGAGATGTTCTTTTCGGCCATCATCTTGGATGCAGCAGGTGCTGGCGGCATGGAAGAGCCGGAAGCCGCTGGTGCGTCTTTTGGAGCAGGAGCAGCATCTTCAGATGCCGGTGCTGCAGCAGCGTCGCCTGATGGATCGATCTGACACAGCAGAACGCCAGGCTCAACTGTATCACCGGTGTTGGCAGCGATCTTGACGATCGTGCCTGCAACAGGAGATGGAACTTCCTGTGCTGCCTTGTCGGTTTCAAGTTCAACGAGCGTATCGTCTGCCTTGACGACATCGCCGACCTTCACGCTCCATTCGCCAACTTCAGCTTCGGTGACGGATTCGCCCGCACTTGGTGTGACGACGTCAACGAGATCTGCAGATTTGCCGGAGTCACTGTCTGACTTTTCAGCTGGTTTGGAAGCAGCAGCTGGTGCCGCGTCACCTGAAGATGCACCTTCAGCGATATGTCCAAGAAGAGCACCAACCTCGACGGTCTCGCCTTCCTTGATAACAATGCTTTCCAGCGTACCCGCAGCAGGGGCAGGAACTTCTACAGTTACCTTGTCGGTTTCTAGTTCTACAAGCGGCTCGTCCGCCTGGATCGCATCACCGGGCTTTTTAAACCACTGTGCGATCGTTGCTTCGGATACGGATTCGCCCAAAGTGGGCACGCGAATTTCGGTTGCCATGGTCGCCTTCTCTTAAGTTTGCCTGGCTAGTTCCGGTGAGCGGGGACCCTCGCAGGCCCCCCAACACCCGTTAACCCAACGCCTTTTCCAGGAAGGCCTGAAGCTGCGCCAGGTGCGTAGACATCAAACCTGTTGCGGTGGAAGCAGATGCCGGACGTCCTGCGTAGGACGGACGGGTCGTTTTCGCACCGATCTCCTGGAGTACATTTTCAATCAGATCTTCTACGAAGAACCAGCTGCCCATGTTCTTTGGCTCTTCCTGACACCAAACCATCTCGGCGTTCTTGAAACGCTTCAGTTCAGCGGCCAAAGCCTTTTTCGGGAATGGGTAAAGCTGTTCGACACGAAGAAGGTAGACATCGTTGACGCCCCGCTTCTCGCGCTCTTCGAGCAGATCGTAGTAGACTTTGCCTGTACACATGACAACGCGACGGATCTTGTTGTCAGCCACCAGCTTGATTTCCGAATTCGGATTGCTTTCAGCATCATCCCACAACAGACGGTGGAAGGTGCTGTCCGGACCAAGTTCGGAAAGCTTGGAAACTGCACGCTTGTGGCGCAACAGTGACTTCGGCGTCATGAGGATCAGCGGCTTGCGAATATCGCGTTTGATCTGACGGCGCAGAATGTGGAAGTAGTTGGCAGGTGTCGTGCAGTTCGCGACTTGCATGTTGTCTTCCGCACACATCTGGAGGAAACGCTCCAGACGCGCTGAGGAGTGCTCCGGACCCTGCCCTTCATAGCCATGCGGCAGAAGGCAGACGAGACCGGACATACGCAGCCATTTGCGCTCACCAGACGAGATGAACTGGTCGAAGACGACCTGTGCACCGTTGGCGAAGTCACCGAACTGGGCTTCCCACAATGTCAAAGCATTTGGCTCTGCCAGTGTGTAGCCATATTCAAAGCCAAGCACCGCTTCTTCCGAAAGCATCGAGTTGATGACTTCGTAGCGAGCCTGATCTCCGGAAAGGCTGTTGAGCGGAATGTAGCGTGACTCATTTTCCTGATCGTACAGAACGGAATGACGCTGAGAGAACGTACCACGCTCACAGTCCTGACCGGACAGGCGAACCGGATGGCCTTCTTTCAGGAGACCGGCAAAAGCGACAGCTTCTGCGGTTGCCCAATCGATACCTTCACCCGACTCAAACATCGCCTTGCGGTTCTTCATGAAGCGCGCGATCGTCCGGTGAATGTTGAAATCACTCGGGACGTCCGTCAGGCTTTTGCCGATGTCTGCCAGCTCACTGTCTGTCAGACCGGTCTTGCCGCGACGCGGATCTTCAACGTCTGCAGCCCGCTTCATGCCTGCCCACTTGCCGTCGAGCCAGTCAGCCTTGTTCGGCT
>JABXHV010000078.1 GCA_013373445.1 Paracoccaceae bacterium | reverse complement strand
GGATTGCTGCTCTCTTTACCTGCATCGGAATTTTCACAAGCCCGCTCTGGAGCATCTGACCCGAAATCCCCGCAAACCGGGCCGAAGGCGATTGCCCCGGAGTCGCGAATAAGAGAGACTGCGGCAAATCAGGGAATCAGCCGCACATGCTTGCATCGCAGCCGCTTTCGGCCAGCGCACAGGACCAGAGTCTTTCCATCCATTCGTCTGCGACCCCGCAGGAGGTGCTGCAAAGCGTCTTCGGCTATCCGGACTTTCGCGGACGGCAGCGGGAAGTCATCGACACACTGGTTGCGGGCGGTGATGCGGTTGTCCTGTTCCCGACGGGGGCCGGCAAGTCACTGTGCTTCCAGATCCCTGCGCTGTGCCGGGCCGGCATCGGCATCGTCATCTCGCCACTGATCGCCCTGATGAAGGACCAGGTCGGGGCGCTTGAGGGCGCCGGCGTGGCCGCTGCGGCTCTGAACTCCTCGCTGTCGCCGGAAGAGCAGGACGCTGTCCGTGAGCGTGCCCGGTCCGGTCAGCTGAAGTTGCTCTATGTCACGCCGGAACGTCTGGCGACCGAGAGCTTCCGGCGTTTTCTCGACACGCTTGAAATTGCCCTCTTCGCCATTGATGAGGCCCATTGCGTCAGCCAGTGGGGACATGATTTCCGTCCCGAATATCTGTCTCTGACGACGCTCGGCGCGCGCTATCCTGGCGTTCCCAGGGTTGCGCTGACGGCGACTGCCGATCCGCATACGCGCGAGGACATTATCGCGCGACTGGGGCTCCAGGGCGCCGAAGTGTTTTCCACCAGCTTCGACCGGCCAAACATCCGCTACGAGATCGCGGAGCGCACCAACCAGCGCCAGCAGTTGCTCGATTTTCTCTCTCGCCACAAAGACGAGAGCGGCATTGTCTATTGCCTGTCCCGGGCCAAGGTCGAGGACATCGCCGAGTGGTTGGGAACCAAGGGTATTCGCGCCTTGCCGTATCATGCCGGTTTGCCGGCGGACGTGCGCGCAGCCAATCAGGACGCCTTCCATCTGGAAGAGGGCCTGTGTCTTGTGGCGACCGTTGCCTTTGGAATGGGCATCGACAAGCCGGATGTGCGTTTCGTCGCCCATCTTGATCTGCCCTCCTCCGTCGAGGCCTACTATCAGGAAACCGGACGGGCCGGACGTGATGGCGCGCCATCGGAGGCTTTCATGGCCTATGGCATGGCCGATGTGGTCCAGCGCCGCAGAATGATTGCCGAAGGCGATGCGCCTGATGAAATCAAACGGGCGGAAAATGCCAAGTTGAATGCCCTGCTCGGCATCTGCGAAACCGCAGGCTGTCGTCGTCAGGCTCTGCTGGCCCATTTTGGCGAGACCTATCCCAAGCCTTGCGGCAACTGCGACACTTGTCTTTCGCCCGTGGAAACCTGGGACGGATTGCAGGCAGCGCAGAAATTTCTCTCTGCCGTATATCGCACAGGCCAGCGCTTCGGGTCCGGCCACATCATCGATGTGCTTGTCGGCAAGGAAAGTGACAAGGTCACCCGCTTCGGTCACGACAAGCTGTCGGTCTATGGCATCGGTCAGGACACCTCCGCCAAGAGCTGGCAATCGGTGGCCCGCCAGTTGGTGGCGGGTGGCTTTCTGGATGTGGATCACGCCAACTTCGGCGCACTGACCCTGACTGAAGAGGCGCGCCCGGTTCTGCGCGGCGAACGCGAGGTGTTGCTGCGCAAGGACCGCGGTGCGGCCAGTCTGAAAAAGACCCGCGGTGCACGCTCGGCCTCGCTTGCAGATGAGCTTGAGTCCGATGATCGTCTGCTGTTTGAACGCCTGCGGCGCCTACGCACCCAGATCGCCCGCGACAGCGAAGTGCCGCCCTACGTCGTGTTTCCCGATGCGACGCTTGCCGGGATCGCCAAGGCGCGTCCCACCAATGAGGACACCCTGCTCGGGGTGTCCGGCGTCGGCCAGTCGAAGCTGGAAAAATACGGCCGTGCGTTCATGGAGCTGGTCGAGGCTTTCGAGGCCGGGGTCTAGTCGTCCTTTCTACGCAACCATACCAACCAAAAACTACTGCATACCGGTTTGCCGCATGCGAATCGGCTCGAAATTGCGTTGCGATCGCTCGACAGAGTCAAGACAGGGAAACTGTAACAGACTTTTAAAACCGGCGTAAAACTCCGCCATGTGTTGCCGAGAGTCCGTTTGTTTTGTTGAAATTCCCTTGTTTTTGGCTGCTGCGCCACAAAGGTAAATTTTCTGTTAATTCGCTCAATTCGCCTCTGACAATTTTCAAGCGAATCACATTATTTTTACAACTTAAGCTACTTGACTTATTTCTACGTATTTAACGGGATTGATTAAATGAAACACATTGCGATCGCCGCTTTGCTCATCTCTACTGCAATGGTCAACGGTGCTACCGCCGCCGACATGTCGTATCAGGAAAATTCAGGGTCGGTTGGAGCGAACCCGTTCGAAGGTTTCTACGTCGGTCTACAGGCTGGATACGGACAGCTGAACGGCAAAGACAGCCTCGGTAGTTCAAAAATTCTAAAGTCCGGCATCGGCGGCGTTTACAGTGGTTACGACTTTGCCGTCGGACAAATGGTCTTTGGCCTTGCGGCAGAAGCCAATCTGGCGAGCTACAGCACGTCGAGCGCGACTGGTCTCTCCACCTCCAAGTCCAATTGGAATGGGTCAACGACTGCGCGAATCGGCTACGCTATCGAGCGTTTTCTGCCCTATCTCTCCGCAGGCGTGGGCTTCGGTGAATATTCGGTCAAGCGCCGTTCCAACGGTGAAACCAGCGCCAACACCCACGTTGGCCTTGTCGCAGGTGCAGGTATTGAAGGCATGTTGAGCGACAAGCTGTCCTTGCGAGTGGATTACAAGCACTTTGAAATGGGTAAGAAGACGTATCAGTTCACCGGTTTCAATCCATTCACGGTGGAAGGCAGACAGGACACGCTTACACTCGGAGCCGCCTATCGCTTCTAAGTTTGCTTCTGGCAACGGTTACATCTTTAAGGGAGGCAGCAGACAACGCGTTTGCTGCCTCTTTTCTTTGTCTTTGCACTTGCCGCCTGCGGCCGACTCAAGACCCGTGCATCGGCACCCCTTTGTAGGCCTCGCTGCCCCAGACTTTGCGAACCTGTTCGTCGCGGCCACAGGCCTTTCGATAGCCCTTGTAGGCCCTGGCTCTCGTCACATACCCAAATCGGGTCAACGTGCGTGAACTGCTTTTATAGTAACCTTGATGATAGTCTTCGGCAGGCCAAAACAGCACAGCCCCTTCGACGGGCGTCACGACTTTGTGCCCAAGCACTTTTTCTGCGTCTGAAACCGCTTGCTTTGCCGCCTTGGCCTGAGCGCTCGTTAAGGGATAGATCGCCGAGGAATAAGCAAACCCGCGATCACAGAACTGGCCGCGGGCATCTGTGACATCGATGGTCCGCAGGAACGTATCCACCAGTTTCCGATAGCTGACCTTGGCCGGGTCGAAGTCGACCTTCACCACTTCGCGGTGCCCGCCCTTCTCATAAGTCTTGTAAGTCGGGTTCTGGCTCTTTCCCCCGGCGTATCCGGAGACAACGTCGCGTACGCCGGGCACAGCTTCAAGATCAGATTCCACACACCAGAAACAACCGCCGGCAAACAGCGCCGTGTCTGCCTTGGCCGAAAAGCTTGCCAAACTGGGCAACGCAACGATGCACAGGGCGAACATCCAGGAACGAAACATTGGCGACCTCCATCATGATTGCTCAAGAAGTAGCGCTTTGGCGACATGCTGCAAATCACATCACTACACGAATACGATAGGTGGCTGTCGCAGCCAAGCGCAACGCACGCCTCACCGGGCTTGACCCTTTTGAGTTTTTTGAAGACCCATGCCGAGTTCCGGGTGATACCTCATCCCACCGCGCCAGCACCGAAATCACCGCAAGGCTTCCCTTCGGTGTGTTGCTGAAGTTCGAGTGTTGTTTCGTCGTTCTCGCGGCGCGCCCGGATGCATCGAAGCGTAAAGGGGCGCAAGGCGGGCAGGCTCTGCCTGCGTTGGGGTAGTGGTAGTGATAGTTTGACAAAGCTTGTCCCGCCTTGCCGCGAGCAGACCTCCTGCAGTCAACCTACGCCCACTTACAGGGCGCATCATCCTGAGCTGTACTAGCCAGAGCCAGGTACGCCGGACCGGGGCTTGTATTATTTCAACAAGAGCCGGC
>JABXHV010000022.1 GCA_013373445.1 Paracoccaceae bacterium | reverse complement strand
TCAGTCCCAAAGGGGGGCTTTACGGACGCCGCAGGGCTTGGAAATTGGCTCGCGTCAAATGAAGTGACATTTTCAAGTGCAGCCGTTGAGCAAACGCAAAAAGTCATCGCGCAGTTCATGCAGACACGGGCGAACCAACTGATTTCCAGTCAGCCGGACCTCACCGGGTTTCTATCGGGCGGCGCGGGAGGCGCCTTCGACTTTGACATCACGCGCGGCAACGGCAAATTTGACTTCGCGCGCCAACCTGGCGTCAAGAACAGTGTCTGGATGAGGTTCAACGGCACCTGGAGCCGGGAAAGCACGGCAAGATCGCGGTACCTTTTTGGCGCAATTGGTCAGCACCTGCAGATTTCTCCGACATTTCTCATTGGCGGGATGGCCGAGTTTGACTATCTGAGCCAGACGGATGTGAACGCGCAGATCAATGGCTACGGATGGCTTGCCGGCCCCTATGCGGTGGCACGTTTACCCGAACAGCCCCTGTTCCTGGAAGGCCGTGTCTTATATGGGCAAACGTCAAACGACATCTCTCCACTGGGCACCTATACAGACAGTTTTGACACGCAGCGGGTCCTTGCCCAGCTAAAGGTCTCGGGTGAAATTGGCTTTGAAGGTACGGCCGTCATGCCGTCGCTGCAGCTGTCTTACACGAGCGATGATCAGGACGCATATGTCGACAGCCTCGGTAATTCCATTCCAAAACAGGGACTCGATTTGCTGCAAGCCGAACTTGGTCTGGAGGTCCGCCACCGCGTCAACTTGCAGACAGACAGAGCGTCTCTGGAACTGGTGGGAGGTGTTTCCATGATTGGATCATCAACCCATAGCTCGGGAAATGCCGCGCTGGTCTTGCCGGAGTATGAAGGCAACCGCGCCAAGGTCATGATGGGTGCGAATTACATCATGCCGAACGGCGGCGACTTCGTGCTGAATTCACATTATGACGGCATCGGGGTCCCGGGGTATGAAAGCTACGGGGCAGAGATCGGGTTCGATCTGGCTTTCTGAACGATCCGGTTACCTGGCGTCTTCAGGCCAGCCAGACCTTTCAGATTGTGGTCCGTTGGAAACCAGATGACGGGTGTGTTGTCGGATCAAGCTGATGACGACTTGCGGGCGCTGCGAAGGTGTCAATTGAGCTTCTGGGTAGGTCTGCGGGAAGCTGCGCTACTGGGGGAGCTGAAAGAGCTCCTCAACGGTCACATCAAGGCGTCGCGCCAGCTTTAGAGACAGAACCGTGGACGGCACAAAAACGCCGTTCTCGACCGTGTTGATCGTCTTCCTGCTCACGCCCACAGCCTTTGCCAACTCCGCCTGAGTCAGGCCGGCATTCTCCCGAATTTGCTTCATGTTCGACAGAAGTTGGCTCATCCTGCACGTCCGAAAAGGGTGGCCAAGACCATCCAGACCGACGGGATTGAAACCAGGATGACGCCCATCCAGAGAAACGCGGTTTCAAGATCGACTGCAAGCCAGTGATTCAAGCCCAGAAACACCCAGAATCCGATCAACGCCAACCAATATCCAAACTGATAGGAGCCTCGATGCGCTGCTACGTTCTGTTCGTCCCATGTTGGTCTGATTGTCCCCGGACTTACGATCGATACCGCGAACTGCGCGATTGCGCCTAGAACAGCGATCCCCCCAAGCAGGATCAAAGAACGGGACTCTATCGACCCGCCCAGTACCGCGAACACGGTGATTGCGGCAGCCGCAACAACAAGCGTCGTGTTTACAGCCAAACGTGTCGTGGAAAGAAGGTTCATGTCAGGTCTCCTCATGTCACTCACAGGTTACATAGGAGCTCGAATGAGTAACTTCAAGGTTACACAAAAAGCATGACAAAGGCGCCATCACGGATTTTTTTTCGTATCCGCAGCAGAATAGCCTCATCAGGCCCAGCAAATAATTTTGCACGTTACTTCTTGGCCGCGGATGTGATGCTGACCCGCATTCGCTCCGACGCCGGCCCTCAGCGTGGCTTGACACGACACCGGAGGACTGATGTCCTGAACGCCGAGCTATCTTTAATATCGCATTGTTCAAAAGTCTGATCGTTGCAAAAAGAAAGGGTTTTGCAACGGGTTTTTGCATCCTGTTACTTCAAGGGCTTGGCTGTCGCAAAAGTGATTGATGAGTTTCCAATTTTGGGAGGTGCAAAACATCTTTGTATTGAAGGATTGCTTCTCGATCCTTTTTCGGGCGCTGCATCAGGCATCTGGACGGTTAAGAGAGGCGTCGCGCTTAATTGCCTCCGCCATGGTTTCAACGATTTGTTCAAAACGATCGGGCTCTCTAACCGCTTCCTTTATCTCATCCGCCCAGTTAGGTTTTTTTGTCGTCCACTTGATCAAGGCTTGAGAACTGATTCCGCGTTGGAGGGTAAGGAAATTTGAAATTTTAGCCGGTACAGCGCCAATTACAAATGCGGCGTTTGCTGGTTTTGCTCTGGCAAGAATGATCACGGCGCGAGAGATACCTTGCAAATTTTCCTCTTTTGCTAGTTGCGTCATTAGAGTGAGCACTGCGCCAGAGGGAGTCTTGAAGGCATCTGATCCATGTTCTGCAATCGCCTTTGCAATACGATTTTCAGTTTCTAGGTTCACGGTGCTTACCTCATTGCTGAGCCCTTGCAGCGCTTCAGCGCGCTTGCGTTTTTCGAGGGCGGCTTTTCGAATGTCTTCAGCGTCAGCTTCAGTAGGCACCCATACGGTCACCTTCTTCCATCCCTCTGCTGAACGGTTTTCGCGCTGACGGTTCATGCGAGCATTTACAGTTCGGTCTGCCACTAAATTGACTCTCAAGTTGACTACTTAATCTATCTGCACCGTAGTCGGCTTACGGTCAACCGCTGAACCAGCCAAATTTTTTTGCCAATGAGGTTTTTGGCCATCTCGACCGTTGCAAAACTCATCCTTTTTGCGACAGGGTCCAGATGTTCATAGTATGCGACTTAGCGAAGCTGTGCCCCCCTCTCGTCAGTGACTGGTCAGGCATTCTGTCATGTCTTTCGACTGAGCCACCATTCGTGCATGTTTTCGAAGGTCTTTCTCAACGCCATTGCGTCTTCCGTAGCGCTGTATTCAACGCGGGGCGGAACTTCTGCGTAGACAGTTCGAACGATGAGGCCATCCGCTTCGAGTGCTCGTAATTGCCTCGTGAGCATCGTTTGCGTCACGCCATCCAATTCACCACGCAACTCGCCGAACCTCTTGGTCCCCTTGAATATTAGAATTTGCAGTATCGAGAGCCTCCACTTTCCGCCAATCATATCGAAAACAAGCGGCGCAGGGCACAGAGTGTCGGTGGTGCGACTGGACATGTTTCCCCATTAGTACGAAATCAGATACTAGGTACGAAAATGTTGCCTACTTTCGACTTAAAAGTAAACGGCTTATGCTGGCCTGATAAGATTGAAGGACAGCAAGATGGTATCGAAAAAGGACAATTATTCAGCCTCTATTGAGGTGACGGCATCAACAGAAGCTTGCTTCAATGCCATTGCCAGAGAGATGGACAAGTGGTGGACTGAAACCACTGCAGGTCAACTGAACAAAATCGGTGATACGATCAAAGCCGTCTTTCCGCCAGATTATGGGCATTGGACATTTGAAGCGACGCGCCTGAACCCTGATAAAATGATTGAAATGGTGTGCATCAATGCGCATCACCAAGTCGACGGGCAACCGAAAGAGATTGACCAGGAATGGATGAACACCCGTATCGTGTGGGAGTTCATCCCGGAAGGCGATAAAACGCGTGTAACCATGACGCATGTTGGCCTAACGCCCAAACTGAAATGTTGGGATATCTGCTTTGATGGCTGGAACTATTTTTTCAAGGAAAGCCTGCGAGCATACCTGAACGGCGAGGCACCTTCACCTCACAAAGCGTGATTTTGTTTACGTTGCAAAAAGGATCTTTTTGCAGCACGCGCTGCGGCGCTCACACAAGCATCAATGTAACGACAGGCTATCACACCCCTTCCCCTCGCGCCTTTCCCGCACTCAGGCCAAATCACTCAGGCCAAATCGCTCAGGCCAGATGCGCCGTCTTTATCCGGTGGCGGGAGTTCGGGGCGCGGGTGCGGTAGCCGTAGTGGTCGGCCAGACTGCCAAGGGCAATCTTGAGCACCACCTTGCCGGAGCGCGCCGGCCAGCCGCGCTCGGCCTCCACCGCTTCCAGTCCCTTCAGGTGACAGCATACATCCACCAGAACATCGGCCAGAACCGGTTCAAGCGCCTGCAGGATCCGCTCGATCCTCTGGCGCGCGGCAATGACATCGTCGGCGAGGTCCGCCGCGCCGCCGGACGGTGAGCCGCTGTTTGAGGATTGTTCGCAGCGCCAGCCTTTGGCGACGGTCGGCATCAATTGCGCAAAACTGTAGTCGGTGCGCAGCTTTTCGCCCGCCTGCACCAGGTCGGGCTCCAGCAGCGCCCTGCCCGCCTTGTCCTTACGCCGGGCCAGCCAGGCCAGCGGACTTTCGGACAGATTGATCTTGCGCGTCTCGGTTGCCGCTTGCTGCGGCTTGTCTGCTGCCGGATCGATTGGCGCTGCAGATGAGGGCACATGAATGAGCTCACGGTGTTGATCGGCAAAGGCCTGATCGCCCTGTGACAGCCAGCGTTTCAGCGACAGGCGCCCTTCGCGGGTCAGGCGCAGACCCTGATCGGCGTCGTGCACAAGGCCGAGGGTAAGCAGATCGCGCACCAGACCAGCGGCGACTTTTGTGGTGGAGCGGGTCTGATCGCCGGCGCGGCGGCTGACGAGGATATAGTGCACGCCTTGCTGCGGATCCTTGGCGCAGGGCGCGGAGATCTTTTCCAGATAGGCCTTTGGCGCAGCCAGGCGTCTGAGGAGCTTCATGCGCTGGCGTTTGGCCAGCTGGGCGCGCGTGCCGGACATCGGGGGGCTGCCGGTGCTGTTGGTCTGATCAGGCATCACTGCAGCCCTCCGAATATATCGCTGTAGCTCACGCCCTCTTCGCTCATCTGCGATACGAGTTCCTCGATCTCGGTGACCAGCTCGTTGAACTCGGGCGCTTCGCGGCGTTGCTCAACCTCCCGGCAGGCATAGGCGACCGTCGAGCGGTCCCGGCCGAAGTGCTGTGCGACAAAGGAAATGCTCATGCCGAGCTCCACATGCGCCAGATACATGACCAGCTGACGCGCCTCTGCAATGTGCGAGCGTCCCCGGGTCTGCTGATACAGGTCGTTCGGCTTGATGCAAAAGGCCCTGGCGACATATCCCTCCGCCAAATGGAGCTGGGCAGCCGCCCTGCGATCAGCAAGAAATGTTGAGAGCCCCCTCGGCCCTTCCTTCGGCCCCTCGCTCGGCCCCGATGTGCCGACGGTATCCCGACAGATTGTCATAGCGCCCTCCACAATTTTAGCTGACACGGTCCTCGTTAGGCTGGTGTGGCCATTCTAACCCCGCCCCCATTAGCTGTGGATAAATATCTAAACAACCTTAAGATGTATTTTTGATAATAAGTTACCTTGAGTAAAAAATGGCTAACTACTGCCGATTTGAGACTACAACTTGCATACAACTGAAAGTTTTATTTCTGAAAGCTTGAGGGACAACCTCTAAACGGCATAAAAAAAGCCACCCTCGAAAGGGTGGCTTTTCTTTTCATCAACATGCCCGCAAGGAGCACCGCTGATTGAACCTGATCGGTTTACTTGGCGCGCTTGCGCTGCTGACCCAGACCCATCTTCTTGGCGAGCTCTGAACGCGCAGCTGCGTAGTTCGGAGCAACCATTGGATAGTCAGCCGGCAGTTCCCACTTTTCGCGGTATTCTTCCGGAGTCATGTCGTAATGCGTGCGCAGGTGACGTTTCAAAGACTTGAACTTCTTACCGTCTTCCAGGCAGATGATATAGTCTGGCATTACAGACTTTTTCACTGGCACAGCCGGACGGAGAGGCTCCGGCTCTGGCTCGACAACCACAACTGCGGTCGCATGCATGGCGACGTAAACGTCGTTAATCAGCTTCGGCAAATCTGTTGATGCAACCGTGTTGTTGCTTACATAAGCAGAGACGATGTCTGCTGTCAGTTCAATCAGATTTGTATCCACCGGAGCGTCAGTCATTGTTCATCCATTCTATAACACAAGGCATCTTGCGGACGGGCCCGGTTTACAATCCCAGAAACCCCAAACACCTTACAAATAACGAATTCTCGCATGTAACGTCGACCAAAATGATTCTTTATTCTGTCGACAACGTTGCGATGTTATATCGTTCGCAAAGGAAATGGACAAGCCTTTTATATTTTAATTACTACAGAATGGACGCGCACTAAGTTCGCTTTTAGAAAGATTCAAATTATCACAAATTCGAAACAAATAATATGAGCGATGAATACGTCGCTTAGGCTGTGTAATGGCTCAAATGCAATTCAGCTGTATTGAAGCAATCACATTCTGGCCACAAATTACTTATCCGAACTTCCCCGTAACATGTCCGAATAAGCATCGGTCTTGGTTTGAGCGCATGGACGGTATCCGACCACGAATGCGGCACGCGCCAGCAAATGAGCCGAAACCGGTGCGGTCAGCAGGAAGAAGAGGATCCCGGCTATGGCCCGCGTGGTGACGCCGAGCTCTCCGGCGTGAACAGCAAGTGCCAGCAGCATGAGGCCCGAACCGACAGTCCCGGCCTTGGATGCTGCATGCATGCGCATATAGACATCGTTCAATCGCAACAGGCCAATGGAGGCCATCAAAGAGAAGAACGAGCCGACGACCAGTAATACACCTGCAACATATTCAGCCCACATCGTTATTCTCCTGCACTTTTGCGAAGGATACTTTCGTTTACTTCATCGGAGATCGACTTGTCGCCGGCAAGACCGCGATTGTAAACAAAACGGGCGAAGGCGACGGTGGCCAGGAAACCGACAAGGCCAAGCGCGATCGCAATATCCACATAGAGGTAATAGTTGGTCAGAACGCCCATGGCGGCGATCAGGCCGATGGCAACGGCGACCAGCATATCAAGGGCGACAATCCTGTCCGGCAATGTCGGTCCGCGCACGGTGCGCACGACAATCAGGACAAAAGCGACAGTCAGGAAGCCAAAGGCAATCTGGACGCAGGTTTGCAGGAAGGCACCATTGGTGGCGATAACAGGGGTCATCCAAACACCTCCATGATCTTGCGTTCAAAACCGTTCTTGATTTCGTCGATGGTCTTTTGCGGATCGGGCACATCCAGACAATGGACGTAGAGCGTGCCGCGGTCGTCAGAGACATCCACCGACAAGGTGCCAGGCGTCAGCGTGATCATATTGGCGAGAAGAGTGATCTCGAAGTCGCGCTTGACATCCAGCGGCATGGCAATCACGCCAGGGCTGACATCGATCTTGGGCTGCATCACCAACCAGGCGACCCGGAAAGCTGCAACGCAGAGCTCATAAAGGAACAGACCACACAGGCTGACGGCCTTGAAGGTGCGGGTAAAATGGGGAACCGTCCCCACCTGCTCGCGGATGAGATAAAGCGCGGCGGAGCCAAGGGCAAAACCGAAGACCAGATTGACCGGATCGAAGTTCCCGGTCACTGCGCCCCACGCCAGGGACATCAGCAGGTTGATAAGAAACAGGCCAGTCATGACGGATCTCCAAAGACAGAGCGCAGGTAGCCCATCGGTTCAACCACCCCGTTGGCACCGCGCAGAACCAGCTCCATGAGCAGTTCCGGCTGCAGGCCGGTGTAGACGACAATGCCCGTGAGGATCAGAACAGGCAGCCAGAGGGCGAACGGCAGCTTGCCGGACGTCTCGGCGACTGCGGGGGCGACCTTGCCGTCCGGAGTGCCTTCCGGTCCGCCGCGCCAGAAAGCGAAGGACCACACGCGTCCGATGGCAACCATCGTCAGGAAACCGGAAATCAGGTATGAGGCCGCCAGGATCGGGTGCGAGGCTTCAAACGCAGAGTCCACGAGCATCATCTTGGCCCAGAAGCCCGAGAATGGCGGCAGGCCAGACGCGGACAGGCTGAGGATCAGAAAGACTGCGGCCAGCGCCGGATTGATGACGTACAGACCGCCAAGCTTGCGCAGCTCATAAGAGCCGTTCAGCATCTGCATCATGCCAGCCACCAGATAGAGCCCGGTCATGACAAGAATGGAGTGAACCGCATAGAAGATGGTCGATGAAATCGCATGCTGGGTTCCAACGGCAATACCGCCGAGCATGGAGCCGATCCCCGCGATGACCAGATAGCCCAGCATGTTGTTGAGGCGGTTTTGCGCCAGGGCACCAAGCGCGCCCATGATCTGTGTCGCAATGGCCAGAAACACAATGATCTCGGACATGTTGGACCGTGCAACTGGCAACAACAACACGAAGATCCGAAGCAGCGCGTAGACGCCCACCTTGGTCAAAAGACCTGCAAAGACCGCAGACACGACGATGTTTGGCGTGTGGTAAGACGCAGGCAGCCAGAAATTAACCGGGAAAGCGGCCGCCTTCATGGCAAAGGCCAGAAGATAAAGCGCCGCAATGGTCGACAAAGGACCGTAGTCGGCCGGATCAAGGGCGGCAATCTTCTGCGTGAGATCCGCCATGTTCAGCGTGCCAAACATGCCATAGATCAAGCCGGTGGAGATCAGAAACAGGTTGGTGCCGATCAGGTTCAAGATACCGTATTTGACCGAGCCGTCGAGCTGCGGGCGCTCGTTGCCCAGGACAAGAAGTCCGTAGGACGAGATCAGCAGAACCTCAAACCAGACATAGAGATTGAAGACGTCACCGGTCAGAAAGGCGCCCGATACCCCTGTCAGAAGAAACAGCAGGAACGGATAGAAGCCGTAACGACGGTTGGTGTTGTCAACGGTGACACTACCGTAAACACCGGCGCAAAACGCAACGATGCTGGCAATCAGCGACAAGGTCGCTCCAAGTGCATCGACTGTAAAGGCAATGCCGAACGGCGGTAACCAGTTGCCCATGACCATGGTGATGACACCGTGCTGGATGACATGAGCCATCAGCAGGATGTTGACGGCCACCAGGAGGGTCAAAAACCCGATGCCGACAAACGGCTGAACCTTGGTGTTCTTGCGCAGCATCAAACAGATGGCACCACCGGCGATGGTGACAAAGGACGGCATGATGACAAGCCAGTCAGCGATGGCGACCGGGGCGACATGCATTGCGTTGGCAATATCAACTGAGGTGGAAGATCCGGCCATTGATATCAGTACCCCTGCGACGGTGCCTGCTCGTCTTCTGGTTCGGCGACACGCATTTCATCAATGTTGTCTGTTCCAAGCTCCTGATAAGCGCGGAAGGCCAGAACCAAAAGGTAAGCAAAAAAGGAAAACGAGATAACGATCGCCGTCAGAACCAGCGCCTGCGGCAACGGGTTGGCGGTCGCTTCAACGGGTGTGTAGACCTCCGGCGGTATCACCGGCGGCACCTCACGGGTCAAACGCCCGGCGGTGAAGATCAACAGATTGACCGCATTGCCGAGGATGGCAATGCCCAGCAGCATGCGCACGATCTGCCGCGACAGCATGAGATAGATCGCAACAGAGAAGAACACTCCGATCAGAACGGAAAAACCGGCTTCCATCAATCGCTCTCCCTTTCTTCAAGTGCCAGGGCAATGGAGGCAATGGCGCCCACCACAACGAAATAAACGCCAATATCGAAAACCATCGGTGTCGACAGATCGACGGTGACATCAAAGAGCTTCAGGGACAGCCATTGGCTGGTCATATAGGACTGCCTGAACAGAACCGACGGGACGCCGGCAAGGGCTGCGATCAACAGACCAAAGGCGGCCAGTGACATCGGGTGAAAGACAATGGCGCGGCGCACGGAGGCAACACCGCAGGCGATGCCGTAGATGGCCAGAGCCGATGCGGCGATCAGACCGCCGATAAAGCCACCGCCGGGTTCATTATGACCGCGCAAGAGCACAAAGATCGAAAACAGCACCATCAGCGCAGAGACATAAGGAGCAATTGTTCTGAAGATTAAGGTGTTCATCCCTTTGCTCCTTCCTTGTCTTCAGACCGTTCGATCTCGAACGCTGAAGGGGTCGTGCGCACACGGATCAAGGCCAGCACACACAGGCCGGTCAGAACGACCACGGCAATCTCGCCCAAGGTATCAAAGCCACGGAAGTCAACGATGATGACGTTGACGATGTTGCGGCCGTGGGCAATCGTGCGGCTGTAGGCGGTGAAGAAATCAGCCAGGCTGGTGTTGAACGGCCTTTGGGTAATGGCCATCAGTGTCAGCGCGATTCCCGCACCTGCGCCCAGCGAGATGACGCCGCTGACAACCTTGGCAGGTTTCGTACGATGATCGCGCGGCGACAGCTTGAGGCGGGTCATGACCAGAGCCAGAATGACGACCGAGAGTGTCTCGACCATGAACTGGGTGAAGGACAGGTCCGGAGCGCCGAAGAACATAAAGATCACGGCAACGGAAAAGCCCTGGATCCCGAGTGATACAATGGCGGTCAACCGGGTCTTGGCAACCAGAACAGCGATCAGACCGAGGATTGCAATGCCCAGGATACCCCACTCGTAAAAGCGGTAGTCAGGCACTTCAGGCCAGTTCGGCAATCCATTCATGGTGAAGGTCGGGATCAGCACGGCGCCTGCGACAATCGCAAAGATCACCAGCATATAGGTGTGCATCTTGCCGGTCTGGACCATGCCGGTGATCTTGGCGGAGAAGGTCACCAGAGCGGAAATGAACTGGTCAAAGCCCTTGTCCGGACCCCAGCCAATCGTCTCGAGCAGGGAGGCCATTGTGGCCCGCAGCCGGTCCAGGTTGAGATATAGAAAGATGCCAAGCGCAACAGTCACAACGGACAGGAGCAACGGCATTCCGAAATGGGCCGGGATCAGGTGCAGATCGACATTGGCGGCCTGGCCGGTCAGGGAAGACAACATCGGGCCGATGAAGGCTTCACCGGTGGAATGGGCAAACAGTGCTGCGGCCAATCCCGTCAGGGACAGAACAACCGGACCGGCAAACAAGAGAACCGGACCCTCATGGGCGTGTTTTGGTGTCTCGACCTTGGCACCGATAAAGGGTTTCAGGGCAACAGCTGCAGCGATCACCAACATCAGGGCATTGCCGACAACGGCGGTTGCGGTGACGGCGAGCGCCAGCCCCCCTGCCCCGAGCGTTCCTTCATAGAGAATTTCCTTGGCGATAAAGCCGATGAAAGGCGGCAGGCCTGCCATGGACAAACTGGCCAGACACGCAGCGGCGAAGGTGATCGGCATTGCGCCGCGCAAGCCGCCAAGCTTGGTGACGTCGCGGGTCCCGGCCTCATGGTCAACGGTGCCGGCGACCATGAAGAGCGCGCCCTTGAACAAGGAGTGTGCGACCAGATAAAGCACCGCGCCTTCCAGCGCCTTTTCCCAGCTGGTGCCAACCAGCATGACCAGAAGGCCAAGCGAGGCAACGGTTGTGTAGGCGAGCATCAGTTTCAGATCGGTCTGGCGAACGGCCAGCAATGTGCCGACAATCAAGGTCGCGCCGCCAAAGAGCGGAAGAATGGTGGTCCACAGCACCGTGTCGCCCAGGAGCGGATGCATGCGCATCAAAAGATAGACACCTGCCTTGACCATGGTGGCGGAGTGAAGGAAGGCGGACACAGGTGTCGGTGCTTCCATCGCATTGGGCAACCAGAAGTGAAACGGGAACTGGGCCGACTTGGTGAAGGCCCCGCCGAGGATCAGCAGAAAGATCGGCAGATAATAGCCGCTGTTCTTGATCACATCCGGCTGGCTAAGCAGCTCCGACATTTCCATCTCGCCGGTCACGCCCATAATCAGCAGGAACCCGGCAAGCAACGCAAGCCCGCCGCTACCAGTGACGACAAGCGCCTGCGTGGCGGCACGGCGCGATGCGGTGCGCAGATGGTCAAAGCCGATCAGCAGGAACGAGGTGACCGAGGTCAGCTCCCAGAAGATAAAGAGTGTCAGGAGATTGTTGCCGGTCACAACGCCAAGCATGGCACCCATGAACAGGAACAGGAACGAGAAGAACCGGCCCTGCTGCGGATGCCCCTTGAGGTAGCCACCCGCGTATAAAATGATCAACGTGCCGATGCCGGAAATTAGCATGGCGAAGAGCATCGACAGCCCATCAATATAAAAAGAGAAGTTGACGCCGTAACTCGGAACCCACTCGCGCGAAATGGTGGCGGTCTCGCCTTGCGAGATCAAAGGGATATAGCCTGCGAAATGCGCGAAGATGGCGGCAGGGATCAGAGCCAGGAGCCAGGCAGCGTTCGCGCCGAGCAAACGCGTTGCGAAGGGTGCCACAGCGGCGGCCGCAAAGGGCGCCATAATGGCAATGATCGTCACATCGAATGAACCTGCCGTCATATGTCTTTTGCTCTCCACCCAAATGCGTCCGGATCGCAAAGCGCACCTGGACGGTCTATCAGTTCTCCCTATCTGACACGCAAGCAGTAGAGAAACCTTTAATACAGTTTAAATTGTTCCCCTGAGAACGGGTGAGCCCCGTCGCTCACTGCCAAAACAAGCTACCGACCAGGAATTTGAATTTGCTTTGACGGGATTTTCACTTGCCAGAGCACAGGCAGCTCGCCCTGTGAGCACGCATCGCGGGTATATTTTTCAGAATTCAACCCTTTCCTCCTACACACAGCCCGAATCCAAGTATAATAATGAATAGATTAAAAAAATTAACTATTCACAGTGTATAAATCCTTAATTCGGCGCAAGTCATTGTATAGATGATTATTATTGTTAGTGTTTTCAACCAAGTTCGTTCAATTTTTTATCAAACTCACGGTATTTAGATAAAATTTTAATTATCCGGTTCACACGACGTTTAAGGGTGCCTCCTATTATCGATAATGTAGATATTCCATAGCTCGCACAGGATCTTCTTTTCCTTACGCAAGCCAACAAGATTGGATAGATTAGGATGCAACCTGATCGCAGCCATGCGCACAGCCTTAGAGCCAAGCTTCGCTCGTTCATTCGGAGCAAGCATGGTTCCATTCTGCCTATGTTCGCAGTTGTTGGAATGGTAACGCTGGCAGCCGGTGGTTCCGGTGTTGATGTGTCACTTGCCATCCTGGCCAAGCAAGGCCTTCAGAACTCGCTGGACGCTGCCGTCTTGGCCGCCGCGACGACAGAAAATGACAACAGGATCGAAGTGGCCAAGGAAGTCTTTGACGCCAACTACAAGCCGCGTGTAGACGCGGCCGTCTCACGGACCTTTTCCGACGCCAACAGCACGATCAACGGTAAGGCATCTGTGAATGTGAAGACGTATTTTCTTGGCTTTGCAGGCCTGGACACGCTTTCAGTGGGCGCTGAGTCAGCTGCCCGATACTCCGAAAGCTCCGAACCCGGTCCGTGTATCCTTGTGATGGACAAAAATGCTTCGCCAGGATTCAAGGCCAACGGCAGCGGCAAGATTGATGCGCCGGACTGTCAGATGGACGTGCACTCCAAGTCCAGGAATGCTGCCTATATCGATTCCAACCACATCAAGCTCGACAAGATGTGCGTCGCAGGCACTGTCGCCGGCAACCGGGTTCGTGACTACGACAACCTGGATTCCAACTGCAGCGTGGCCGATGATCCGTATAAAGCGTCGGTTCCAGCCGTGCCGAACGATGTCGTGTCCAAGAAATCCTGCGTTTCCTGGGGCGATATGCCAAGCAGCAACGGCAACAACATCACCATGGAGTTCAAACCGGGGACCTACTGTTACTTCCCGAACATCAACGGCAACGTCAAGAAGGTCGTGTTCAAGCCAGGGAACTACTATTTCACCGGCATCAACACGTTCAACTCCAAAGAGGTCGAGTTCGGCGCTGGCAACTATGTGTTCGACGGTGTGACCGTTCAGATGAACGGCAGCGTCCATAATGTGAAAATGGGCGCCGGGCTGTATGTGGTCAAGAATGGCGGCACCATCCGCTTCGACAACCAGGACGTTACCGGCACGGATGTCTCGATCTATCTGGCAGACCAGCACTCGCGCTTTATCACCGCACAGGGCAGCACCAAGGCGAAACTGACGGCGCCGACCACGGGACCCTATGCGGGTATGGCGATCTTTGAAAAACCGGGCCTGAACCCTTCAGGAACCTATAACCTGGATGGCCGATTGGACCTGGAAGGTCTTGTCTACCTGCCAAGCCGCAACATTCACTTCAACGGCAACGGCAAAATGAGCGGCAACAACCTGTCACTGGTTTTCCACCGGCTGAGCCTGGACGGAAAAATCGACATCAAGGCCGGATCGCTTCTGGGCGGAACCAGCAAAGAAAGAAACGCCTATCTGATGAAATAAACAAGGCGTGGCGCAAAGCTGAAAGCCCTGGCGGGAAACCGTCAGGGCTTTTTTGCATCTTGGCGACAAGGGATGTTGAAGTCAGCGCTGCGACCGCGCGCCCTGCATCTGTTGCTGGGCTTCCAGGACCCGGCCGAGATTGACCTCCAGCCAGTCGGCCAGATCGCGCACCTTTTCAGCCGCTTCCCGCCCCAGAGGGGTCAGGCTGTATTCCACATGCGGCGGCACCACCGGATAGGACATGCGCAGGACGAACCCGTCGGCTTCCAGCGTCTGCAAGGTCTGCGACAGCATCTTCTCGCTGACGCCGTTGATCTTGCGCCGCAGCTCGGCAAAGCGATAGGTGCCGTCGACCAGCCCCAGGAGCACCAGGACACCCCAGCGGCTGGTGATGTGGTTGAGGACCTGACGCGAGGGGCAGCGATCACTGAAGACATGGCCGCGCTCGAAAGCCTCTGACAGCGGATAGGCGCCTTCCTCCGCCTGCGGGGGCGATGGCATGTCATTTTTTCCGTCTGCCGCAAACGGCTGAACTGCGGTGTTTTCCTGCACGTCTGTCATCTTCATCGCCCTGATTTTCATACTTACCTTTTTGTATGTACTTACTAAAAGTAATTTAGCAAGGCATATATAGGTCATCACAACGCAAATATGCAAATGAAACCGGATCGCCCGTTCGGCGAAGACGGTCAAAGGAGACATCATGATTGCAGTCACTGGAGCAAATGGCCAACTGGGCCGCCTGGTTCTCGCAGCCCTTCAGGAAAAAGGCGCGACCGCCATTCGTGCGCTGGTCCGCTCGCCTGAAAAGGGCGCGGATCTGGCTAACGACAAGGTGAGCGTCGTTGAAGCAGACTACGACCGGCCGGAAACGCTCGCCGCAGCCCTTGCCGGTGTTGATCGCCTCATCCTGATCTCAAGCTCGGAAGTCGGCAAGCGCGCGCCGCAGCACCAGGCCGTCATTGACGCGGCGAAGACGGCCGGCGTGAAGCAGATCGCCTACACCAGCATTTTGTCAGCAGACAGCTCCGAGATGGCACTGGCCGCAGAACACAAGGTGACGGAAGAAGCCCTGGCCGCATCCGGTATCGCGCATGTGCTGCTGCGCAACAGCTGGTACATTGAAAACTATGACAGCTCGGTTGGTGCCGGTCTGCAGTTTGGCGCGATTGCCGGAGCTGCCGGAGAGGGCAAGATTTCCGCTGCCAGCCGCAAGGACTACGCCGAGGCTGCCGCCGTTGTGGCGCTCAGTGATGACCTGTCCACCCGCACCTATGAGCTGGGCGCGAGCACGGCCTTCACCATGGCCGATCTGGCCGCTGCGGTTTCCAAGGAAAGCGGCAAGACCATCCCCTACACCAACCTGAGCAAGCAGGACTATGTCGCGATGCTGGTGGGAGCAGGCATCCCGGACGGCTTTGCCCAGATCCTCGCCGACAGCGACACATGCGCTGCCAAGGGCTCGCTCTACACGGCCTCAAATGATCTCGAAACGCTCATCGGCCACAAGACGCTGTCGCTGGAAGACTACGTCGCCAAGACCGTGGCGGGCTGATCTTCAAGATCAGCGTGCTTTCAAGGACAGGAGGGCTCCCCTCTCCTTCTGTCCTCTGTCTTCCTGACTTTGCACCTGATGGCCCGGCTTCTGCCGGGTCATTTTGTTTGTGGGTGGTTGGCGTCTCAGACGGGAACCGTGATGAAGCGGCCAAGGCGCTGTTGGATGAACGGGATGATGCCCCAGACCATGCAGACAACGATCATCGGGCACAGCAGCAGCGTGCGCGCCCACAAATCCCAGCCCACGGTGAGTGGCATCAGGAAATAGAGCAGCGCCGTCACCAGCGGATAGACAGCGGCGAAGATCATTACCGCGAAACGAGGGCGCGACAGACGGCGCGCTTGGGCAGGTTGATCGGACATCAAAACACCTTGGAAATTCGAGACTGGGTCGGAAGAGGATCGCAAGCTCAGGGCTTTAAAATATATGAAACGATCCGTTTCGTTTCATATAACTATACGACCCGTTTCATTTGGTCAAGCCCCGTGATATATATCCGCCATGACAGACACTTCCGGCTCCTCCGATTCCAAGACATCCGCTTCTGGTGCTTCTGGTGCATCCGCTTCCGGAACGGTGATCGATGCGGCGAGCGAGGCTGAAGTCTGCCTTGGGCAGAAACGCCGGTCGATTGGCGCCCAGCGCAATCCGGAAAGTGCCAAGGCGATCCTTGCCGCGGCGCAGGAGGTTCTTGCCGAAGACGGCTACAAGGGCTTTTCCATCGAGAAGGTTGCCAGACGCGCCAAGGCCGGAAAGCCGACCATCTATCGCTGGTGGCCGAGCAAGGCCGCCCTGCTTTTGGATGTCTACCGGACCCGCAAGCAAGTCGACTATCCGACCACCGGCAATCTGGAAGACGATCTGGTGGTGTTCGTGCAGGACGTGTTTCGAAGCTGGCGCGAGACCGAGACCGGCGAAATCTTCCGCTCGATGATTGCCGAGGCCCAGTCCGATGAGGAGGCCAGCAAGGTGCTGTCCGACTATGCGGCAGACCGGCGCGAGGCCTTTTCGCAAGTGATCGAGCGGGCCAAGGCACGCGGCGCGGTCGGTTCTGACGTGAACTGTGAAGTGACCGCCGACTGGATCGCCTCCTGGCTGTGGGTGCATTTGCTCACCGGCCGCCATGACGAAACGCCCGAGGCCACCCGCGCCGCCATCCGCCAGATCACGCAGGGCATTGCGAAGCGCTAGGTGGTGGGCTTCTCCGGGCGCGCGCTCCCCCCAGTCTTGCCTCATACGATCTCGCGCCATCCTCCGGCGGTCATCCCGGGCTTGACCCGGGATCCACTCATTTCCAGTGTACTTGCGACTTTGCACCGAGCCTTCCGGGCCGCTCCGCTCCAATTGCCAGCGTTGTGCCCTGCGAGTGGGCCCTGACGCCCTGCGAGTGGGCCCCGGATCAAGGTCCGGGGTGACGGCACCGGGATAGGCGCTCCTCCCGGGGTCATCCCATGGCTGGATCATGGCTTGACGAATTCGTTTGAGGAGCAGCCTTTGTTCCACCCACCCATCTCATCATTCTAATCGTCGCGGCGGATGAGGTTGGTCACCGAGCCAGCCGCAAGGGCGGTCACCACCCAGCCGAACACCATGAAGATCTTCTGCAAATAGAATACCCACCAGCCTGCCCAGCCACGGGTGGTGGACGGGGACCAGGCCTCCGTCTGACCAAATTCGATCAGCGGGATGACCACATCGGCGGCATAATAGAGGGCAAAGAAAGTCTCATAGTCGCGCCCGGCGATGGAGCCGCCGGTTTTTCCAGCGACATCAGACCAGAGTTTCGCCGGGTTTTTGACCAATGGATCACCAGAGATCGAACGCCAATCGGCGGATTCCAGGATGACGGGTGATGTGGGGGCGAAATCACCCATATTCCAGGCCGTCTGAGCCATGATGAAGGACAAAGCCATGAGGCCGATCATAACATAGAGGCTTTGCACCGGCTTGTAGCCATATCCAGAGGCATAACGATAAGTCTTGTCGCCCAGCCAGTGAAGTCCGATACGAAGCGCATCGCCCATATTGGCAAAGAGCAGCTGGTTCTTGAAATCCCTCTGAATCAGGTTTGACGTAAATTGATCCCGGTTGATGCCGGGTGTTTTAGCATGAAACCGGCTTTTAAAAAGTGGTACTAATACCTTTGCAAGGCCAGGGACTTCTTTGGCGAAGTTAGCCGCGAGTTGCGCTGTTTTTTTGTTTTGAGTTTTGATGACGTTTGAAAGGGCTCTCCGAAAAGAACGTTGACTTTGCCACCTGACGCGGGCGGTTTCCTTTTGCATGCGTTCCTTTTCGATGAGGATTTCCCGAGCCTCGCTTCGGTGACCGGTCTCACGAAAGAACTTAGCCAACTGCTGATAGGGCTGGGGAGAAAAAATGCCGTTCAACCTTGAGCCCTTTTCCAGCCATTTCTTGCGGAAAGACAGATCCAGCGGACCGACAAGAGTTTCATAGGTCACGCCGGCTAGGACAAGGTCATTCACCTTGTCCCAGCTCTGCGCGTCATCGACGAGATCCCCAAGCCGAGCGGTATTGAGATCCACCTGCCCTTTTACAGAGTTGACCTCTTGCCAGAAGAAGATGCCCTTGACGACCATGCGCTGTGCGGCCAGGGCTTTTTTCCTGGCTCCGCCGCTGTCCAGAGCAGCACCCAAGAACTCCATTGAACCGCCGATCTCGGAGTTGTTGAAAGCCACTGTGCCGGTCGATTTCAAGCCATTCAGAAACACCCCTTCGTCGATGCGTGCGCCTTGTGCGTTCAAGGCAATTGCCCCGGCACCATCCAGCTTGGCTCCCTGGCAAGCAAGCTGATAACCGATATCAGCGCCCTTGAAATCCAATTCTCCGGTCGATTTCAGGCCATGCAGAAAAACGCCTTGGTCGATGCGCGCGCCTTGTGCGTGAAGTGCTTTTGCCCCGGCACCATCCAGCTTGGCTCCGTCGCAAGAAAGCTGGCCACCAATCTGGGAACTGTTCAGATCAACCGTACCGGTCGATTTCAGGTCCCGCAGAAACACCCCATCGTCGATGCGCGCGCCTTGCGCGTTCAGCGCCGCTTCCCGCGTTTTCCCCTCTGCCGTGGGGTCCTTCAGCTCAGCGCCCTCCAATGTGGCTCGGTTGCAGGAAAGCTGACCGCCGATATGGGAGGCATCTAAGTCCAGCGCATCATTTGATGTCAAGCCATCCAGAAACACGTCGCCCTCAACGACGACACCTACCGCCTCCAGCCCGGGCAAGTGGCATCCAGACAAATTCAGCAGTGTAAACCGCGTCTGTCTGGCTTTGATCGCCTGCGCAAAACCGCAGTGTTTCAGTCGTGTTGCTCCCTTGGCGCGGGTGAAATTCAGGTCCAATGAGCCTGAAACCCAAGCGCCGCCGAGCTGAACGCCCACCTCATGCACCGGGCAGGTGTCGCAGCCGCCGAGGATCAGGTAACGCAGCAGGTCGGGACGGATGGACCGCTCCTTGCTCGGGCCATACGGTCTCTCGCCATCGCCAAGGATGGTGGGGACGCCTTTCCTGCAATTGCCGATCAGCGTCTGCTCGGCATCGGAGAGTTCTCCGGCCTCAATCAGGGTCTGGACATCGGCAAAGGTTCGGATGAGCATTGAAAATCACTTTGGTTGAAACAGTCTGGTCTCACCCTAGCTGTGATGTTTTTTAAGCTCAATCTGAGATTGAAACTCTTCTCTCTTTGAGGCGACTTTGCGCCGAGCCTTCCGGGCCGCTGTGCTGTAATTACCGGCACTGTGCCCTGCGAGTGGGCCCCGGATCAGGTCCGGGGTGACTGCACTGGAATGCGGCGCTCCCCTCCCCGATCCCCGCGCCTTACGAAGGTTTAAGCAATCTGCCTCTTGCCTCGCCCTTCCAAACATCCTACCTCGTTTGTCATGATGACGAAGCCTCTTCCCCCGCGTGCCGAAGCACGCCCCCTCACCCTTGAGACCACCCATGAATCCGGGACCATTCAGCGCCAGGACGACTACGCCTGGCTGCGCGCTGACAATTGGCAGGACGTGATGCGCGATGGCCGCGCCTCGCTGGCCGATGACATTGAAGCCTATCTGGATGCCGAAAATGCCTATCAGGACGCGATCATGGCGCCGACCAAGGCGTTGCAGGAGACGCTGTTTGGCGAGATGCGGGGCCGGATCAAGGAAGACGACACCTCCGTGCCGAGCCCGGACGGGCCTTATCTTTACGGCGTCAAATATGTCACCGGCGGCCAGCATCCCAAGTTCACCCGCGCCAAGCGGGACGGGTCCGACGAAGAGGTGATCCTGGACGGCGACAAGGAAGCCGAGGGCAGGGCCTATTTCAAGTTCGGCGGTGCGAGCCACTCGGACGACCACAGCCTGCTGGCCTGGGCCTTTGATGACAAGGGCTCGGAGTATTACACCGTGCTGTTTCGCGATCTGGACACAGGCATCGACCGCGACATCCGCCTGGAAGACACTGCGGGCGGGGGCGTTTTCTCCGAAGACGGGGCCTATTTCTTCTATGTGGTTCAGGATGAGAACCACCGGCCGTCGAAGCTTTTCCGCCACAAGGTCGGCACGACACAGGCTGATGACGAGCTGATCTATGAGGAAAAGGATCCGGGCTTTTTCATGGGTGTTGGCCGGACCCAGTCGGGCCACACGATCGTCATCGACATCCATGATCACGAGACGTCCGAGATCTGGACCATTCCGGCGCATCTGCCGCTGACACCGCCGCAGCTGATCGCGCCGCGCGACACGGGCGTTGAATATTCGCTCGAGGACAATGGCGAGACCTATTACATCCTGACCAACCTTGGTGATGCGGAAGATTTCAAGATCGTCACCGCGCCCAAGGCAACGCCGGGCCGCGAGTTCTGGAGCGATCTGGTGCCGCACAAGCCGGGCTGCCTGATCCTCGGTCATACGCTCTACAAGGGTTTCATGACCCGCATCGAGCGCGAGAATTCCCTGCCGCGCATCGTGATCCACCGCCTGTCCGACAAGGCCGAGCACGAGATTGCCTTTGACGAGGAAGCCTATTCACTGGGCCTGTCCGACGGTTACGAGTTCGACACGGAAGTGATCCGCTTTTCCTATTCCTCAATGACGACGCCAACGCGGCTGTACGACTACAACGTGGCCACACGCGAACGCACGCTGCTGAAGGAACAGGAAGTGCCGTCCGGCCACACGCCCGACGACTATGTTACCCGCCGCGTGCTTGCCACGGCAGACGACGGTGAGAGCGTGCCGATCTCGCTGCTCTATCACAAGGACACGCCGCTGGACGGCTCTGCGCCCTGCCTGCTTTATGGCTATGGCTCTTACGGGATTTCGATCCCCGCCAGCTTCAACACCAATTGCCTGTCGCTGGTGGATCGCGGCTTTGTCTATGCGATTGCCCATATCCGCGGCGGCAAGGACAAGGGTTTTGCCTGGTACAAGAACGGCCGGCGCGAGACCAAGAAGAACACCTTCACCGACTTCATTGCGGCGGCCAAACATCTGGCGCGTGAAAACTTCACGTCCCATGACCGCATCGTCGCGCAGGGCGGCTCAGCAGGCGGCATGCTGATGGGCGCTGTGTCCAACATGGCTCCGGAGGCCTTCAAGGGCATTATTGCCGAAGTGCCTTTTGTCGATGTGCTGACCACGATGCTGGATGACACGTTGCCGCTGACCCCGCCGGAGTGGCCGGAATGGGGCAACCCGATCACCGACAAGGCCGCCTATGATTACATCGCCTCCTATTCGCCTTACGACAATGTCGAGGCGAAGGACTATCCGGCGATCCTGGCGGTCGGCGGTCTGACCGATCCACGGGTGACCTATTGGGAGCCGGCCAAGTGGGTTGCGAAACTGCGCGCCACCAAGACCGGCGACAGTCTGCTGATGTTGAAGACCAACATGGAAGCCGGACACGGCGGCGCCTCTGGCCGTTTTGACCGGTTGAAGGAAGTTGCTCTTGTGCAGGCCTTCGCGCTGATGGTCACCGACAAGGCGTAAACAGCCCGCCTTGCTGCCTGAACACCCCCAAAAGCCCGGCCCTGCCGGGCTTTTTTGTTGTTTGTCGTTGATTGGGACGGGGTGCGACAGATCGCCCCGCGCGGCGGCGTCATTGTTGATTTACGGTTGGCGTCTAACGTCTTCCCAAGACTGTTGAATTTGAAAATCACACGCCGGCACCGCCTCACCCAGGGAACCCTCTTCCCTTGTCTTGTGGCAGGGAGAGCTTTCTCCTCGGGGGCCGAGAAATGAAATGGATGCACATCATGCACCAGGACCGCATTCGCTGTCCCCAGCTCCGGGACCGCATTGTTGACGCTGAGACCGCCGCTGCCCACATCAAGGATGGCATGACCGTCGGCATGAGCGGCTTTACCAAGGCCGGTGAAGCCAAGGCCGTGCCGCTGGCGCTGGCCAAACGGGCCAAGACCGATCCGCTGAAAATCACCCTGATTACCGGCGCCTCGCTGGGTCACCATATGGACCAACAGCTGACCGAGGCCGGTGTTCTGGCCCGGCGCATGCCGTTTCAGGCCGATCCCGCGCTGCGCAAGGCCATCAACCGCGGCGATGTGATGTTCATCGACCAGCATTTGTCAGAAACAGTCGAGCAACTGCGCGCCGAGCAGATCCATTCCGTTGATGTGGCGATTATCGAGGCAACCGCCATCACCGAGAACGGCGGCATTGTGCCCACCACCTCGGTTGGCAATTCGGCCAGCTTCTCGATCCTGGCAGAAAAGGTCATCATCGAATTGAACCTGAGCGCCGATCCCCTGTGGGAAGGCGTTCATGACATCTTCATCCCGACCCGCCGTCCGGCCCGCACACCCATTCCGCTGGTGGCGACCGACAGCCGCATCGGCATGCCCTATATTCCGATCCCGCCGGAAAAGATCGTCGGCATTGTCCTGACGAATGAGCCGGACAGTTATTCGGAGATCCTGCCACCGGACGAAGGCACCAAGGCGATCTCCGATCACCTAATCCGCTTTTTCCTGAGCGAAGTGAAAAAAGGTCATCTGACCAATGAGTTGCTGCCACTTCAGGCAGGCATCGGCACGATTGCCAACTCGGTCATGCACGGGCTGATCGACAGCCCGTTCTACAATTTGAAAATGTATTCCGAAGTGCTGCAGGATTCGACCATCCAACTGTTTGACAGCGGCAAGCTGCTGTTTGCCTCTGCCGCCGCCGTCACGCTGTCGGAACCGGTGCACAAGGCATTCATGGAGAATTTCGAGACGTACCGTTCGAAGATCGTGCTGCGCCCGCAAGAGGTCAGCAACCACCCCGAAGTGGTGCGCCGTCTGGGGATCATCGGTATCAATACCGCGCTCGAGTTCGATATCTACGGCAATGTAAACTCCACCCATGTGGGCGGCACCCACATGATGAATGGCATTGGCGGCTCTGGCGACTTTGCCCGCAACGGCTACCTGTCGATCTTTGTGACCAAGTCACTGGCCAAGGATGGGGCAATCTCCAGCGTCGTGCCGATGGTCAGCCATGTGGATCACACCGAGCATGACGTCGACATTCTGGTCACCGATCAGGGGCTTGCGGATCTGCGCGGCCTGGCACCGCGTGAACGGGCACAGACCATCATCGCCAATTGTGTCCATCCCGATTACCGCGAGGCGCTCCTGGACTATCATGAGCGCGCCAAGGCCCGGGGCGGACATACACCGCATATTCTGGAAGAGGCCGTCAGCTGGCACACCGCCTTCCGCGACCATAAGGACATGCGCAAGGCGTTTTCATAATCTCTTGGGGGCAAAGCGCGCGCGCCTTGTCGCGGGAGCAACATGCTAATGCGTCGGGATGGCTTTCAGGTAGGTGGCGATGGCAGTGCGGTCGCGGGCGGTCAGGCGGGCCATGTTCTCCTGGACAGCAACCATCTCACCGCCGACTGCATCGAACTCCGGCGTGAAGCCGGTTTCCAGATAGTAGGCGATGTCCTCGGTGGTCCAGCTGCCCAGACCATTGTCTGATGGCGTGATGTTGGGGATCACACCGTCCCCTGTCGGCGCTGCGGCGCCTGCGAGCCAGCGGTTTTTGTCCGGCCCGCCAATGGCATTGCGCGGGGTGTGACATTCACCGCAGTGGCCCGGGCCCTCAACCAGATAACGTCCGCGATCAAAGAGCGCCCTGTCCACCGGGACGCCCGCTTCCGATACAGGCTCGGGAACGACTGGCGCGTCTGAAAGATATAGCCGTTTCCAGAGCCCCAATCCGCGCCGAATGTTGAAGGGAAAGGCAAGCTCATGCGGCCCTGCATCGCCTGCAACGGCCGGCAGTGTCAGCAGATAGGCCTGCAAATCGGCCACGTCTTCCAGGCTCATGCGGGCATAAGAGGTGTAGGGAAAGGCCGGATAATAATGCTGACCGGCGCGACCGGTTCCGGTTTTCATCGCGTTGGCGAACTCGGCTCGCGTCCAGCGCCCGATGCCATCTTGGCGATGGGGCGAGATATTGGGTGCCGTAAAGGTCCCGAAGGGGGTGACGAGTTGAAGACCACCGCCAAGCTTGAGCTTGTCATCGCCCTGTGCACCTTCGGCAGCATGGCATGACGCACAGCCGCCCGCCCAGAAAACCACCTCCCCCTGCCTGGCGTCGCCCTTTGGCAGGCTGGCCAGCACGTCATCGCCAAGGCGTTGCGGCGCGGTCAAGAGCCACGCCGCCCCCGCCCCCAACACGGCGAGCGCGACAACTCCAAGGAGGAGATTTCGTTTCATCGGCGCATCCCGGCCACAGCGTTATTTGACCCGGAAGGTCTGGTGGCAGGATTTGCAGTTCGACAGGATTGGCATCACGGCCTCCTTGAAGGCGTCAAGGTCTGCCGGGCCTTCGCGCCCGGACGCAGCCGCAGCGGCCGTTGTAGCACTGGCAAACTTGGCAAGGCTTTCCTTGAAACCGTCGGCATCTGACCAGATTGCAGGCGCTGCGGTGGTATCACCGCTGTCAGAGCCTTCCGGGAAGAAGCTGCCGAAACTCATTGCAGCTGCGTTAAACGTCGCAATGGCTGCCTTGCCCGCTGCCGGGCTGTAAGGCACGCTGCCTTTCATCATGCCACCAGCAAGACCGGCCGCACCGCCAACCGATTGCATGATGGATTTTCTAACTTTGATGGGATCGTCCGCCGCGTGAGCGGCTGTGAACGAAAACGCGGCAAGTGCTGCTGTCAAAACCAAACGTCGCATGCTGTCTCCTTAAATTAAGGTCGTCCGAGTTCAGTATGCACGTTTTGGGCAGGCAATCTAGAAATCTGACCTCACGCTCGCGTGATTTGCCAATTGGGGGAGGTTTCGTGCCGTCCATGGCCGCATGCGGTTTTGCAGCGCTTGAACATTCTGATGGCATTGGCAGCCGTTCGAAACCAAAGGAAACCTGGATCTTCGCCTGAACTTCGCGCCTTAGAACAAAGGAAAGCCAGCGAAAGCTGTGGGAGCAAACGCTGGCCAAACCTGTCCGGGCAAGGATACAGGTTATTCAGTTCTTTCCGTGTGAGGGAAATGTGGTGTCTCCTGTGTGGCAGGAGTGGATGGGGCTTGTTGCTTTTCCTTATCTAAACGTTCGCAAGCTCTTTTGAGCTTTTTCTTGAGAACGCTCACCGTGATTTTGTTAAACGCACATCTTGGTTCTTGCTTTTAATTCAACCCTTTCAAACAGCGGTCAGCCGCCTAAAAAGACGCTGGATTTACTGCTTTTGGTAGAGGTCGAAAAAAACTTCTACCGAAAGAGAAACAAAATGTCTGTGACATTGTCACAAAGAAAATCACAATCCCTAATTGCAAAATACAAGTCGTTGATTTCACGATAAAAAGTCGACAAATTATCTGGGAAAAATTTATCCCACCCTCTCACAAAGCCCCTGCCCGCCGTTTTTGAAGGGCTGGACGATCCAAAATCTGGATCGCACCGCGTCGGGTCTGCAAAAGGCCGTCGTCGGACATGCGCGCCAGAAGACGGCAAATCACCTCTCGCGCTGATCCCAGTTCCGAAGCAATTTCCGACTGGGTAATGGCAATGTCACTCTGCTGACCTGCACGTTCCAGAAGCAACGACGCAATACGGCTGTCGAGCCGCTGGAAGACCGCGCCCTCCATCGTGTGCAGAAGTTCGATCATGCGTTGCCCAAAGCCACGGAAGATGAACTGACGGAATGTCTCGGATTGGGCAATTGCCTCATGAGCATATCTGGAGGGCATCATAAGGGCGGTCGTTGCCACTTCCGTCGTGCCGGAGACCGCATAGGGCTCGTTGCTGAACAGGCTGGACGTCGTCATGACGCAGCTCTCGCCGTCCCGCACCCTGTAAAGAAGGATGTCGCGGCCACTCTCCGACGTCATGGTCACCTTGACGCTGCCACGTTCGACAATCACCCAGCCCTCGCAGGGAGCGCCCGGACTGAAAATCGTGGTCTTGGCTGGCAACTCTATCTGTCGCACTGCAGAAGCTATGCGCTGTCGCTCGGGGTCAGGCAGATCCGATAGCCCGAGACGTTCGACAACATCTATCCCCATCAGTAGATGCTCCTCTTCCCATAGGTCATAGGATACCAATTCACGAGGAATGGCCACAGCAGATGAGCTTGAAGAGCGTGAAAGAAAAAATGAATCTAATCAGGGGGCGTTAAAAGGGTGCAGAAAGCTCATGCACCACTTTAAGAAGAAAAAAAGCCCCGGAAAATCCGGGGCCTTTTCCAATTTTCTCATCCGGTTCTTGAGACAAGACCTGGATGACAAACTGTTCTGGTCGCTTAGGAAGCTGCTTCGTAAAGCTCCAGGACGTAGTCCCAGTTGACCATGTTGTCGATGAAAGCTTCCAGGTACTTCGGACGCGCATTGCGGTAATCGATGTAATAGGAATGCTCCCAGACGTCACAGCCGAGGATCGGTGTCGCGCCGAGTACGAGCGGGTTTTCGCCGTTCGGGGTCTTCATGATTTCCAGCTTGCCGTCTTTCAGCGCGAGCCAGGCCCAGCCTGAACCGAACTGGCCAACGCCAGCAGCAATGAAGTCAGCGCGGAACTTGTCAAAGCCGCCCAGATCGCTGTCGATCTTGGATGCCAGTGCGCCCGGCAGGGAAGAACCGCCGCCGTTTGGCTTCATCCATTTCCAGAAATGAATGTGGTTGAAATGCTGACCGGCATTGTTGAAGAGAGCAGCGTTCTTGCCATAGCTCTCTTTTACGATGTCTTCCAGAGACTTGCCTTCCAGACCGGAGCCGGCGAGCAGCTCGTTGCCCTTGGACACGTAAGCCTGGTGGTGCTTGTCGTGGTGAAACTCAAGTGTTTCAGCGGACATATACGGTCCCAGAGCGTCATAGGCATACGGGAGATCGGGAAGTTCAAAAGACATGTCAAAACTCCTTTGGGTCTTGTGACCGGCGGGGAGGCTTGCACATCCGATCGATGGAGCAGTCCCCGCGTCGAGATGCAATGTAAGACTCAATTGTGGCAGGAGCAATGGCTCTGGGGATAAATAAAGAAATATTTCCGTTATCTAATTCAACATGATTTCCAAATTGCTGCCTGAACATCGAAAAACGCTGCCGACTTTTCCGGCTTAGGAGCAAATTCACATTTGAGCCCGAAAATAGTCCTGAAGACGGACCGCTGTGCAAACGCTGGCGGCCGACAGGCATTAAGGGACATTTCATGTGTACGGACGGTTTTGCGCGGCGCGCTGCAATTGCCTTCGCCCTGCCCGCTCCTCAGGCTTTTCCGATGAAAACCCAGATGATTCGACTGGTGCTGTGAGCGTGGAGCGACGGTATCTACCAATTTATGCCCCTTGCATTGCCGTCATTGCGGCAATGGGCTTTGGCTTGCTGGCTGGCCTTCACGTTTCCGCTGCCCAGGCGCAAGACCTGGTATCAACGAGTGTTCGCGTCATCGATGGCGACACGCTTAAGATCAATGGCGAGACCTTGCGCCTTCATGGCATTGATGCGCCCGAGCTGGCACAAAAGTGCATTACCAGCACCGGCAAAACATGGGCCTGCGGCCAGCAATCGAAGGCACACCTGAAGAGCCTGACCGACAACAGCACCATCCGTTGCACGCGGCGTGAACGCGATGCCTATGACCGGATTGTCAGCATCTGTTATGTGGGCAAAACGGATCTCAATGCGGATATGGTGCGCAGCGGACAGGCGCTGGCCTTTGCCAAATACTCAGCCGATTACACCGCCCAGGAGGCCAAAGCGGCGGCCCAGAAAACAGGTGTCTGGTCCGGATATTTTGAACGTCCCTGGGACTACCGGGCCAGCAAATGGCAGGCCGCCAACCAGCACGCGCCCAAGGGCTGCCCGATCAAGGGCAACATCTCCAAGGCCGGTCGGATTTACCACACGCCCTGGTCTGCGCATTACGCCCGCACGCGCATCAACGAAGCGGCCGGCGAGCGCTGGTTTTGTTCTGAAGAAGAAGCGATTGCCGCTGGCTGGCGCGCACCTGCGTCATCCTGAAGCCGTCTCCCGGATTCATTGAAATTCTGGCAAAAATGCCAAATCAGCGCCTTTTGTGCATTGCGGCGTAGAATTTTTCAATCTAGAATAGTAATTAGCTTTTAGCGTAGACATTTCATCATGCTACCACTATTTTGCTTTGCAAATTCAGGTGTCCAGAAACACCAAATTCCCGACCATATCTGACCACAACAGGAGACACCTCCCATGATCCTGAAGACCGTTCCAGACGTTACCTTCAAAACACGCGTTCGCGACGAGAGCATCGAAGGTCCAAACCCATTCCGTTGGGAAGAAAAGACCTCCGCTGACTACTTCGCAGGCAAGCGTGTTGTTCTCTTCTCCCTGCCAGGTGCCTTCACACCAACCTGCTCCACATATCAGCTGCCTGACTTTGAAAAGCTGTTTGACGAGTTCAAGGAACAGGGCATCGACGCGATCTACTGCATTTCCGTCAATGACGCCTTTGTCATGAACGCCTGGGGCAAGTCCCAGAACGTCGACAAGGTCGGCCTGATCCCTGATGGCTCCGGCGAATTCACCCGCAAGATGGGCATGCTCGTTCGCAAGGACAACCTCGGCTTCGGTCTGCGCTCCTGGCGCTATGCTGCCATCATCAACGACGGCGCAATCGAAAAGATGTTTGTAGAAGAAGGCTTCTCGGACAACTGCGAGACAGACCCATATGGCGCGTCTTCACCGCAGAACATTCTGGAAGCACTGAAAGCTGGCGACGAAAGCGTTGCTGCTTAAGCGCACTGACCGGACAAATCGAAAAGCCCCGGACATCGTTCGGGGCTTTTTTTATGGGATCAGCGTCCCGACAGTCTCTCATGCGCTGCGGATCGAACGGCAGACTTCCCCTGACGAAGGGGCATATCTTGACGTGCACGCTTTAAAAGCCGATCCTTGCAGGATGATTATTGGGTCATACGCGCCAAGGTACTGCCCAATGATGCGAAGGAGAGAGGTCGCACCAGATGCCAGTTTTTGAGCAGGACGTTGAAAACCCGCCCTCGAAGTGGGAGGCCCTTCGCCAGGAACTGCGTGCGGAGGGAAAGACCGAACTCGTTGACCTGATCGACGAGTTGATCCGCAACAGTCATGGACGGGAAGCGGCCAAGATCCTTGACCAGATCACTTCCCGCCTGGATGACAACTTACGAATTTGAGAAGGCGAACTCGAAGTAGAGTTCCCGTGCCTTCTGCGAGATCGGGCCGATCCCCGGCTCATGATCATCGATCCTGCTGACCGGAACCACCTTGTTGTAATTGCCGGTGGAGAACAATTCGTCAGCCTGCAGCAGCTCAGCATATGAAATCGTGCGTTCCATGACTGTATAGCCAGCCTGGCGCAGCAGTTTGATCGTACGCTGGCGCGTCAGACCATTCAGGAACGTGCCGTTTGGAACAGGCGTATGGACCACGCCGTCCTTCACCATGAAGATGTTGGATGCGGAGAGCTCAGCCACGTTGCCGATCATGTCGCAGACCACAGCCGTGTCAAAGCCTTTGGACTTCGCTTCAACAACAGTGCGGGCATTGTTGGGATAAAGACAGCCTGCCTTGGCGTTGACCGGCATGCATTCCATGGTGGGACGACGGAAGGAGGTTGAGGTCGCCGTCGTGGTCGTTCCCTCTGGCGCCATCGGAGCTTCGAACAGGCACATCATGAAACGGGTGGAGTCCGGGTCGCAGTTGATGACAGCGGAACCGTCATATTCAGCCCAGTACATCGGCTTGATGTAGATCTTCTCGTCAGGCTCAAACTTCTTGATCCCTTCCTGGACCAGCTCGACCATCTTGCCGACTTCCATTGTCGGATTCATTGCCAGGGCACGAGCGCTGTCATTGGCTCTGGCGCAGTGAAGATCCAAATCCGGCATCACCCCGTCGAAATACCGCGCACCATCGAACACACTGGTGCCCTGCCAGGCAGCATGGGTTCTCGGCCCCATGACCGGCGGATTGCCTTCCAGCCATTGGCCGTCGATCCAGGTCCAGGTTTTGCTCCAAACGCTCATTTCAAAACGTCCTTCTTGTTCTTATCAATCGTCGTAATGGGGCGCTGACGCAGGAGGTCACGCGCGGAGGGAAGAGCCCTATCCTTAGCGCAAAGATGACCCGGTTTCCTAGCCCAATTGCCAGACAGTTTTTCAAAGCATGGCACAGGTTGAGGACAGACGCGTGTTTATTGGTCATTTCGGTGAACACCGTGTTGCCAAAAGCAGGTCACACCATTCTCATTGCGCCAACAAACCTTGACAGGGATGAACGGATGTTCTTTCTTTGTTCTCACTCCTATTTTACTGGAGCCCGCAATGGAACAGCGCCTTTCCCTGATCACACTGATGGTCCCCAATGTCACCGAGGCACGTCGCTTTTTTGAAGAGGGGCTTGGATGGACGATACATTCGGCACCGAGTGACAACATCGTCTTCTTCCAGATCGGCGGACTGGCCTTTGCAGTTTATGCCCATAGCGCGCTTGAAAAAGACCTCGGACGGCAACTGCCGACAGACACAACGGGCGGTATGACCATTGGCTGGAACGGACGGTCTGAAAGCGAAGTTGATGCTGCCTTTGACAAGGCTGTCGCAGCCGGTGCCAAGGTTGTCTGTCCGCCTGAGAAAGCCTTTTGGGGCGGATACACCTCATACGTCGAAATTCCCGGCGGCCACCTTTTGGAAATCGCCTACAACCCGTTTTGGGAGCTGAATGAGCGTGGTGACAACCTGCTCCCATAGGGACTTGGGGGCTTGGGGGCTTGGGGGCTTGCCAATTTTTGCGCGGCTCCAGCTGCGCCCACGTGTTTCGAGAACGGACGACCTTTACCCGGGGGCTTCTATTGAGCGAAATTGAACTGACTGTTCCGGGAAAACGCGTTCATTTGGCGTTTTCCCGCCCCTCAAAGAAAATAAATTTTCGTTCCAACCGGAAAATGTATTATCGATAATTATGCAGGATTTTCAAAGTCTTGATTGCAAAAGCGTTTTCCCAATCATGGGCGTGAGGCTGCGACCGCTCCCATTGCACCGGTTTTCTTAATCAATCGTCAACTGGCTGGCTGGAAAATGCGTGATTATACCTATTCACCCACCTCAATTGGTCAAAGATATCATGTCACAGACCCCCTCTTTAAGAGAGCATCTGGTTCCAGCAAATCGTGCACGCATGCGGCCCGGGGTTTTGTTGTCACTGTCAAAGCAGGTCATCTGCGACGTGACGCTCTATGATCTCAACACCAGCAAGACTGGCGTGCTGCTGCCCGCAAACAACATCGTCGAGTTGCCAGCGAGGGTGGTCGTCAACGACCAGCGGGACCTGACCTATGCGATCTGTTACACGACGTTTCAGTACAAACAGCATGTCTGCCTGCAGATTGCGACGCGGCCCACGGCCATGAGCGACTTCATATTCCCGATGACCGAAGAGCCGACGCAGGACGCAACGAGCGAAGCTGCTGAAGCTCCGCTGTCAAAGGCATCCTGACGCGCCAAACGATCCTTCAATCGGCAGGTCAGGCCTTGGGCGTGTATTGCTTGTAGCCAAGTTGCGCGCTCAGCTTGGCGATCAGATCAATCGCGGCCTTGGCGATCACTGTTCCGGGCGGGAAGATCGCCGATGCTCCAGCTTCGAGCAAAGGTTCAAAGTCCTGCGGCGGGATAACCCCTCCCACGACAATCATGATGTCGCTGCGGCCTTCGGCTGCCAAAGCATCGCGCAGGTTCGGCACAAGGGTCATATGACCAGCCGCCAGTGACGAGGCTCCAACGACGTGAACGTCGTTCTCAACCGCCTGACGCGCGGCTTCTTCCGGGGTCTGGAACAAGGGCCCGATATCGACATCAAAGCCGAGATCAGCGAAGGCGGTCGCAATCACCTTCTGCCCCCGGTCGTGACCATCCTGCCCCATCTTGGCAATCAGAATGCGCGGACGGCGACCATCCTGTTCTTCGAACAGCGCCACGGCGTTCTGGACATCCTTGATCACGTCAGACATGGCCTTTGCCTCTTTCATATAGACGCCGGTGATGGACTGGGTCACCGCCTGGTGGCGTCCGAAGACTTCCTCCAGCGCTATGCTCATCTCGCCGACAGTCGCCTTTGCGCGGGCTGCCTCTACACAAAGGCCCAGCAGATTGCCACTGTTTTCACGCGCACCGCGTGTCAGGGCCTCCAGCTTGCTTTTGGTCTCGGCCTCGTCACGCTCTTCGCGCAGTTGGCGCAGTTTCTCAAGCTGCTGCGCACGCACATCGGCGTTGTCTACCTTGAGGATCTCAATATCGTCTTCCACGTTGAGCGGATATTTGTTGATGCCAACGACGGCCTGCTGGCCGCTGTCGATCCGGGCCTGGGTTCTGGCAGCTGCTTCCTCGATACGGCGCTTCGGCAATCCCTTTTCAATCGCCTTGGCCATACCACCGAGCTTTTCGATCTCCGTAATATGGGCAAGCGCTTTCTCAGCCAGATCGTGGGTCAGCTTTTCGACAAAGAAAGATCCGCCCCAGATGTCGATAGGCGAACACGTGCCGCTTTCACGCTGCAGAACGAGCTGCGTGTTTCGTGCGATACGCGCAGAAAAATCTGTCGGCAGAGCCAGCGCCTCATCGAGGGCATTGGTGTGCAGCGATTGCGTATGCCCCTGTGTTGCGGCCATGGCCTCGATGCAGGTGCGCACAATGTTGTTGTAGACATCTTGTGCGGTCAGCGACCAGCCTGACGTTTGCGAATGGGTCCGCAGGGCCAGAGATTTAGGGTTCTTGGGCTGAAAGTTTTCCTGCATCAGCTTGGCCCACAGAATGCGGGCTGCGCGCAGTTTCGCCACTTCCATGAAGAAGTTCATGCCAATCGCCCAGAAGAACGACAGGCGCGGCGCAAAAGTGTCAATGTCCATGCCGGCCGCGACACCTGCACGGGAATATTCAATGCCGTCGGCGATTGTGTAGGCCAGCTCGAGATCGGCCGTCGCTCCGGCTTCCTGCATGTGGTAGCCGGATATCGAGATGGAGTTGAACTTCGGCATATTCGCGCTGGTGTAGGCGAAAATGTCGGAAATGATCCGCATCGAAGGCAGCGGCGGATAGATGTAGGTGTTTCGTACCATGAACTCTTTAAGAATGTCG
>JABXHV010000149.1 GCA_013373445.1 Paracoccaceae bacterium | reverse complement strand
GCTGCAGGACTGGGTGCAGCACTCTGGAGAGAAAGTCGTGGTGATCTTTGAAGGTCGAGATGCCGCTGGAAAAGGGGGTGTCATCAAACGGATCGCTCAACGCCTGAATCCGCGGATTTGCCGGGTGGTTGCGTTGCCTGCACCAAGTGACCGCGAGAAAACCCAGTGGTATTTCCAACGTTATGTGCCGCATTTGCCGGCAGCCGGTGAAATCGTTCTGTTTGATCGCTCTTGGTACAATCGTTCTGGTGTTGAACGGGTCATGGGCTTTGCGTCCGACGATGAGGTCGAGCAGTTTTTCAACGATGTGCCCGAGTTTGAGCGCATGTTGGTACGATCAGGTATTCGCCTCGTCAAATACTGGTTCTCGATTACCGATCAGGAACAGCAACTTCGCTTCCTGATGCGAATCCATGATCCTTTGAAACAATGGAAATTGAGTCCGATGGACCTGGAGTCCCGTGTGCGCTGGGAAGACTATACCAAGGCTAAGGAAGAAGCATTCGAGCGTACCAATATCGCCGAAGCGCCGTGGTTTATTGTTGAGGGCAACGACAAGAAAAGGGCGCGGTTGAATTGCATCAGCCATCTCCTGTCGTGTTTTCCATATTCCGAGGTTCCTCACGATCCGATCCACTTGCCAGAACGTGTTTTCAATCCGGATTATGAGCGCAAAGTCCTGCCGGACGAACTTTATGTGCCACAAAAATATTGAAGCTGGGCAAGCTGCGGCGTGGACCGCCATTGACGGTTTACTCGGTGGCGCCTGCCAGATAGTTTGACGGCTTTAAAGGGGGAGGGCGGCGCGTCGCTATGAAAGCCAAACTGCCCGAAAACATATTTATGGAGGAAAGTGTGGCTGAGAAAACCATTCGTTGGGGTATATTGTCGCCTGCAAATATTGGCGTTGAAAAAGTCATTCCCGGAATTATACGGTCGAAGACCGGAGCAGCAGTTGCGTTGGCATCCCGTGATCTTTCGCGTGCCCGTGCTGCTGCCGATGGTCTGGGGATCGAAAAGGCTTATGGCTCTTACGAGGAGCTTCTTGCGGATCCCGACATTGATGCGATCTACAATCCGTTGCCAAACCATTTGCATGTGCCACTGACGCTCAAAGCGGTCGAAGCTGGCAAACATGTTCTGTGTGAAAAGCCGATTGCCCTGACGGCAGATGAAGCCAAGCAGCTTTTGTCTTTGCCAAAAGATCGTCTGGTGGCCGAAGGCTTCATGGTTCGCGCGCATCCTCAGTGGATTCGGGCACGTGAGATCGTGCGCTCAGGTGCTTTGGGCGAGTTGCGATCCATCCAGTCTCATTTCAGTTACTTCAACGCAGACCCGGAGAACATCCGCAACATGCCGGGCATTGGCGGTGGCGGTATCCTCGACATTGGTTGTTATCCGATGGTCGCTGGACGTTACTTCTTTGACGATGAGCCGAAGCGCGTCGTGTCCCTGGTAGACCGTGACGAGCGCTTTGGTACCGACCGACTGGCGAGTGCACTTATGGATTTCGGTTCGGGGCGGCGGCTTGATTTCACCGTTTCGACCCAGCTGGTGCCTTATCAACGGCTCAATCTTTTCGGGACGAAAGCACGTTTGGAAATTCGTGTGCCGTATAATGCCGAACAAGGTGCAGCTACGGAAATCTTCCTTGATGATGGATCTGAGCTCGGTGATGTCTCGGCTCGTGGTGAGACGATTGCACCTTCCGATCAGTATGCCGAACTTATCGATGTTTTTGGGCAGGCAATCTCGGGAGAAATCGATCTTCCGTATGGTCCGGCCGATGCCGTTCAAAACATGAAAATTCTGGACGCCTTGTTTGCGTCTGAAAAAGAAAATGGCTGGGTTTCTGTCAGCTAGTCTGATTATGCCTGACTATTGAGCATAAGCAAAAAGACCCGCCAATTTGGCGGGTCTTTTTCGTTGTTCAGTCGCGGATCGATTATTTGATCGGAGCGAGAACCATAACCATTTGTCGACCTTCAAGGCGGGGTGTCGATTCGACCTTAGCGATCTCTTCGGTTTCATCCCGAACCTTGTGGAGCAATTTCATGCCCAGGTCTTGGTGGGCCATCTCACGACCGCGGAAGCGGAGGGTGACCTTGACCTTGTCGCCGTCATTGAAGAAGCGCAGCATGTTCCGCATCTTCACTTCATAGTCATGAGTGTCGATGTTCGGACGCATCTTGATCTCCTTGATCTCGACGGTCTTTTGCTTCTTACGTGCCTCGGCTGCTTTCTTCTGGGACTGGTATTTAAACCGGCCATAATCCATGATCTTACAGACGGGCGGTTGCGCGTTCGGCTGAATTTCGACGAGGTCCATGCCAGCTTCTGTGGCAATGCCCATGGCTTCTTCAGTAAGAATGGTGCCGTGGTTGGTACCTTCGTGATCGATCAACTGGACTTCGCGAACGCGAATTTCTTGGTTGGTGCGCGGACCTTCCTTAGTCGGAGGTGGGGCGCGGAACGGACGGCGAATGGTCGCAATCTCCTATATTGTTGAACTTGAGTGTGGTTTTTCGCCACGCAGCCGATGCAGTTTTAGCAGAAAAACCCATCATCAGCTTTCGTAGAATACACGGAAAATCGAGCGAAACTGTAAAAAAGTCAAGTTTTGCCTCCAAAAAGTCATTCCGTAGCTGCTGATATGATATTCAAATTTGGTTTTTCAAGCGCTTTGCGCCTCCATAACCGATGCATTGAAGGGTGTAACATGGAATACAGTGGGCAGGACTTTGTGGCCCAGATCCTTAGGATCGTCGCGGGTTTCGTCCTGGGTCTTTTGATAGTCGGCGCCTTTTTGGCTTTCGGTTTTTTCACCACCATTAATCCGGCGCAGGATCCGATCGGAACGGTGTTCATCGCGACATTCAGCTTTTTTGCAGCCAGTGCGGTTGGGGGCGTGGTTTTTCTGCCGCTCTTCTTCGCGGTGGTGATTGCGGAAATATTCCGACTGCGCAGTGTGATCTATCATATCGGTGTCCCAGGTCTTGTTATCGCTGTGATCTGGGTCCTAGGCGAAAGCCCGCAGGGGGCAGCCAGCCAAAGTGACATTCGCGATGGGAGCTTGATCGCGCTCGCCGGTGGGTTTCTTGGTGGCGCGGTCTATTGGACCTTGGCCGGCAGGTACTCCGGATGTTGGCGGAGATCGGAGACCTAGGAGGGGTGCGACTTATCGTAGTCACGTGCGCTATCCAGTGGTCATTGTCCGTCTTGCATGTTAGGCAAGAATGAAGTTTTGAAATGGAATGAGAGAGTCTGGAATGCAGGATTCCGTCGATATTATCGGAGCAGGTCAAGCTGGTGCGCAAGTCGCCCAATCATTGCGGCAAGGTGGTTATGAGGGCCGTATCCGGATCATCGGTGATGAAGCAAGTCTTCCCTACCAGAGGCCTCCTCTCTCCAAGAAATTCCTTTTGGGGCAAATGCCTGCAGAAAGCCTGTTGCTGCGGCCTGCTGAGTTCTACACCACTCAAAACATCGAGTTGCTGACGAGCACCCGGGTTGAGAAGATCGATCGTGAAGCACGTGAGCTGGTGCTGCAAAATGGAGAGCGCCTCGGCTATGGCAAGCTTGTCATAGCGACTGGCACGAGGGCGCGGCAAGTGCCTATTCCTGGGGCTGATCTGGATGGTGTTGTCACCCTTCGCTCAACAGGTGATGTTGATGCGATGCGTGATCGACTGGCATCGAGCGACAACGTTGCGATCATTGGTGCAGGCTATATCGGTCTCGAAGTTGCTGCTGTCGCCAAGATGCTTGGAAAGTCTGTCACCGTCATCGAGGCGCAGGACCGGCCGATGAAGCGTGTGGTTTCGCCAATCATCTCAGAATTCTATTCCAAACTGCATTCCGGACAAGGTGTCGACTTGTTGCTCGAAACCGGCGTTCAAAATCTCGTTGGAGACACGAAGGTTTCGGGTGTGAAGCTTTCAGATGGACGAGAGATTCCGGCAGAGCTGGTTTTGATTGCGGTTGGCGCGGTGCCTAATACCGAGCTTGCAGAAGAGGCGGGTATCGAGGTCGACAATGGGATTGTTGTCGATGGCGAAGGTCAGACAAGTGATGAGCTGATTTATGCGGCTGGTGATTGCACCCGGTTTTACTCCGAGCGCTATCATGCCTCGACGCGGATGGAGAGTGTTCAGAACGCTATTGATCAAGCCAAGGTTGTCGCGGCCAGCATTCTGGGTGATGACGTAAACTATGATCCATTGCCCTGGTTCTGGTCGGATCAATATGACATCAAGCTACAGATTGCAGGACTATCGTCTGGCTATGACGACACGAGGTTGATTGGTGATCCAGAGGCGCGAAAATTTTGTGTCGCTTACCTGAAACAGGGGCAGTTGATTGCCGTCGACAGTGTTAACTTTCCAAAGTCCCACATGATGGCGCGCAGGGTGATCGGGCAGGATTGGAATGACGATCTGTTGCCGACGGTTTGACGTCAGGTGTTCCGCTAACATTCATTGATATGGAAACGAAAAACGCCCGCGAAATTCGTGGGCGTTTTTGCTTGTTTTTGCGGTGCCTTTTATTCCGAATCTGCTTCGAGTTCTTCAGGCAGGATCAGGTTCAGGAACACTGCGATAAACGCACTTGGCAACAGTCCAGAGGACAGCAGGATCTTTGCGGTCGCAGGAAGATGCTGAAGTGCTCCTGGCTCAAGCTGCAAGCCCAGGCCAATTGAAAGTGAGATCGCAAAGATCATCATGTTGCGGCGGTTCCAGTGAACATCTGCCAGGATGGAAACACCTGCGGCTACCACCATGCCGAACATCACGATTACGCCGCCGCCGAGAACTTCGATCGGCACCGTAGAGATGATGGCACCGACTTTTGGCACAAGGCCGGCTGCAATCAGGAACAACGCGCCGATCGTCACGACGTGGCGGCTCATGACGCCGGTCATTGCGATCAGGCCGACGTTCTGGCTGAAAGACGTGTTTGGTAGTGCGCCGAACAGTCCGGCAAGTGCCGTGCCGAAACCATCGGCAAAGGTCGCACCGGTGATTTCCTTGTCAGTTGCTTCACGTCCAGCGCCACCTTTGGTGATCCCGGAAACGTCGCCAACTGTTTCGATGGCGGAGATGATGCCCATCAGGCAGAAGCCGACAACAGCAGCAACAGAGAAGTCCAGACCGAACTTTAGCGGCACGGGCGGTGCGAAATAGGCTGCATTGGCAACATTGCCAAAACTGACCATGCCGAAGGCGAAGGCGATAACGTAGCCTGCCAGAATCCCGATCAGGATAGCAGACGCCGACAGCATGCCTTTGGTGAAAAACTTCACGCCGAAGGTTATGACGACAACGCTGAGGGCGACAAACCAGTTTTGAAGGCTGCCATATTCAGGCTTGCCAATCGCTGGGACGCCGCCGGCTGCGTATTGGATGCCGACCTTGATCAGTGCAAGGCCGATCATGGTCACAACAAGGCCCGTCACCAATGGTGGAAGCGCAAACCGTATCTTGCTGATGAAGGGAGCGAGACATGCGTGAAAAATACCGCCTGCTAGGACGCCGCCCATCAGAAGAGGAATGGCATCAACGCCTTTACCGGCAACCAGCGGAATCATAACCGGGATAAAAGCGAAACTTGTTCCTTGAACGATCGGCAAGCGCGCACCGACTGGACCCAGTCCGATGGTCTGAAACAGTGTTGCGATGCCTGCGAAGAGCATCGACATCTGAATCATGTACAGCATGCTTGGGAAGTCAGGGGAATTGGATCCGAACCCAAAACCTGCGGCGCCTGCAATGATGATTGCGGGTGTGACGTTACTTACGAACATCGCCAGAATGTGCTGGATGCCAAGCGGAATGGCCTTGGCAAGCGGCGGGGTATAATTCGGATCTCTTAGTTGTTCGGGAGTCCCGAGCGAATGTGTATCAGCCATTATTTCTCCTAACTCCCGACGCCGCTTATTCGTTTTGCAATTGCCCCATGGGCGTTCGAGAATAAAAAAAGTTACAATATCAATTTGTGCCTAATTTCCGTGCGAGCACAAGTTTTAGCTTTAAGGAACTGTTAAGAAATTGCCATGTTGTTGAAAATTTCCCGTATAATTTTAGTTGGCTGTTCCAAATGAGGCATATGACCCATCGCCTCATACGTCGTCACCTTGAAGGGTGGTTGGAGCCGATGTGCCTGTTCGACCGGGATTATCCGATCCTCTTCACCCCAAATCACACTGATAGGTATTCCGAGAGCCGAGAGATCATCTAGTGGCAAAGTGTTTTGCCCATCAGCTGTGAGAATGGAGTTCACGATGGTTTCAAGAGCTGCGGTTTGCCCCGGGCGTTGCCTTTGGTCTGATGCCGTCTGGATCAGAAATTTTGGCATCTTGAAATCCGCGTTGAAGAATTTAGGCAACACCTGCGATAGCGCGCTCTCTTCGGAGGCTGCTGCGAACTCTCTAAGGAGCTTCCCGTTTATTTCTGGTCCAAAGCCTCCAGGGGAAAGCAATGTCAGGCTTGCAACACGTTTCGGATTGCGCAGCGCAATCAATGAAGCAACTGCGCCTCCCATCGAATGACCGACAAGATGCACCTGATCCAGTTCCAGGGCATCAAGGGAGCGTGTGACATGTTTGGCTGAAATGCCGGCGTGTCCGATTTCTGGCCAGTGAAGTGCTTCGCCATGTCCGGGCAAGTCAAACGCGATCGAAACACATTTGGACTGAAGTTGGACCTGAATGTTTCTCCAGCTTTTTGCCACGCCTCCAAAACCGTGGAGGAGAACGACTGGTAGGCATTGAATCTCAGAGGGCAGGCCGGTTTTTTGAAACGGTAGGCAGCTGGCGCCGTGCGTCTTCGGAATTGCAGTGTTCATAATCTCAAAATTGGCCTTTGGAAACTTCTGGTTTGCGTTGAAGATCATTCTGATTTGTTCAATTTCCATTGCGTAAGCTTGGACAATAACCGATTGTGTCATAGGTCACTGCATGGCGCACCTTTTCGTGAAATCTTGCGCTTTGCACTCCTTGGTGGAGCTAATGTTTCTGCAGGGTTTCCTGCTTACCAATCTGAGATTTCGAGATGCGCCGTTTAATAATTTCTCTCTTTGCGGGCCTGCTTTTATGCGGTTCGTTTACTCCCTCGCTGGCCCAATCGCGGTTTTACGACCCCGAGAAGAAGGCTTGGGTTAAAATTCGCATGACGCCGGAGATGGCCGGAAATGTCGCGCGCAAGAAATACAAGCGCAAGGTCGTTCGCTACTCTGGCGACGAAGAACCCGGTACGATTGTCGTCGATACCGAGAAGCGCTTCCTTTATCACGTTAAGGAAAACGGCAAGGCGATGCGCTATGGCATCGGCGTCGGGCGTGAAGGGTTTACCTGGAAGGGTACGCAAAAAATCACCCGAAAGGCCAAATGGCCGGGCTGGACGCCTCCTCCGGAAATGATTGCCCGTGAACGCAAGAAAGGCCGTCGTTTGCCTGCGCATATGCCGGGCGGCCCAGAAAACCCGCTGGGCGCGCGCGCGCTTTACCTTGGTCACACGATCTACCGTATTCACGGGACCAATGAGGACTGGAGCATCGGGCATGCGCTGTCTTCAGGTTGCATCCGGATGTTCAACAAGGATGTTAAGCATCTTTACGAAAACACTCCGGTCGGAACGAAGGTGAAAGTGCTCTAAGCTTTCCCGGTTCGACATATCAAACGAGAAAAGCCAGCCTCAAGAGGCTGGCTTTTTTATTGTCTTATGAAAACCGAAGCTTAGTTCAATGCACCATGACAATGCTTGTACTTCTTGCCAGATCCACATGGGCAGGGTTCATTTCGTCCGACCTTGCCCCAAGTATCCGGGCTTTCCGGATCGCGCTGCTGCACTTCATCTTCCCCTGTCTGAGGGTCAGTGTGATGACTGTGCATCTCAGGCATTTCAAGCGGAGGCGGTGCCTGTTCGGTCACTAACTCGACGCGCATGAGGTGCGCTGTGGTGACCTGCCGAAGCTGTGTAAGCATCGTCTCAAACAGGGTGAAGGCTTCCGTCTTGTATTCCTGCAGCGGATCGCGCTGGGCGTATCCGCGGAAGGCAACTGCTGAGCGCAGATGATCCAGGTTGGCCAAATGCTCGCGCCAAAGATTATCAAGCGTTTGCAGCAGAATTGTCTTTTCCACCTGACGCATGATGTCCGGTGAGTATTTGGCAACCTTGCTGGCCATGAGCTGATCGGCGGCCTTGCGAAGGCGGTCCTTGACCTCTTCGTCCGCAATACCTTCTTCTTCAGCCCAATCCTTGACTGGTGCGTCGATGTTCAGTGATGTGCGCACTTCCTGCTGGAGGCCCTCAGTGTCCCACTGTTCAGGGTAGGCCCGTTCCGGAATATGGCGCGAGACAAGATCTTCGATCACGTCATGACGCATATCGGCGACGGTTTCCTGGAGTGTTTCGACGTCCATCAGTTCCAGGCGCTGCTCGAAGACCACCTTGCGCTGGTCATTCATGACATCATCGAACTTCAAGAGGTTCTTACGAATGTCGAAGTTGCGGGCTTCGACCTTCTGCTGTGCCTTCTCCAGTGCCTTGTTGATCCAAGGATGGATGATAGCTTCACCTTCTTCGAGGCCAAGCTTGCGGAGCATGGAGTCCATCCGCTCTGACCCAAAGATCCGCATGAGGTCATCTTGCAGGGACAGGAAGAACTTCGAATGTCCGGGGTCACCCTGACGTCCGGAACGACCGCGCAGCTGGTTGTCGATACGGCGGCTTTCGTG
>JABXHV010000162.1 GCA_013373445.1 Paracoccaceae bacterium | reverse complement strand
TTCAACCAGGTCAAGGGCGGCTTCACTGTCGACCTCGATGGCGCAGTTGCATTCCTGCCGCGCTCCCAGGTGGATATCCGCCCTGTACGCGACGTCACACCACTGATGCACAACCCGCAGCCGTTCCAGATCCTGAAAATGGACAAGCGTCGCGGCAACATCGTTGTGTCCCGTCGTGTTGTTCTGGAAGAGACTCGCGCAGAACAGCGCTCCGAACTCGTTCAGAGCCTCGAAGAAGGTCAGACCGTCGAAGGCGTCGTCAAGAACATCACCGATTACGGTGCGTTCGTCGACCTCGGTGGTATCGATGGCCTGCTGCATGTCACCGACATTGCATGGCGTCGTATCAACCATCCGTCCGAAGTTCTCAACATCGGTCAGACGGTCAAGGTTCAGATCATTCGTGTGAACCAGGATACGCACCGCATCAGCCTTGGCATGAAGCAGCTTGAAACTGATCCATGGGATGGCATCGAAGCCAAGTACCCACTGGAAGCAAAGTTCAACGGCCGCGTGACCAACATCACCGACTATGGTGCATTCGTCGAACTGGAACCAGGCATCGAAGGTCTGATCCACGTTTCCGAAATGTCCTGGACAAAGAAGAACGTTCATCCGGGCAAAATCGTTTCCACTTCCCAGGAAGTAGAAGTGATGATCCTCGAAGTGGACTCTTCCAAGCGTCGTATCTCGCTCGGTCTCAAGCAGACCCTGCAGAACCCATGGGATGCGTTTGCTGAGCAGTACCCTGCGAACACCGAAGTTGAAGGTGAAGTCAAGAACAAGACCGAATTCGGCCTGTTCATCGGCCTCGACGGCGACGTCGACGGCATGGTTCACTTGTCCGACCTCGACTGGAACCGTCCAGGCGAGCAGGTTATCGAAGAGTACAAGAAGGGCGACATGGTCAAGGCCGTTGTCCTCGATGTTGACGTTGAGAAAGAGCGTATCTCTCTCGGCATCAAGCAGCTCGGTGGCGATCCGATGGAATCGGGTGCAGCTGGCGAATTGCGCAAGGGCTCTGTCGTGACCTGTGAAGTGATCGAAGTTAAGGACGGTGGCGTCGAAGTGAAGATCGCTGAAAGTGATCTGACCGCATTCGTACGTCGTGCAGACCTGGCTCGTGACCGTGAAGAGCAGCGTCCTGATCGTTTCGCCGTTGGCGAAAAGTTCGACGCACGCATCACACAGTTCGACAAGAAGACCCGTCGCGTTTCCGTGTCCATCAAGGCACTGGAAATTGCAGAAGAGAAGGAAGCTGTCGCACAGTACGGTTCTTCCGACTCCGGCGCGTCCCTCGGCGACATCCTCGGTGCAGCTCTGAAGCAGCAGTCCGACGACTAAGCGTCCAGTCCGCAACGGTCCTTGCGACCGGACAGCGGTTTGAAACAAGAAAGCCCGGCAGCAATGCCGGGCTTTTTTATTGTTCGAAATAGTGTCTCCAAGGTCGGCTGAGCGCTTGGCGTCTTGCCTTCCCTATCTCAGAACCGGTTTGCGTTCTGCACGAGTTTGTTGCCTGCCGTCGCCCGAATGTACCATTCTGCAATGAGTATATTCGGCAACCAGCATGTCCAAGCGACAATGTTGGACGCCTCGGCGTAATCCATCTCCCCAAAGATAAACAGGAACGGCAGCTGCAGGCGCAAGGAGACTGCGGCGAGTGTCAGCGCGAATGACCTAAGCATCCATTCCCGGTGGCGCGGCAAATCCCGTGCAACGGCAAGTCTGATGGCATTTGCCGTGACGGCGAGCCAGATGATTGCAAGAAGGCCAAAGCCTGTGCCTGCTACCGGGCGGTCATCCAGACCGAGGGAAATTGCCAGGCCGGACAGGCCGGAGATCAGAATTGCCAAGGCATAGATCCGTCCTGACACCCGATGCAGTTTGGGCAATCGTGCGCGCAGCCGGCCGGAAAACTGAAAAACCCCAAATGCAAGCGCCAGGGGGGCCGTCGAAACATGCAGCAAAAGATAAAGCTGGTTGTGGGAATGAAAATCAGGGAAGGCCGCAGGCAGGCCCATCACCAAAAAGCGGTAAGACACGATGGCGATTGCCACCGAGAGTGTTGCAAGCACCCAAAACACATGACGTTTGTTCATAGTCACCCCTTAAACTTGACACTGTAAAGTACCTTATAATTTGACACTGTCAAGTTGTTGCGAAATAATTGGCTCATGGCACCGAATTCAAAGAACAAGACCCATCATCACGGTGACTTGCGCAACGCATTGATTGCGGCTGGTCTCGACATTCTGAAACACAAGGGCCTGGCAGCTCTGACACTGCGTGCATGCGCGACCAGCGCCAATGTTTCGCATGCAGCACCAGCACATCATTTTCAGGGTTTGCCAGGTTTGCAGGCTGCCATCGCCGCGCGCGGCTTTCAGGAGCTGACCGACCATATGCGCCGGGAACTGGACAGCGCAGGCGACGATCCGCATTTGCGCCTTTCAGGCATTTGCGAAGGTTACCTTGAGTTCGCCAATCAAAATCCGGCCATGTTCCAACTGATGTTCAGCTCGACCTTCGACTTCCAGCTCGATTCGGACCTTCTTGCCAGGTCTGCCGAGGCGTACGGGGTCTTGTCAGACACCTGCGCACCGTTCGAGATCCCCGGAACCGGCAAGGAAGGCGGGACTGAAATGCTGATCTGGTCGCTTGTCCATGGTTTTGCCAACCTCAAGCTGTCCGATTGCCTTGGTCCCAAAGATGCGCCCGCGACCCGCGTTGCATTTGCTGATTTTCTGCCCCGACTTCAACTGCGCGCCGATCGCAAAGACGCTTGATCTGGCTCATCATGGCTCTGCGTTTAGGCGCGACCGTCGCATGGATCCTATTGTGCCAGCGCACCCGACCACACTGCCATGGCAGCCCCAAAAGGGTGGCATCCACACGTCCTTTTGACCTTTGGTGCCCGAACAGTTAGGGTGGGGCCACGCTTGAGCACCCGCGTCCCCTACGCGGCCTCATACACTCATTTCCCGAACACAAGCAGAATTGAGAGACGCTATGACCGAAGTCAAGGCGGGCGACACTGTATCGCTGCACTACAAAGGCACACTTTCCGACGGCTCTGTTTTCGACAGCTCCGAAGGACGGGACCCACTTTCCTTCACGGTCGGATCCGGTCAGGTCATTTCCGGCCTCGACAAAGCGATCCCTGGCATGAAGGTTGGTGATGAGAAAACCGTAACGGTTCCAGCAGCAGAAGCCTATGGTGAAGCTGACCCGCAAGCGCGCCAGCCGGTGCCGCGGGACCAGTTCCCTGAAGATCTGGATCTGTCGATTGGCGCACAGCTACAGGTTCAAACACCAAATGGCCAGGTGCTGCAGGTCGCGATTGCGGAGATCCGCGAAGAAGAGATCGTTCTGGATGCCAACCATCCGTTGGCAGGCAAGGACCTGACCTTTGACGTGGAACTCGTCGGCATCTCGTGATGTGACGACGGTTTTCAAAGACCGTTTATGAATTTTAAAAGGCCCCGGGCAGATCTTCTGCCCGGGGCCTTTTTCATGCGCAAAGTGCCGACGACCTAGTTCAGGCTCGCAACACTGTCTTTTGACAGCCAGCGCAGCACCGAAATCAGTGCCAGCGGAATCAGCGTCGTGACAAGAATGGCGCAAAAGGCCATCGCCATGCCGAGGCCCATCGATCCCTGGTCAAATTGCTGCCAGATAAAGACCGCAATGGTCTGGAACCCGATCGGGGCCACAAGAAGTGATGCGACAAGCTCACGCGAGGCAACGGCAAACACCAGGATCATCGCTGTGATCATGCTTGGCAGAATCAAAGGGAAGGTGATGCGAAAAAACGCTCTCAACGGCCCTGCTCCCGAGACCCGTGCTGCCGCCTCCAGATTGTCGCCAAGCTGATGCAGCGCGGCGGTCGCATAGCGGACGGGTTGAGGCAACAAGATGCAGCAATAGGCGAGGAGGAGGATCATCGGCGTGTTGTAGGGCGTAATCGGCAGCCAGGGCTGGTTCCATGCCAGGATGATGCCGACAGCCACAACAACGCCCGGCAATGCGTTGGGCGTGATGGAGAGAGCGTCGAGCACAATGCGGAACCGGCCACGCCCCTTGACGACCGCATAGGCGGTGATCGCCCCCAGAACGCCGGCCAGAAGCGCGGTGCTCACACCAAGGGTCAGAGAGTTGCCGAGGGCGCGCAGGCCGTCGCTGCCGGTCGCAAGGAGTTCCTGAAAATTCTGAAGCCCCATGTTGGATAGCGTCAGGCCGCCGGAAATTGTCTGCGACAGCGCCGTCGCCAAAATGGCCAGGATCGGCAACCCTGTTGCCAGGAAGGAAACAAAGCCGAACAGGATCACGGTCGGCACACTCAAGAGGCCAAGCGGGCGCTTTTCGAAGGCTTGAGGCTTGCCACCAACGATCCGATAGTCGCGCCGTTCCAACAACCAACGTTGAAGCATGAAGGCCGCTAGAGCCATCACCACAAGCACCATCGACAGGGTCGCGGCACCGGGCAGGTCCACAGGCCATTCAGCGACACGGTTCTCGATCCCTGTAACCAGCACCTCAAAGCCGATGCGACGGCCGAGCGCAGCCGGTGTGCCATATTCCTCAATCGCCATGGCAAAGACCAGAAGCAGACTGGCTGCAAGGCCGGGCGTGGCGAGCGGGAAGGTAATTCGCCAGAACGAGCGCCACTGATTGGCGCCAAACACACGTCCGACGTCTGCATAGCGCGCGCCAACCGTTTCGAACGTGCGTGAGAGAACAAAATACACCACGGAAAAGGTGTTCAGACCCATGACGATCATGATGCCCGGAACTGAAAACAGGACGGGCGCAAGATTGAGGCCTGTCAGTTGCTCCAGATAGCCGCGAGGCTGAAGGGTCATGATCCAGCCAAGGGCTGCGATGTATGGCGGGATCATGAAAGGTATGAGCAGCAGGCCGTCCCATATCAGGGCACCGGGCACTCGAAAAAGCGCACGCAGGGCTGCCAGAGGAAAGGCGAACATCACAGCGAAAACAACCGTCCCAAGCCCCAAAAGAATGGTGTTGCCCGCCAGTCCGACCAGCGACGCATCTGCCAATGTCTTGTAAAGGGCTGAAAAAGGAGCGGAAAAGGACCCGCCCCCGATTTCAGGAAAAACGGCCTGAAGAACAATGAAAAGACAGGGGATAGCAACAACGACCAGCAGACTGAGGGTCGATACCCATTTCAGAAGAGCACTTCCCTCAGCGCCAACCGTCGTTGCTCCCCTGCTCATTATTTGAAGGTCTCGGCGAACTGGGCCAGAACTTCGTCACGAGACGGCGCGCCGTCGTTTGACAGCAGCTTCAGATCGCCGATCAGCGGACGATCCACTTCAATGTCCGTGCGTGATGGCATCAGGTGAACCGAGGCCACATGACGCTGACCTTCTTCAGACAGAACGTAGTCGATGAATGCCTTGGCATCGTCCTGGTTCTGGGAAGACTTCAGGATCATGATCGGGCGCGGGGCAACAACAGTGCCGCTTTCCGGGAAGATCACTTCAACTGTTTCGCCTTTGGCAGCAGCAGCCATGGTGATGTAGTCGACAGCGCCGAAGACAGCGGCCTTTGCGCCCTGCAGAACCGGGTTCAGGGCTGCCTTGTTGGCACCGGCAACAATCGCACCGTTATCGGCAATCGCCTTCAGGTCATCGCCGCGACCGTTTGCAACAAATGCCTCGATCAAGGTGTAGGTCGCGCCCGATGCGGCCGCATCTGGAAGGGTCACCAGATCCTTGTATTCAGGCTTGGCGAGATCAGTCCATTCAGCCGGCTTAGGAGTGCCGGAGGTCGGGTTCCATGCAATCGCAAGACCAGCAACACCCTGTGCAACGGCTCCGTCGATTTTCAGAAAGTCAGGAACGTTCTTTGCGTTCGGGCTGTCGTATGAGAGCAGCAGACCGCGCGCGGCAAAATCGGTTGCCGTGCCCCATGAGGCAGACACAACAACGTCTGCGACCGGGTTGGACGCTTCTGCTTCCAGACGTGCCATAACCTTGCCGGTCGTCGCCTGGAAGACGTTGACGTCTGTCCCCGTAGCCTTGGTAAAGCCATCGGCCAGTTTTTTGATCAAGGCCTTTGGGCCTGCGGAATAGACAGTCACATCCGCATGGGCTGTGGTTGCCATCAAGCCCATGAGGACTGCAAGAGTTAGACGACGCATAGTTTTCTCCATTTACGGTTCAGGCTGTGCCGGGAAACCAGCGCAGCGATTCAGTTGCGTAAGACAATTCCATCAGTTCGCCCGGGGCGACCCGAACCGGGCTGACAAGACGGATCTCGTGGTCCGTCCCACAAACACGCACTGTCAGTGCATGACCTGTGCTGCGCGTTTGAACGCGCATGACTTCTGCTTTCAATTGATGTGGGCCGGAGCCGTCCAAAAGGAGCCCCCGCTCTGGCAAGAGAACCTGTGCGGTGTCGGCGTCCAACTGCGTGTTCTGCAAGTTGACCTGCGTTCCCCTAACCTCCCAGCCATGGGCCGAGCGGTTGACCGGCAGCAAGCAACCGAGACGCAAAAACTCCGCAACGGCCGCCGTTTCAGGGGCCATCACCAGTTCATCGGGCGCAGCAAGCTGTTCAATTTGCCCTGAGCGCATGACGGCAATCTTGCTCGACAACGTCAGAGCTTCTGCATGGTCATGGGTGACATAAACGGCGCTCAGCTTGAGATCGGCAACAAGATCGGCGATCTCCTCAACCATGGTCTCGCGCAACTCGCGGTCCAGATTGGAAAGGGGCTCATCGAAGAGAACGAGAGGGGGTTCAGCGACGATTGCACGGGCAATGGCGACGCGCTGTTGCTGTCCGCCGGACAGGTCAGAAGGACGACGGTCGGCCATGGCTGAAAGGCCGACACGGTCCAGCGCACGCAGGACCCGTGCCTTGCGCTCGGCTGGCGGTACACGCTTCATTTCAAGCGGAAAGGCCACGTTGGCTGCCACCGACATATGCGGCCAAAGGGCATAGTCCTGAAACACCATACCCAACCCACGCTTCTCAGGTGGAAGCGAAAATCCACTGGCGCCATTCGCCACGGATTGACCAGCAATCTCGATGGCGCCCTCGTTGGGGGTTAGCAGGCCGGAGATCAGTCGTAGCAAGGTGGTTTTGCCACAGCCCGACGGTCCAAGCAGACCAAGCACCTGACCTGCCGGGAGATCCACACTGATCTTTTCCAGTATGGTGGCTGTTCCATAGCGCATTGTCAGATCGCGAATGGAAAGGGCTAGGTCGGTGTCCGTTGACATGAGGCAATCAGGCTTGCGTATGAGGGCTGGCTTTCGTACCCGCTCTATAGTTTCTCAACGTGACAGTTATATGTAAGCGGCTAAGTTTCGGCTGGCCTGGCATTCGAAGGGTCAGCTTCCTTAGGCAGCGAAGTGAATTGAGTAATTCAGTGTGCTGTTTATGTGTACAGGCTGTGCGCAAGGTGCATTGCACCATGCCGCGCGCTAAGCGATAGTCTTATCCAAGAACAACCCCTTCACCTTGCCGGGGTGACGGATCCTGCTGGAGAGCACCATGACAACAGCCACCACGCACGCTGAGTTGAGCGCAGAAGCTGCGATTGTCCGCGATTATCTGGATGCCTCAATGAAGCCTGATCCGGAGCTTGCGGCCACCTATGTTGCCGACAACGTGGTGATCACCTTTACCGGGGGACGTGTCTTTGATCACCCTTCGGGGCCAACCGGCTTCAATGCCATGCGCTACAAGTGGGTAAAGAAGAAGATGGACCGCTTCGATGTTGCCGAAGGTGCGAATGGGACAGTCGTTTATTCCGTCGGGACCCTGTACGGCGAATGGCATGACGGAACGCTATTTGAAGGCAATCGGTACATCGATCGCTTTGAGGTGAAAGACGGCAAAATCGTCAAAATGGATGTCTGGAATGACAGCGCCGAACGCATCCTGACGCGGATGGGTATAGAGGCTTGATAAACAACACAGCCCTGCTCCTGTCTGGAAATCAGCTGAGTGAAGGCTTAGATGTCGCAAGGTATTTGCTTTTTTGACCTGTTCCCCTCTATCTAGGGTTTAAAGAGAATCGCAACGGAAGTTTCAGAACTGGAATTACGGATGAGCCTGGACACCGACCTCCTTGTGGATCGTCGCAATCTGCGCAGAAAACTGACTTTTTGGCGCATTTTCGCTATCATCGTTATCGTGATTGGCCTGCTCAGCCTGCTTGGCTGGTCTTTGGGCGGCGCTGACGTGGAAAAGCGAACCGCGCATATCGCCCGCCTTGCATTTGATGGCATCATCACCGAAGACCGCGATCTTATGAAAATGATCAAGGAGATTGAAGAAAATGACGCCGTTAAAGGGGTCATTGTTTCCATCAACTCTCCGGGCGGGACCACCACAGGCGGTGAAACCATCTACAACGCACTTCATGACCTTGGACAGAAAAAACCTCTGGTCGCGGAAATCCGCACGGTTGGCGCCTCTGCCGGTTACATGATCGCATTGGCCGCTGATCACATTGTCGCGCGTTACAACACCATCACCGGTTCCATCGGCGTCCTGTTCCAATATGGCAATGCAGCCAAGTTGTTTGAAACCGTCGGTGTTGAGATGGATGCGGTGAAAAGTTCGCCGTTGAAGGCTGAGCCGGACTTCTATTCGCCAACAACGCCCGAAGCCAAGGCCGTGCTCCAGGACCTGGTCGATGACAGCTACGACTGGTTCATCAACCTGGTCGCCGAACGCCGTAACCTCTCGCCTTTTGAAGCGCGCAAGCTTGCCGACGGACGCATCTACTCAGGTTTTGCAGCCAGCAACAACGGCTTGATCGACGCTATCGGGAGTGAGCAAACTGCGCTCGACTGGCTCGAAGACGAGAAGTCCGTGCAAAAGGAACTGCCTGTGGTCACATGGAGCGTTCCACGCGACGAACGGAACCTTCCTTTTTCAATCAAAATGTCCAATGCCCTCGGAAATGCCATCGCAAATGGCCTTCTGGAATCGGTTATGGGAGCTAAACGGCTGATTTCTCCTGCTTTTATGCTTGACGGCCTTGTATCCGTTTGGCAGGCTCAATCAGCTGGAGCACAAGACGCCAGACCTTAAGGGGGCAGCGGATGATTAAATCTGAATTGGTACAGCAAATAGCGGAACAGAATCCTCACCTGTATCAGCGTGACGTCGAGAACATCGTCAATGCGATATTGGATGAGATTACAGAAGCGCTTATGCGTGGGGATCGTGTGGAATTGCGCGGATTTGGGGCATTTTCGGTAAAGAACCGCCCAGCGCGCATCGGCCGTAATCCTCGTACGGGCCAGAAAGTTGAAGTTGAAGAGAAATTCGTTCCCTTCTTCAAGACTGGCAAGGAAATGCGTATTCGCCTGAATGACGGCGTGGATCACGGCGACGAGTGATCATTTGACCAAAGCGGCGGCATTGGCTCAAAGCAAATAAAAGGCTCTGGCCGATTGAGCCCATCCGACCTTGAATTGAGGTCGTGGCGCAAGAACTTGAGTTCGTTCGGCTGGCAACCTGGCACTTTAAAGGCTGGCTCTTAGCAAGCCAATACTTGGGCGCGGTCCTTACTCTGGCGCCATTTAGAAGCTCGCGTTTGACAGATCACGTGGGCTAAACTTCGGGAGAACACAGTGATCCGTTTCATCAAGAACGTGATCCTTGCGAGTGTCGCAATCGTGCTGGTGCCGATCTCCGTGGCAAACCGGCACGCGATTTCCATTTCGCTGAACCCTTTCAACCCGCAAGATCCGAATTTGACGCTCACCGACGTGCCCCTGTTCTGGGTCATTTTCGCGGCTCTGGGCGTCGGCATTCTGCTTGGAGGCTTCAATGCTTGGGCCAAGCAGGGCAAATGGCGCAAGGAAGCCCGCCAGAAGCGACAGGAAGCTCGCAAATGGCATCATGAGGCTGATCAGCTGCGCACCTTGTCCGAGCAGGAAAAGCTCTCTGGCACCACTTCAAGTGACGCGGGCAGTAACCGGTCGACAGGCTAACCGTTTGAGGGCTGAAGACCATGCGGATTGTCTCCTCTGAAGAAATCGAAGCTGCCCTTCTGCCGCGTGAACTCGTTGAAACATTGCGGCAAGCCTATCGGTCCGAGACCGTAACACCTGACATCACCCGCCACACTATCCAACGCCCTGCCAACACCAGTGGGACGATGAAGCTGGCTCCTGCCTGGAGTAACTTTCAGGCCCAAGGTCATGCCAATCGCGGCTATATCGGTTGTAGCGTCGCGCTTGATCTGCCCGCCGGTGATAAGGCGGAACCATCCTCTGGGCCAACAGCGCAAAGCGGTGTCTATTTGCTGATGTCCGGAGATACGGGGCGACCGATCGCGCTCTTCGATGGCCCGAGGCTCGCCTTGTGGAGGCAATGCGGCCTGCATGCGCTGGCGGCCCACTATCTGTCGCGTTCGGACGCAAGCCGCCTGCTGGTGCTCGATGCCAATGTCTTCACAGTCAGGCAACTGTCTGCCTATTGCAGCGTACGTGATATCCGGCACGTGTTGTTCGTCGGGGCGAGCGAGGCCGAGCTCAAGCAATTCAGAACCCACACGGGGTTCTCGAAAATCCAGTTTTCAAACACAGATGATATTGCAGGTGCGATCGCAGGTGCGGATATCATCTTCACCAGCGACAACGGACTGTCTGTGCTTGAGGAAACGCCGCCTACGGAAGGCGTTCATATCTCTGTGGTTGGCACGTCTCCAGACTTGCCATCAGACCTGTCGGCACGCGCGCGGCTGTTCGTAGGAGACCGTCAGGACGCGGCGGCTGCCAAGTTGTCGGAAATTGCCGCAGACCTGAAAGAACTGGCACAGGGCCTGAAGGCCGGACGTCGGTTTTATCAGCAGATCACCCTGTTTGCCGGTGGCGACACGGGCGGTCTTGCCGATTTTGCCACCGCGGGTCACGTGTTCCTGCGAAGTTAGCTGCGCGTCGTGTCGTCGTCCGGTTTATCACTGTCATGGGGCTTTTTGCCGTGCCATCTAACGATGGTTTTTGGTGCACCATAGCCGGGCAAGGACCATCCATAGAGAATTGCGCCGCCGCGCGCACCAAGGGCAAAGGCTCCGGCAATCCCGGCTGCAAACCACGGATCAACGCCTACCATGTACAGGGTCACATAAAAGCTGGCCCCGACAGCTGCAGCGCTGACATAAATTTCCTGCTTGATGATGGCGGATGGTTCATTGGCCACCATATCGCGCAGGACGCCGCCGAAGGTCGCTGTTGAGATCCCCATCAGCACTGCGACGAGCGGGGAGTGACCAAGCTGAACCGCCTTGCCAGCCCCCATAACAGAATAGGCGGCAATTCCGATGGCATCCGCCCAGCGCAGAGGTTTGCCTAGTTTTTCTATGGAGTCCGCGGTGAACCAGACAATCACGCTAATGGCAAGGCAGACCGCCAGGTAGCTGCTGGAGACAACCCAGAACACCGGCACCCCGAGTATCAGGTCACGCAAGGTGCCACCGCCGATGCCGGTCAGCACTCCGAAGAAGATCAGTGCTGTTATGTCCAGGCCCTTACGCGAAGCCGCAATGCATCCCGAAACGGCAAAGACCGCAACCCCGACATAGTCCAAAATCTGCATCAGCATGGTGAAGCTCTCAAAACAAAACCGCCTTCCCGGATCGGGAAGGCGGTTTCAAATGTGTCCTAATTCAAGGCTTTATGCAATCAGACGCTTTTGTCGACGCCGTCGTCTGCATCTGCCGCAGGAGCCGGCTTAGGGCCACCCTTGGCCACACCGACCATTGCCGGGCGCAACACGCGGTTGCCGATGCTGTAACCTTGCTGAACCACCTGAACGACCGTGTTGTTGGGCACTTCGGTGTTCGGGACTTCAAACATGGCCTGATGGAAATTCGGATCGAACTTCTCACCTTCCGGGAAAAGTTTCTTCACGCCATTCTTGTCCAACTGGCTCAAGAGATCGCGTTCAGTCATTTCAACGCCTTCGATGAAAGCCTTGAGACCGGCATCTTCCACAGTTGCGCGCGCTTCGTCAGTCAGGGAATCCACTGCACGACCAAGGTTGTCGCAGACTGTCAGCATGTCACGGGCAAAACTGGACACCGCATAGGTCTTGGCGTCCTTGATTTCCTTTTCCGTGCGACGGCGAAGGTTTTCCATCTCGGCCATTGTGCGCAAGGCACGATCCTTGAGGTCGGCGTTTTCTGCTTTCAGGACTTCGATCGGATCGAGTTCTGGTTCGGCAGCAGCATTAGCTTCTTCTGCCGAAGCAGCTGCTTCCGCTTCGATGTCTTCTGGAATCTGGTTTTCGTCGCTCATTTCGGGTCCGTCGAGATACGCTTGTTCATAAAATTCAGGCGGACATGCTGTCAAACACACCCGCTCTGAATGGTCAAGGTTCTTCCTGCATTGAGTTGTCCAAGACAGCCCTATGCAGGCGAATAAGGCCTTATAAGATCACAGACCGCTCTTGATCCAGTCGGCAAGCTGATTTTTCGGCTTGGCGCCGAGCTGAACGGCCATTGGCTCACCGTCTTTAAACATGATCAGCATCGGGATGGAACGCACGCCGTATTTTGCGGCATAGTCCTGGTTCTCATCGATGTTGACCTTGGCAATCTTGACCTGGCCTTCGAGCTCTTCAGAGATTTCTTCCAGCGCAGGTGCAATCATCTTACACGGTCCACACCAGTCAGCCCAGAAGTCGACAACAACAGGGCCGGAAGCCTTCAATACATCCTCTTCGAAGGACGCATCGGTAACTGCATTGGTAGCCATAATTTTTCACTCTCGTTTTTCAGTCGATCAAGCCGACATTTCAATGTTACCTGAAAGGTAGGTAGCCGACCCCCTTCCGTCAAGTTGACAGGGTGTCGCTTTCAAGGCTCTGAAACGTCTGATCGAGCAAATCGCCGGGCAAAAGCATCAAGGATGCATCCACCGTCCAGAGCAGCGCCGCCTCAACAGGGCGCCCCGGATAAATATCCTGCAAAAGGCGTCGATAGACTGCCAGTTGCACGAGATACTCCCGCGAAACGTCCTCAATCCGTGCCGCTGGCACCTGATTGGTCTTGTAATCAACGATCAACACCCGGTTCGGCTCAACAATCAGCCGATCAATCTGCCCGGAAATCATGACATCGCGGCCGTCGCTTGACTTGACTGTGCCGACCAGAGGCACCTCTGCGCGCGCATCCGGGCCAAAGATTGCTGCAAATTCGGGGTTTTCCAGAACTGCTTCCACATCACCAAGCAGCTGGCCGCGGAACGATGCGAACTGTTCCGACAGGCCTTGATCGAGAAACCGCTCTGCGACTGCCATCCGCTCAGCTTCAACAACATCCGGTAGAAGCTCCAAAAGACGATGCATCAACAGACCACGCTCCAAAGGCCAGGATGCCGGTTGCCGTCTGGCCTCCAGGCCAAGCACCGCGCCAGGCTGGGTGACACCCTCCTTGGTCTCCATGTCTTCAAAAATTCTGGAAGGCTGCAGGCGCCTCTTGCGCTGGAAGGGCGGTGCCTTTTCAAACAACCAACCGGGAAGAGTTTCGCCCTGATTGGGTTGTTGTTCCGCTCCATCTGATGTCGGGTCAACAGAGACAGCGGCGTCTGGCGTTTTCGATCCCTTGTCTTGAGAAACGCTCCACCGCCAGGCGACAGTTGCGCCGTCGTCAGCCTTGATCTCCGCGGCATCGGGTTGCAGTGCCCTTGCCACCATGCTGTGCCAGCAATCATCGTGGGCCCCGCGCTTTGGTTCCCAGCCGCAGACCACCAGACGGTCTTCGGCGCGGGTCAGGGCCACATAGAGCAATCGGCGATATTCTTCTTCCTGTGCACTGCGCAGCTCATCAAGCGTCTCCTTGTGCCACTGGGTGCGACTGTCCTTGGCGGGCATCCACACAAGGGCTGGCGGCAGCAAAGGGTTGCCATGGCGGCTGCGTGGCAGGAAGGACGGATCATGTTGGGCGTTGACCGGTGCGCCACCCGGATCGACCAGAATGACAATCTTGGCTTCAAGCCCTTTGCTGGCGTGCACCGTCATGATGCGAACCATGCCCTTGGAGTTGGTCAGCTCGCGCTTGATCTGCGTCGGGGCCGCCGACAACCAGGCGAGAAAACCCTCCAGTCCGGGCGTTCCGGTCTGCTCATACCCCATTGTGAGCGCGAGAAATTCATCCAGTACATCATCGACTTCAACACCCAGGCGGCTGCGGAACTTCTTGCGCCCACCATCTGCGGCAAGCAATCTTGCATAGAACTCATACACGGGCATGAAGTCGGCGCGCGCGCGCCAAAGACCAAGCAGATCATAGGCCTCCTTCAGCCTTGGATCTGTATCGGCGTATTTCCCAAACTGTTGCCACAAGGTGCCTGCGCGCAAGTCACCGGATGGATCCCGCGCAATCCTGAACAGCTCTTCTTCGCTTAATCCGATCAAAGGGCTCTTGAGAACTGCCGCTAACGACAAATCATCTTCCGGCAAAAGCATGAAGCGCCCGAGCGCAGTCAGATCCTTGATTGCAATGTGGTCGGTCAGGACCAATCGGTCACTGCCAGCCGCCGGTATATTATGCGTCTTTAGTTCTCGATTGAGGGCATCAACAAACGGCCCGCGTTTACGCACCAACACCAGAACGTCACCTGGACCTGCCACGTCCTCACGAATCCACGTCTGAATGGTCTGGGCGATGCGCCGCGCAGTGCGCAGCATCGGACTGCCTGAGGATACCCGGTCCAGCGGCTCGCGCCAGTCGTCAGGTGCAACCTGCTCCTCTTCCTGCTCCATCGGCCAAAGCTCAACGATGCCAGGATCCTTGCGGATCGCTTCATGGACTGGCGCTTTGAGTTCCTGAGACAGGCCCTTGTGAGCTGTAGCGCTAGCAAAGACCTTGTCAACGGCTCCCAGAACGTCCGGCGTTGAGCGAAACGACAACTGCAGATCTACGGAATGAAAGGTGCGTTCGGCCTGCTCAGAGCGAGCGGTAAAGGCCCTCCGCATTTCATCGAAATAGGCTGGAACGGCGCCCTGGAAGGAGTAAATCGACTGCTTTTCATCGCCAACGGCAAAAATCGTTCGGGTTTGCCCGCGCGCACCTTCGCCGGTGAAAAACTCCTCGGCCAGGGCTTTGACCACCTGCCATTGGCGCGGGCTGGTGTCTTGCGCCTCATCGACCAGAATATGGTCAAGCCCCTGATCCAGCTTGTATTGAACCCATTGTGCTGCATCCGAACTGGACAGGAGGTTGGCGGTTCTGACGACCAGGTCTTCGAAGTCCAGAAACCCTTTGGCTGCCTTTGCCGCCTCATAGCGGGAGATCACAGCCTGAGCCAGGCTGAGCAGCGCTTTGGTCCCCTGATACGTGACGACTGATGCACGTTCCTCCATCAAGGCCAGCAAACGTTCCTGCTCCGCCAGCATCGTTTCAACCATCTGCGGAAAGGCATCGGCAACCTTTTTGGTTGCCAGGGATTTTCGTGGCTCCAGCTTGCCGGTCAAAAAGACCGGAAACCAGTTGGCCTTGAAGGCGGTCAGATCCGCTGCGTTCGACGCGTTTATCAACCCGGCCTGCTTGTCCAGATCCGTCTTGCTGCCGATCGCATAGGCTTCTGCAAAGGATTTAGCCGTGTTCGGGTCGATCAGGCTCTCACTGCGAAACCTCTCCTCGAAGTCTGCAACGCTAAGGGTCGGATCAACGCCCATGTCAGTCGCCAGCGTACGCAGCGCCAGCTCCAACCCGCCTTCGTCTTCACACCATCGACGAAATGCATCCCGTTTGCCGATTAACTCACCAAGGGCCCCTTCGGCGCCCTGATCTGACATATTGGCGACGAGGAATGCCAGGTGACGTCCGTACTCGCCCTCCGGGTCGGCCTCTGCGATTTGCAGCACCGTGCCTCGGGCTTCTTCTACTAACTCGGCCGCCAGACGTTCGTCCAGCGCCTGAAAGTGACCTGCCACATTGGCTTCAAGAGGGAACTGATGCAGCAAGGCTTCGCAGAAGCCATGAATGGTCTGGATCTTCAGACCACCAGGCGTTTCAAGCGCATGAGCAAAAAGCCGGCGAGCCAGTGCAATCCTTTTGGCGTCGGGCCGCCTGCCCTCAATGTCTTCCAGCGCGCTTGCCAAGGCGTCATTGTCGAGCGTCACCCAATCGCTGAGGATTTTGAAGACTCGACTTGCCATTTCCGCAGCCGCGGCCTTGGTGAAGGTCAGACACAAAATACGCGATGGGTCTGCGCCATCCAAAAGGAGACGCGCTACGCGGCGCGAAAGCACAAATGTCTTGCCTGAACCAGCATTGGCGCTCACCCAGGCAGAGGCACGCGGCTGGGAGGCCTTGTCCTGCCGCTCACGGGTCAGCTCAGGAACCTGGAAACCGCTCATTCGTCGCCTCCCGTCGCCATTGACCATTCCTGAACGCGTGCCAGATGATCATAATCTCCAGCAACATTGCTTTCCATCATCACCCGTGCGCGCGACAGATAACCATTGTCCTCAATGCCATAATGCGCGACCAACTGCTCCAGGCGCTGCCATGCTTCGTCGATCAAGTCCGGCAAGGCCTTGTCCTTAAGCTTCACCGGCATGGCGATCACCGGATCAAACCCACCCTTGAGCTGCACATACAAGAGTTCGGAGATCGGTTCAGTTGACGGCACACCTTCGAAGCCCTGACGCTGCGCCATGGCCGCTTCCAGCGGCAATTGCGGTGATAAAAGCGCCTCGACCTGTTTGCCTGAAGGCACCAGACCGGTCTTGTAGTCAATAATCGCCAGACCACCGTCGAGCATGACGTCAAAGCGGTCGGCACGACCACGCAAGCGGAACGTAATGCCGGGAAGCTGAAGGTCCACGCCGCCAGAAATTTCCAAAAACCGCTTGTCGATGAGCGGCACCCGTTTAGCTTCCATATTGACGAAGCCCTCCGCGACCCTCTCAAAACGGGGCCACCACAGGGCGCGTATTGCCGGAAAGGCATCGAGAGCGGAAAAATAGCTATCGCCGATTTCCAATAGTCGTGCGATTGCGCGCTGGTCGAAGGGCCCCGACCATTCCTCGAGAAAATCAGCAAGCGCGTCATGTATGATGTTGCCCTTGTCCGCGGCTCCCGGAAGCCCTCCAATCGGATCGACCGGCTCAACACCCAGGACATGTTTGGCGTAAATCGAATAGGGATCGCGCACCAGTCGTTCAATCTCGGTCACTGACAAGGACTTCGGCCGGGCCGCAAGCGGCGGCTTTGGTTCCGGGCGATCGCTTTGAACGACTTTGCCAGCACATTTGTCGAGCTCGGCGGCAAGCTTCACGTAGCGCGTGCCGCGGCTTTCCATATCCTCGGCGATCACCGGTCCGGCAAGCGTCAACAGGCGTTGCAGCCAGCGCGACGTGACTGTCGGAGCTCCGTCTGCGCGTGCTGCCCTTGAGAGGATTACACGCTCAGCACCGAGGCCCTGCACAAAATCATGGGCAGCAGCGCCAATGCGCCTTTCAGGTGGGTCGAGGTTCAGGTCCCGTTTCATGGGCCGATTGAGCCAGGGATCATTTCTGGTGCGTTGCGGCCAGGTGGTTTCGTTGAGACCCGCCAGGATAACCAGGTCAGGCGACTGCAAGCGCGCTTCCATCGGGCCCAGAATTTGAACTCGGGGATCACCCGGCAGTTTTTTGCGCACCGATGCGCCGGACATCAAAGCCACCATGACGGAGGGCCATTCACGTGCTGGCACAGCCAGGCCGCTGGTCGCGCCATCCAGCACTCCACTCAGGAATGTCGCGAAAGCTTCCCCGTTCTCGCCTGCGTATAGTTCTGCATCCGAGCCGTTTTCATCAACTGCGAGATTGTGCAGCAGATCCGCATGGGCCTTTGCAAGATCCGTTACGGATACCGGCTCGTATGATCCGGCAAAGCGTTCCAACGGCTCCAACGCCTTTGCGAGACGATCCACGAGTTCCAGAATTATGTCCCAGTCTGCATCGTGGATCTTCTTCCAGCGCGGCGTTCTTTGACCGGAGCGGACGGCATCGCGGCTGGCCAGCACCGCCTCGCGCAAACCCTGTGTGCCGGAGCGTGCGGCCGGACCTCGCAGAACACCGCGTTCCAACGCGCGAGCGGCGGACCGGATAACTTTGGCTGAGTAGCCAAGCCGCGTAAGCGGGTGCTTCAACAGCGCAAGCAGATCGATTGGGTCACAGCCATCGAGCGCCAGGCTTGCTCCGAGTTTTGCAAAGACCGCTGGTGGCGTCTGATCGAGTGGGCGTCCGGCACTGTCATCAACCTCGATTTTCCATCGATGCAGCTCGTTTGCGACCCGGCGTGCCAACATTCGATCAGGAGATACCAACGCTGCACTCTGTTCGTTGTGCAGCGCTTCGCGCAAAGCGACGGCGATGGACAGCGCTTCCTCAGCTTCGTTGGCTGCGGTGATCAAAGACACAGTCGCCAGAGCCTTGGCGCGGCGCTCGCTGGAGAACTCTTCCAAAAAGCCCAACCAGCCATCCGATGTTTCTGCCGGGCGCAGGGCCTCGGAGACTAGAATTTCACGGTCCTGAAGTTCGGTTTTTTTAGCCGGCTGTAAAAGGCGAACAGCGCTGCGTTCCTTGCCAAGCGCTGTCAGAAGCTGCTTCAAACCGTATTGCGGATGCCCTGGAATAGCCGCGCTGTTTTCCTTTTGACCATGCCCTGCGTTCGGAGACTGCGGGATCGGATCACGGCCGCCTAGCGCCTGCCAGGAGCGATCATCCATATGCAGATCCAGACCGGGCAGCACCAGTGCACCACGTGGCAAGTCAGCCACCACCTTGATAAGTTCAGCCGTTGCGGGCACCGAGCCCGTCACACCCGCGACGATCACCGGTCCCTTTGGGCGCAGCAGCGCCAATTGCTCAGCTTCGCGGCGGATCAACAAGGAGCGGCGCAGCTTGGGGTCCATTTTGCCTTGCTCAGCCAGAAAGGCAGGCCAAGCTTCCTGGACGATTTTCAAGAAATCCAGTGTGATTTGCCAATAGCGCGCATGATCTTCGGGAACCAGCGCGGCAAGATTGGACCATTCAGCCTCTTCAGTCTGGATTTCATCCAGAAGGGCAAGAAGATCTCCGGCGAGCCATGCGGCATCGGCAGAAGAGGCCGGAACGCCAAGCGGTTCGTCGGAACCCAGCTGCAACACTTCCCGGCGCATTGCGCCTTTCCAGGCCATGACCAGACGGGTCATCGCCATATGGCGTTCAACCGAGGGCATTGCCGGTGGAAAGGGCGCGGCATCAGCGTGACCCCGCAAGGTCTGTTCTTCCTCATCCACATCGCCGACAGGGCGAATGCTTGGCAAAAGGACCGGGCGTCCGTCAAACAGTTCCTGGAAGATATCGGGCAGTAATCGGGCCGCACGGCGAGTGGGCAGGTAGAGCGTCACCGTCGACAGCAAAAGCGGATCATCAAGCGGGCGAAAACCCTTGATCAGGCCGCCGTCAACAAGCTTTTCCGCCAGCGTCCGAAGGAACGGTACAGATGGCGGAATAGTGAAGATGTTGTCAAACGACCCGTCTTCATTCATGCGTTAAGCTGCGCTTTCCCGAACTGCGTATTCCGCAGCCCGAATGGCCTCCGGTGTTCCTACATGAAGCCAAATGCCTTCCATCAGAACACCAAAGAGGCGTCCCTCTTCAATTGCCTTATCAAAGAGCATGTTCATCGAGAAAGGTCCATCGGGCGCTCCCTCAAAGACGCGCGGATGAATGATCGCAGCTCCGGCATAGGCAAAGGCCGTGACCTGGCGTTCCTTGCGGCGCGTCAAAGAGCCGTCCTTACCAACGTCAAAATCACCACGGCCGTTGTAAGCCACCGCATTCACGGTTTCCGAGACCAATAGCAGGATATCCATCTTGCTCTCGTCCCAGGCCTCTATCATGTGTTCCAGATTGGGTTTGACGCCCTCAATCCAATATGCCGTGTCCGAGTTCAGCTGAAAGAACGGCTCATCGCCGAGAAGCGGCAAGGCTTTCTTGATACCGCCACCCGTTTCCAGAAGCTGCTTACGTTCATCGGAAATCAGCACTTCCATGTCCTGGGTGCGCTTGACGTGAACCTCAACCAAATCGGCAAGATAGTGCACGTTGACAACGCAGGTTTCGACACCGGCTGCGGCCAGTCGATCCATTCCGTGGTCAATAAGCGCCTTACCATTCACCTCAATGAGTGGCTTTGGTGTGGTTGCTGTGAGCGGCCGCATGCGTTTTCCGATGCCGGCAGCCATGATCATCGCCTTCTTGGGACGAAATTGTTTTGCAGTCATTACCTGTTCCGATTGCGCAGTCGTAAATTCGCTTTTGAATTACGGACGATTGCGCTCAAACCATTGTTTCAAATCTGTCATTACCGGATGCGCCAAGGCGCGGTCCAGATAGGCATTCATTCTTGGCAGATGCTTCAGGTAGGCCGGTTTGTGATCCCGCCGTGCAAGTCTGACAAATATGCCAAGTATCTTTGTAATGCGTTGCGCAGCCATGACAGCATAGGCTGTTTGGAAAGCCATTTCATCAAAGCCACGGTCCTGTTGTGCGCGAGCCTTAACATAGGTTTGATAGAGGTCTCTTTCCAGAGTTTCCGGTACATCAACGCGCGCGTCAAACAACAGCGATGCAACGTCATAGGCTGTGGGGCCAATCAATGCATCCTGGAAATCAATCAGGCGGATACGGTCCAGACCTTTTTGAGAGGCCTGCCAGATCAAATTGGGAGAATGATAGTCACGCAGCACCCAGGTCTTCTGGGTATTTGCAATCTTTCCAAGCGCCACTCTCCACAAGGTCTCGAACTCTGCGCGCAATTCCTGTGAGGCAGGTTTGCCTGTCATTTCCGGCACATACCAATCGAGAAACAGACTGGCTTCTGCCAGAAAAGCCTCATCGGAAAAGACCGGCAATTCATATCTGTCGCCGGACTCCGGATCGAGCGTTATGATTTCGGGCAGGTCGACATTGTGCAAAGCGGCAAGCAACTCGGTTGCGACATGGTAGCGCTCGGGATCGGGCGTGCCGTCTTTGCGCAAGACACCTTCTGGCCCCAGGTCTTCCAACAGGATCAGGCCATCCGTGAGATCGGCAGCATAAATTTCCGGCGATCCGAAGCCCTGATCCTTGAGTGCCTGGCCAACAGCGACAAAGGGACGGATGTCCTTTGCCAGGTGAACAATCTGACTGTAGCTGAGTTCAGCGCCCAGCTTTTCATCGGTATAGAGGGCCGGTGAGTTCATCAGAACGCGGGTCTTTCCGTTCAAATGAACCTTTTCATAGGAGCGGGCGGACGCATCGCCGGTTAAGTGACGACGCTTTGCATCGCCCCATCCAGCGCTTTGGAGAAAATTCCTGATGGCGGTTGAGCGTTCGAAGCGCTCCTCAAAGCCGGGCAATTCGCTATGTAAAGAAACATTGCGATGATCATCCTCACCGCCTTCGATCCGGATCCAGATCGCTTGTTCAGGCAAACTGCCCTCGCCTTTTTCGGGCCATTCAACGAAAGCGGCTCCGGTTTCGAGCAGTTCGGTCAGGCCCAGCTCTTCGACTTCTTCCGGGTCCTCCAGACGATAAAGATCCAGATGAGAGACTTGCAGACGCGGCAGGTCGTATGATTGCACCAACGTGAAGGTCGGGCTTGGAACTTCCAGCGCCTCATCATCCGCGAGCGCACGCAACACCGCACGCACGAGTGTTGACTTGCCTGCCCCCAGATCTCCCGACAGGCAGATCAAGTCACCCGGCTGCAAGATTGCAGCAAGATCGTCCGCCAGACGACGCATGGCAGCTTCGTTTTCGATGTGCATGCACAGAGGCTCTGCAGGAGTTGGAGACGTTGAAGGGGTAAGTGGCATGCAGTAAGGCCCGAGGTTACTCGGCTGCGATTTGACCAGCCGTTTTAGGAGTTGTCGGGAAGATACATGTCACAGTTGTTCCCTTGCCTTCAACTGAATCAATGACAACGGACCCGCCGTGAAGTTCGACAAAGCTCTTTACGATGGAGAGGCCGAGACCTGCGCCTTGACGGCGGTTTCCTGCATCGCGGCCCACAAAGCGATTGAAGACCTGCTCAATGACATCCTTCGGAATACCGCAGCCATGGTCCTGGACGCAGAAGATGACTTCATCTGCTTCGCGGCGACAGCTCACGTCAACCAGACCGTTTTCTTCCGAGTAGCGGACTGCATTGGCGATCAGGTTGAAGAGAACCTGGCGCAAACGCTTTTCATCGGCGTGCAGCGTGCCGATATCATCGGGCACATGTGTGCGCAGCGCAATCTGACATTCCGCAATCCGGTCTTTCAGACCTTCAATGGCGGCTTCGACCGTGCTGGCAACATCCACGTCGGAAATCTCCAGCTCCATGATGCCGGCATCCAGGGTCGCGAGATCAAGAATGTCGTTGATGATCGTCAAGAGGGCCGAGGATGAGGACAGAATATACTCGGCATATTCATCCTGCTTCTCGGACAACTCGCCAAATTTCGGATTGGTCAGGAGTTGCGCAAAGCCGATGATGTTGGTCAGCGGTGACCGCAATTCGTAGGAAACATGCTGAATGAAGGCGTTCTTGACGTGATCGGCTTCTTCCAAAGCCTCGTTCTTTTCCATCAAGGCACGTTCGACATTCACACTATCGGTGACATCGACGAATGTGACCAGCGTGCCCCCATCAGGCAGCGGAACGGTGGCATAGTCCAGAACAGTGCCGTTGTGACGCTCCATACGGCTGGCTTCATGAGTACGACTGTCAACGAGCCCGGTGACACTGCTGGCGAGTTTTTCCCAGGCATCGCGTTCCTGCTCCACCAGAGCGCAGGCTTCGACCACGTCATTGATATGCGGGATACCATCAAGCTTTTCTTCTTCCAGACCCCAGATGCGGCCAAAGGCAGGGTTCCAGAGGCGCAAGCGACCATCGGAACCGAACACGGCAACAGCTTCAGACAGATTGTCGAGCGTTTCACCCTGCACGCGTGTCAGCGCATTGTAGCGGCTTTGAAGATTGAGCTGTTCGGTGACATTCTCGTAGATGTATGTGACGCCGCCTTGCGGATGCGGGTTGGCAATAACCCGAAGCGTGCGACCATCTGGCAGATGCCACCAGCTTTCACGTGTTTCAAGCGACTGGTAGCTTTCCATCATCTTGCTGCGCCAGCTGCGATAGTCCGCCTGCTCCGGAATCTTGCGGGTAGCGCGCAGTTCGTCCAGCAGAGCGCCGTCTTCCGGACGACCTTCCAGGAAGCCTGGCTCCAGATCCCAAAGCTGCCTGAAGGCTGCATTATAGAATTGCAGCTTGCGGTCACCGGAGAAGATCGCGACTGCAGTCTGGAGCTGATCGAGCGTACGGCCGTGGAATTCGTCGTTGCGCGACAGTTCCTTACGCATCTTTTCCAGCTCGGAGATGTCGATGGCAATGCCGGCCCCGCCAACATTGGTTCTGACATCTGTTACCTCGAACATCTTCTGCTCGCCAGCAGCCACGATTGGCATGCGCGCAGAGAACCGACCATCATCATCGCGGTCGCGAGACATGGCATCGCATGCTGCCGCATCAAGGAAGGGTGACCCGTCGCGAATGGCGGTGGCTGCATCGACGGCATCAACAGCCTTTGCATAGGCGCTGTTCGTCCAGATAATCCGACCTTCGGCATCTTGCTGCCACGCCGGAGCTGACATGTTGTTCAAAAGAGCCTGCAGCATATGCAGCTCACCTGAAATCCGCGCGTTGCGCGCCGCGAGTTCAGCCTGCATCTTGCGCTCGCCCGTCAGGTCCCGCAAACGCAACACCACTGCGCCCCCGCTGGTGCGACCGACTGCTTCGACATAAGAGTCTGTGCGGGTCTTGAGCGCCATGGAAAAGCTCTCGCCCTTCTGAAACAGGGCGTCGAGGTTGGTTTCCAGTTGGGCGGCAGACTTGCCTGACAGCCAGCTACCAAAGGACAGAAGCGCGTTTTGCGCCCGTGGAACGCCGGAACTTTCAGGCAGAACGCCCCAGCTTTTTGGAACGGAACCGCCGCTGGTCCATACAATCACACGCTGGTCGTCTGTGTTCAGGACTGTCTCAAGGCGATCCACGTTGACGCGTAAGTCGCCGTTATCGCGCGCCAACCGCTCCATGCGAATGGCCGAGAACCGACGTTGCCGCAAGAACGCCACGGCGGCGGCCACAGCAAAGACTCCCAGGCCGCCAACAGCGCCAAGGAAAATCATGCTCAAGGCATCAATGTTTGAAAATGAAGGAAGAGAAACCAATGTGTCGGCTTTGGCAGAAGCCTGCGAAGATACAACAGCAACCGCGCTCACGCTTGCCATTCTAACCTTCGAAAGAATCCTTTCTCGCCACGGCACGCTATTACGCGAGCCGCCTAAACCGACTATCGGCATTGCTGTTCCTCTTGTGCCGCCATATCCCCGGTGTGACCGGTTCGAACCAAGGGCGTTTTCGCCTCATGTCCCCTGATTCGTTTAACCATAACCTGTTTGCGAATCGGGCAGAAGAGTCTCTTTATGAAAAGTTAACGGGAGGCCCCATATTGAGACCTCCCGTTAACTTTTTAGCGCGAAATGGTTAACAACCGTTAACTATATCTAGTGTATCGATTCTTTTGGAATCAATATTTGTAGTGTTCTGACTTGAATGGGCCGTCTTTATTAATCCCCAGGTATTGGGATTGCTCATCAGAAAGCTCGGTCAATGTCACGCCCAGCTTCTCGAGGTGCAAGCGAGCGACCTTTTCGTCGAGATGCTTCGGCAGAACGTAAACTTCGTTGTTGTACTTCTCACCAGTTGACCAGAGTTCGATCTGGGCCAGAACCTGGTTGGTGAAGCTTGCAGACATCACGAAGCTTGGGTGACCCGTCGCATTGCCCAGGTTCACAAGGCGTCCCTGAGACAGAAGGATCATGCGTTTTCCATCAGGGAATTCGTACATGTCCACCTGATCCTTGACGGGACGCAGCTTGGTGTTCTTCAAGGCAGCAACCTGGATCTCGTTGTCGAAGTGGCCGATGTTGCAGACGATCGCCATGTCCTTCATGCCACGCATGTGCTCGAAGGTAATGATGTCCTTGTTTCCGGT
>JABXHV010000037.1 GCA_013373445.1 Paracoccaceae bacterium | reverse complement strand
GCCCGATATGATGAATTTCATTGCCTTCAACCTAAGTAGCACTCCCGTGGTTGAAGAATCTCACCGCCTTCTCAATGAAAAGAAGACCCGATGGATGGGCTATTTCTGAAATATTTGGAAAGATAAACACGGGACTTCATTTAATCACCATGGAGGAACCACCGGTACTCAAAATTGGCTCTATGTTTTTCCAAAGTATGATTTAGGCATTTCTATATTTGTCAATCATAGCGGACCCAAAACTGCTCAGAAATTAAATAGAGCTGTGAAAGCTATTTTAAAAGAACTTAACTAGTTTTCTTAAGTCCAAGTGGAAAATCAGGTCGCCTTTGAAGAAGAGCTGCTTTTAAGAAGAAAAGATAGAGCCCACTCTGTTCAGCTCAGGTCAATTTCACTGAGCCAATCACCACTATTGATATGATGGTTGACGGTTGAGATGGTTCTCTCTCCGTCATAATCTTTACCAAAATTCTGCAGATTGACTTCCATTCCCGGAACTAAAATGGAATTGCCCTGCGTAGACACTACTCCGGAAAATCCGCCTTCATTTTCTAATGTTAACCTTGATGAAAAAACGTTCTCTCCGAACTTAAATTCGAAGGTCTTATTATTCGCTATTGGTTCATAATTGTTGTCCTGACAAAAGATCTCCAATCTTGAGCCTTCAGCAGATTCACTGATAAACGTTTTACTCTCCAGAATACCTTTGAAAATGGTCTCGTCTCTTGAGTCATACCCAGCCCTTATATCAAGCTGATCTCCAAAAATCCAGGCATCTGCTTCAGGGGGAATAGCTGAAGAGCCCGAAGCCACATCTAACACAAAAGTAATTTGAGCCTGTGCTATGCCCGAAGCATTTGAGTGGGTTTGAATAGAATAGAGTTTTAGGCTATCCGCAATTGTAATACCGTTGATTAAGATTTGAATTGTTAATACCCCACTCATTTTCTGAAAGTTTCTAAAAATCCTTCTAGCTCAAATTATCTAAAAGCCGAAGTTAATAAATCTGTAGACAGCTTTAGACATCATACCTCCCCCAAATACTCATGCACAAACTTAATGGCCATGGCACCTTCTCCTACCGCTGAGGCAGCTTTGTTCATAGCTCTTATAACCCTTGCAAATAAGCCCCTGAATAACTTTCTTGAAAACTAGATAGTGCACGTTGTGCGTTATTAGGAAACCATGTACTTAACAATAAAAAAAGTATTTGACAAGATTTTGAAAATAACAGATGAAGATTGGAGAATTTTTGAATCTATCTTAGAGACGAAAAAACTCAAAAAGAAAGAATATCTGTTAAAACAAGGACATACCTGTAGAGGAATTTACTTCTTGTCAGAAGGGTCAATTAGAACTTTTCACATAGATAAGGATGGTAAGGAGATAAATACTGCATTCTACTTTCAAAATGATTTTCTGCGTGAAATTGAAAGTCTGACAAAAAATATTCCTTCTCAAAAAAACATCCAAGCAATTGAAAGCTGTACGGTTTTTTATATAGACAAAGCCAAATTGACAACTCTTTATGAAAAATCTGACTTCTACCAAAAGTTAGGACGGATGATATTGGAAAATATTACTATAAGCGAACAAAAATATTCTTCATTTCTAACAACATATTCGCCCACAGAAAGGTATTTGTACATTCTCAAAAACCGCCCCGAATTAATTGAACGGATTCCCCTTCAATATTTAGCTTCATACTTGGGAATAAGCAGAGAGTCTTTAAGTAGAATTCGGAAAAGGATTTAGTCATTGATTTTGTGACTTTCGTCAAAGGAAAGGGATTGATCTCTCAATAGTTTTGAGCTTGAATAAATAAAAACTCAAAAAAATGAGACAATTAATTCTAATAACTTTTTTAGCCACCATTAGCCTTTTAAACGGTAAAGCACAAAATCACAACAACATGAAGAGTCAAATTGAGGAGATAATTACGTCTACTGAAAAAGCTGCTGCAAAGAGAAATACCAAACAACTTAGGAAACTCCTACATAAAGACTACCGAGTAATAGCAAATCGATTTAAGGGGAGTGAAAACGCTGTAATTATTTCAAAAGAATCCTATTTGCTAATGATGAAAGAAGAAAAAATTGGAGGCACGAATTATGACATCCACTTCAATGATATAAAAATTTCAGGACACACAGCAATTGTGGATGTTCTGTATTCATCGGAAGGAACATTAGGTATGCATAAATTCCTTGTCTTAATTCAAGATGAAAGCAATGAATGGAAGATTATTAGTGACATTCCAATTGTCATGGAATAAACATTCGAGTAATAAAATAACTAACGCCAAAACGTTGCATATGCAACAGTGGAATGAGTGTTAAAAATAGAAAAACAGAAATGGAAAAATATATTAATCACTTTGACCAGAACACTGATAAACTATTGAAAACAATCAAGGATTATCCAATTGAAAAACTTAATGCAAAAAACAGTTCTGAATGGAGTGTATTAGAAATCTTAGAACATATTTATATAACCGACCAGGTTATTTACAGCATTGTCTCCAAACATTCGGACATTGAATCTAAGACTACAGAAATTGTTGGACGAGACAAACTTGAGACCATTTTAGTTGACCAGCGAAACAAAAAACTACAAACTCCTGAATTACTCAAACCGAAAGGACATTTTAAAAATCTGACTGATTTTAGTTCAGCATTTTCAACTTTAAGGAATACTATCAAAAGCGACTTAACGACAGAAAAAATAAGATTTGATAATAGAATACACAATCACTTCATATTAGGCGAAATGACAATAACCGATTGGTTCAACTTCATGTTGTTCCATACTAAACGACACCTACAACAGATTGAAGAAAGCAAATAATGACTGTTGCCTGCATCATGTAAAAATGGCTATTTGGTTCTACCATAATCGAAAAATCCAGCGAATTTCCCTTTTACTTGTAGCATTTTACATGGTTGCTTGCAAACACAACCATGTATATACAATGTATGTCATACAAAAAACCGTGTATCCAGCAAGATTCGGGTTTTAGCACATATTGGACATCAATACTTTTGATGGAACAAAAAGAGATAATGGACATACAACGGGAAATTAATTTTAAACGAATAGCCGAGGCTATTGAATACATTCAACATAATTTCATAGAACAACCAACGCTTGAAGACATTGCAAGCACGGTTCATTTAAGTCCTTTTCATTTTCAGAAAATGTTTACAGAATGGGCTGGAGTTAGTCCAAAGAAATTTCTGCAATATATAAGTGTGCAACACGCCAAGAAAATTTTGAGCAGTTCGCAAAATTCTTTATTTGAAGCAGCACATAAAACAGGACTTTCGGGCACAGGTAGGCTGCACGATTTATTTATAAAAATAGAAGGAATGACACCTGGTGAATTCAAAAACAAAGGCGAAAATCTTTCAATAAACTACAGTATCTCAGAAAGTCCATTCGGAGATATTCTAACCGCTTCTACCCATAAAGGAATATGTTATATGGGCTATGTTGACGATAAAAATCTTGCTTTTATGGATTTACAAAAGCGTTTTCCAAACGCCAGTTTTATACACCAAACAGATGCAATTCAACAAAATGCTTTGCAAGTCTATTCACAAGATTGGAGCAATATTGACGCTATAAAATTGCATCTAAAAGGAACAGATTTTCAACTAAAAGTTTGGGAAGCACTTTTAAAAATCCCAATAGGGAATTTGACTACTTACGGAAATATTGCCAAAGCAATTCAAAAACCAAACGCATCTAGAGCCGTGGGAACGGCAATTGGAAGAAATCCCATTGCCTTTTTAATTCCTTGCCACAGAGTAATTCAATCTACCGGAGTGTTCGGTGGATATATGTGGGGACCAGCTCGTAAAACGGCTATCATTGGCTGGGAAGCATGTCAAAATAATATATAGAAAGAGAGCAAGAAACGGGTTTTACCTAACTCATCTTCAAGTTAATCTTGCGTAAATATTGATAAAATTATGCATTCACTAAAAAACAAGATAATTCTAATTACTGGAGCAAACAGAGGTATTGGGAAGTCGCTCATAAAAGCATCCTTGGAAAAAGGAGCAAAAAAGGTTTACGCTACTTGCCGAGATTTAAGTAAAATGTCAAAGTTTGAAGACGGCCGAGTAATCACTCTTAAACTCGATATTACTCAGGAAGCTGAAATAAAAAAAGTTGCAAGTCAAACCACCGATACACAAATTCTAATCAATAATGCAGGTGTTTTAAGTGCGGGCTCAATTCTAAATGGAGCAATTACCAGTATTGAAAAAGATATGAATGTCAACTATTATGGTACTATAAAAATGATGCAATCATTTGCGCCCATTTTAGAAAGCAATACCCCTGCAAGAATGGTTAATATTACATCTATTGTGGCCTATTCTCCACTACCATCAATAGCAGGTTATTCGGCATCAAAAGCGGCTCTTCTATCGGCAACTTATTCAGCACGTATTGAGTTAGCAAAAAAAGGTGTTACTGTTCATGCTGTAAATCCAGGAGCAATAGATACCGATATGAACAAAGGGAGCGACTGGGATATGCCATCATCTGATAGTGTTGCAAAAGTAATTCTGGATAAAATAGAACAGGAAGAACTTGATATAATTCCCGAAGATATAGGAATAGAAATGTTCAGCGCTTGGAAGGATGACCCCAAAAAACTAGCCGATATGTTTCATAAGCTCTATCATGGAGAATAAAACCTACTAACCCACAACAAGGTGTGTAAGCAATAACGGTTTGGGTGCTAACATCAACCGCTATTTCATTTAATTAAGGTATTGAGTAATCTGAAAGTAGTTGTATAACACCCACTACAGCTCATACACAAAACGTTGTAAAGCATTTGATTAATCGACTTGCAAATAAGAAGCATTAAAAGAAATTAAAATTGAATAATCATCATTAAATACTATGATGGATAAACGAATTGCAATTATTGGAGAGTTTTATAAAAATTTCAAACCGCATAGTGCTTTAAATGACTCTATTGAACATGTTAAAAAAAAGCACAAAATTGATATTGGAATAGAATGGATTGATACAATCAAAGCAGAAAAGGAAGGCAACGACTTGTTCGTAAATTACTCTGGATTTTGGAGTGCCCCAGGGAGCCCCTTTAAAAGCTTAGATGGCGCATTAAAAGCAATTAGTTATGCAAGGATTAATGACAAACCACATTTAGGAACTTGCGCAGGTTTTCAACATACAGTAATTGAATTTGCTAGAAACGTTTTAAAAATTGAAAATGCACGGCATGAAGAGTATGAAAATGAATCATCTGAACTTTTTATAAACAAGCTGGCTTGTTCTTTGGCTGGAAAAAAGATGAAAGTGAATCTATTGGAAGGCTCAATTGCATTTGATTGCTATAAATCAAAAGAAACTACAGAAGAGTATTATTGCAATTTTGGGATTAATCCTGAATTTGAGGATAAGCTTAAACATAAAGACTTGAAAATTTCAGGAATCGACCAAGACGGAGAGATAAGAATTATTGAGTTAAAGAAAAATAGATTCTTCATTTCAACTTTGTTTGTTCCTCAGACTAATTCAACTGAGAATTTACCACATCCGATTATTGAAAGATTTGTATTGGAATGCGTAAAGTGATGATAATTTGAAATAAAAATGCTTTACAATAATGCATATAAGAAATAGGCGTGATGGCAGTGAATTCAAAAGTTGTAGCCCATAATCGCCTACTTTGCATGCCATTAGAAATCAATTATGAAAGGAATTGGAAACACACCACTAATTAAACTTCAAAAACTTACTGACCCGAACAGTGCAGATATCTATGTCAAGTTCGAGGGATCTAATCTCACGGGAAGTATGAAGGATAGAATGGCTCTTTCAATGATAGAAGGAGCTGAAAAAAGAGGGGAATTAAAGAAAGGGATGAAAGTTGTAGAATATACTGGAGGAAGTACAGGAAGTTCTCTAGCTATGATCTGCGCTATAAAGGGATATGAAGCACACTTTGTTTCTTCAAATGGATTTGCAAAAGAGAAGTTACAAACAATGCGTGCATTTGGTGCAACTGTGGAAATCATACCCGCAGAAAATGGAATTTTGACGGCTGAGGTAATTAATAGGATGATTGCCAGAGCGAAAGAAATAATCAAAGAACCAAATACTTATTGGGTGAATCAAATCAATAACCCAGACAATAAGTTAGGATACCATCCGATGGGAGAAGAGATATTAAGTGAACTAGGCACTAATATTGACGAATTTGTAATGGCTGTTGGTGGTGGTGGTTGTATTTCAGGAAATTCTGAAATTTTAAAAGCAAGAATCCCAAAAATGAAAACAGTAGGGGTTGAACCTTTTAGTGTTAGAAATATTTCAGGTGGGGATACTACAGGATCTCACAAATTAGAAGGTATTGGATTATCTTTTATTCCATCTATTTTACGAAAAGACTTGATAGATGAAATAATATCAGTAACAGATGCGGATGCTTATAAGACAGCTAATGACTTGGCTAAAAAAGAAGGAATATTTGGAGGAGCAACATCTGGAGCAAACGTTTGGGCAGCATTGCAGCGAGCGCAAATAATTGGAAAAGGAAAAAAAATAGTAACTGCCGTTTGTGATTCTGGAATCAAATACCTTCAGGGTGATTTGTACGAATAAAACAACATACAACATTGTATAAAAATGCATTTTACCATATCCGTTCAACACCTCCCCCAAATATCCATGTACAAATAATGGCCATGGCCCTCACCTACCGCTGAGACTGCTTTGCTCATAGCTCTTATAACCCTTGCAAATAAGCTCCTGAATAACTTTCTTGAAAACTAGATAGTGCACGTTATACAGCACCCGTTGGTTGGCTAATGCGCACTATTGGTAAATTATTGGAAATATAATGTGCATCAAAGTGCGCGATACACCACGTTGTACCTCATTAAAATGAAACCAGATAATATACAAGAAGGAGCTAAAATTCTGCTGAATGACACAGCAAAAATCTTAAATGATAATGCTGTCAATTACATCATTGTAGGTGGATGGTCTCCTTACCTATTGAACTCAACTGAAATAAAACACCCAGGTACAAAAGATGTAGATATACTTTTTGAGAATGCATATAAACCTGAAGAATTAAAGGGCATAATTTCAAAGTTTATTGAAGCAGGGTTTATTCTTTCAGCTAAACATGACTTTCAATTATTCAAGAAAATTCCTGTTCGTAATTTCGAATTCATCTATAACATAGACATTCTACATCCAAGTGAAACAACTTGGGAAACGGACATTTTTATTGATCATATTGAATTAGATGTTCCGAAAGATGAGTTTCAGGATGAAAATTTCAAAATGAAGTCAATCATGTTACCTGATTCCAATTTTTTATTTGATGGACATTACTCAAAATACGAATTGTCTGATAATACCAGTATTAATCTAATGAACGAATTGGGCTGTATACTCACAAAATCAAAGAGTGTAAATATTGAAAAGCGTTTTCGTGATTCTTTGGACATCTTTCTTGCTATTCATCAATGTAGAGATTACGACAGTCTTGTTACTTCTACCTTAAAATTGAGAAGTGACAATCAACCCGTTTATAATTCACTTTATGGAATCCGAGAAGCGTTTGAAAATTCTACATTATTCATGAATTCCAGAAGGTATACCGACATTCCGAAGGAAAATTTTGACCACACTATCTCTAAATTTTTCAAGGACACTAAACTGAATTTACCTGCATCAAACTAATTATGAATAAGCAAGAACCTGAGATTAAGGACTTATCAAAGTTTCTGAATCTTTTCAATAAAGAATCAGATCGAGGGGCGGCTTTAATTGCAGCTTCATTCTTAGATAACTCTCTCAAAGAGATTATCGAAGTTTTTTTGATTGACAACAAAAGTTCCAAAGAACTAATTGATGGTTTCAACGCCCCAATAGGAACTTTTTCAAGTCGAATCAATCTTGCTAATTCATTGGGACTGTTAATGGAGGATGAATACTTGTTACTGCATAGCCTAAGAAAAATTCGCAATGAATTTGGGCATGAGTGGGACGATGTAACATTTGACTCAAAAACAATTCAAAACAAGATTCAAAACCTTAAATGGTATGGTCCGGAAGATATAACGGAAAGAACAAACAAAGCTATCTTCAATTTTGCCGTAGTTAAGTTGTTAGCGAATTTATTATGGAGAAAGAGATTGGTTCAAAAACAAAGATTAACAAAAAAGAATTGGCTGGATTATGAATAAAAGAACGAGGTACAACACTGTATATAGCAAATAGGCGTTCTGTGATTTCCGAAAGTTCAGTGCTATTTACCAACACCGCCAAATCGTTGATTTGGCTTTTAGAATGAATAAATTAAAAACAAAATACAACGCTTTGGCTCAGTGCAAATTTGAAAGTTTATCGCTTTC
>JABXHV010000021.1 GCA_013373445.1 Paracoccaceae bacterium | reverse complement strand
GCTGTTTTCAGACAACGTGGCGACCACGGTGTAGGTTCCGCTGCCGTCTGGCCCGCTGAGGCTGCCGAGCGTGACCGTTGGTGCCGCATTGATCAGGGTTTGGCTGACCGTAACGGTGGTTGCCACTGCCCCGCTGATTTCCGCGCGATAGGCATAGAGATCACCGTTGCTGGTACGCCTCGCATCAAATGTCAAACTGATAGAAGTCGCGGCAGCATAGACACCTGCGGCGCCTTGCTGAACAAGGTTGGTGACATCTGCAAGACTGCAATTCGCTTGCAGGTTCGCAGCAGTCACAGCCGGAAATGCGTTGCTTATACCGCCTTCAAAAAAGCTTGCCCCACCTGCCGCTTGGGTTTGCGTAGAACCAGACAAACGTCTAACGCGTGCTGACGCCAACCCCCCATTATCATTAGCGACGAAGGCCACCAAGTCGCATTGGGGATTCAGGTTCAAACTCTCTTCGGCACGCACTCCTGCATCAAAGGCCGCTGCGGGGGATGCAAGGGCAAGCGGGATCGCGCAGACAAGGGCTGCGTAACCACAGAAGAAATCAAGTCTTGTCATAATTATTTTCGGAGAATCCTTGCAACATTCGAAATGCGGCGCCCACAAAAGGATGCCACAGGTTTCGACCGTGTTGCCTGGACTCAAGCCTTACTAAATGGCAGGCGGAGCATTTCGGTGACGTCGGCCTGATCGTCACAAGTCTTCAAACAAGTAATTGTAAACAATGTTGTTCTGCGTCTGTCAATGGCGTGCTGTGTCTTGTTTGGGCAAGAATTTACCCGCAAAGCCCTGGCGTCACACCTCAAGCCGCGCTGAGTGCGGCTTCTGCGTCGGAGCGAATGCGGGCCACCATGGAGCGCAGGCCGTTGGAACGCTGCGGTGTCAGGTGTTCCTGCAGACCCAGTTTGGAAAACAGGCCCTCGACATCCGTGTCCAGAATATCCTGTGCGGTCTTGTCGGAGAAAAGTGCCAGCACAATGGCCACCAGGCCCTGAACCAGCAGGGCGTCACTGTCACCTTCAAAGGTCAGACGCGGCGACTGGCCATTTTCCCCTTCATGAATATGCGTCACCAGCCAGACCTGTGACACGCAGCCGCGCACCTTGTTGGTCTCGTTTTTTTGCGCATCAGACAGACCGGGCAACTCACGGCCCAGGTCGATGACATATTTGTAGCGGTCTTCCCAATCATCGAGAAATTCAAACGCGTCGATTATGTCGGTAAGCGGAGTTGTCATGGTCTGCCGGGATTTGCCAAGGTCATATGAAAAGCTGTTGTCGCTTCATATCGTCTTCTTGCTGCTGATGGCAAGGCCGGCGTCGGGGCCGTGACCGGGAACATGGCCGAAGACAAGGGCAAGGGAACAGGACTGGGGCGAGGGCAGCGAACGGCAGGAAAAAATAAAAACGCCGCAAATGGAATGGGCAGCATCCATTTGCGGCGTGCGGTAAAATTCCGCGAGTTTAAGCCGTCAATCCGGACCTTCCTGACGGGAGCCAGGCCAGGGCCCGAAAAAGCGGGGCGCAAAGGACTGATGATCCGAGTGGTTGAACTCTCGAAAAATCAGCCGAACCGTACCAGCTGATCAGATGGCACGGGGATTGGGCCGGGGTACTGGCCCAATTTCGCTCTGAGCCTGAACGCCGGTGGTCTCAATGCCTGTCCACGGCTGCGACAGGTCGGGTGCTGTCAGCGTGCCGAGTTTGGCGGTGGAGCCGGTTGTCAGTTCAGAAAATTCTTCTTTCGCCGCGACTTTCGTCTCGTCGATTGTGTCAGACTTGCTGTCGATGAACTCATAGACCATGCGTGCGCCGTCGCGGGCACGTGCGCCAATCGCAGACAGGGCTTCGCCGCCCGTCTCACAGACTTGAGGATTTCTGCTGCAAAAGCCGCCCAGGTCCGAAACGGTCGCCTGAGCTGCAAAAAAGGCCTTGATTGGATCAACGGTCGCTTCGGCTTTTTCCTCCGATCCGAAAGAAATAAGCACCAGTACAAGCGTGAGCCAGAAGGCGGTTCTCATCAAAAAGAACATTGTCGCTACCCTTTAGTTTCTAAGCCGAGAAACTCGTTACGCCAACGGCTTCTCTTTTTCTTATGCAGCGACCATAGCAGGCATGTTTCAAGGCCGAGTTGAGTATTGAGGGAGGATTTTCATAAAACAAATCAAGTGTTTGAAGAAAATTTTCTGAAAATTTGATTCAAATTGTATCTATTTTCAAATCGGGCATTTTCGGCTGAAATCGAAGAAATTTTAAAAACTCCGGTCATCTTTCGTTATCCTTAGTCGTTCCTTAAGTGGTCTGGTTCAAAAATAGCTCCTGTAGAAACAATTCCCGCGTATCTGGGGACAGGTAGTTAAGTTCGTGCGTAGCAATCCGTTGAAAATTTGGAAGCTGTTTGCCGGTGTCGGGGCAAGCATCAAGGCCGGTGTCGAGGATGGCCTCAAGGCTTTGGTGCATCCCTGTGCAGCCGATGACCCGATCGAGGAACAGCGCCACATTGTCTTTATGGCAGGCTGTTTTGCAGCCGGTGGCATCGCCTGTGTCGTGCTGCCATTGGCGCTTGCGCTTCTGGGCGAAATGTCACTTGACGTGGCGATTGTCCTTGGATGGATGATGGCGCAGCTGCCGTTGGCCCTGTTCCTGTCGCAAACCGGCAAGCTTGAGCAGGCCTATATCGCCTCCACCGGACTGTTTGCCCTGTTCCTGACCGCCATGTGCGGTGTGAGCGGCGGCGTTGCCTCCTTTGCACTGATCTGGTTTGCCGTCCTGCCGATCGAGGCTGCCTTTGCCGGATCGCAGCGCCTGATCATGGGGGTCTTTGCCCTGTGTGCCGTGCTGATCGGTGCCCTTGCCTTTGTGCCCATGCCCGAGATCGCCAGCGCCGGCAGCACCACGGTGATTGCCTCGGCCGCAGGCGCGCTGGCCTATGTCACCGGCCTGTCCCTGCGGTTTGTCCATGATCTGGGCTGCCTGAAATCCGCCGTGAGCCAGGCTGAAAAGCGCTTTGCCATTCTGGATGAAGCAGCTGGCGACGTGATCCTTCAGCTTCACGCCGATGGCAGTGCCATGCCGCTCGGCGGTCCCTTGGAAAAAATTCTCGACATGTCCCGCCGTCAGGCGCATGGCGACTGGTTGTTCCAGCGCCTGCATGTCTCTGATCGTCCGGCCTATATGAGTGCACTGTCTGATGCCCGTGCGGCTGCGGCCGGTGAAGCGGCCGTCGATCTGCCAGCCCTGCAGGTCCGTCTGCGCAAGGGCGCCAGCGTGCCCGGTCAGGCCGGAAAAGCGGAATACATCTGGGTCTGCCTTGAGTTTACGGCCTCCCAGGGCGCAAACACGGGTCTGCGTCTGATGTTACGCGATGTCACCGATGAGCGCGCCCAGAGTGATGAGATCGAACGCGCCCGCCAGGAAGCTGAAGATGCCAGCATCACCAAGACCCGTTTCATTGCCAGTGCCAGTCACGAGCTGAGAACCCCGCTCAACGCAATCATTGGCTATGCCGACTTGCTGCGCGGTGTCACCGGCCATGTCGCACCGGCCCAGGCGCGTGAATATGCAGGTCTGATCCATCAGTCCGGTCATCACCTGCTGCAGCTGGTGGAAGACATTCTGGATGCCTCGCGCATCGAGACCGGCCACATGGAGCTTTCCATCGCCCCGGTTGATATGGCCGACTGCATTGCCAACTGCCGCGCCATGATGGTGCCGCTGGCAGACAACGCAGGGGTCACGCTTTCCTGCGCCCCGATGAGCGATCTGCCATTGGTGCCTGCCGACAGCCGTGCGGTGAAACAGATCCTTTTGAACCTGATTTCCAATGCGGTGAAATATGCAGGCCGCGGTGCGAACATTGACCTGAACGCCTCCGTCTGCGGCAACCTCGTCAAGATCGAGGTGCGTGACAACGGGATCGGCATTCCGGTCACCCAGCTTGCCCGTCTCGGACAGCCATTTGTACGCATCGAGGGACCGCAGTCTGCTGCCAAGGGCAGTGGTCTTGGCCTGTCGATCGTCAAGGGTCTGGCAGAGCTTCACGGCGGCCACTTCGAGCTGGAAAGTGTTGAAGGGCGCGGCGTGACCGCAACCGTCAGCTTTCCACTTGGCAGAACCTTGCGCAAGGCACCGGCTGGCGCGCAAGGCGAGACCATCGCCGCGGCAGCAAAGCCGCAAACCAACATTGATCCTGCAGGGATTGACCTTGCACAAAGTGCATAAGCGGAAGAACGCCCATGGCACGCGGTAAGAAGACAAAGCAGAAAGACATGAAGGCGCCCGATGAAGGCGTCGTGAGCCGTGCTGGCCATGCCGCACGTGACAATCCGGTTGCCGTTGGCGGCGCCATTGTCATGGCGCTGACCGGCACGTTGATCATTGCCAATGCGATGACCTTTCAGCCGGGTCGCCATCCCGCACCTTTGTTTGTCACCCGCGACCGACCGGCCCCTGTGCCCGGCGACGAGGCGACAACCGTCATGCCGCAACCGATTTCCCCGCTGGTGCTCGACATCCAGATGGGCCTGCGCCGTCTTGGCATCTACGAAGGGTCTCTCGACGGTCTGATGGGCCCGGCGACCGAACGTGCGATCCGCAACTATCAGCGCATGCAGGGACGGCCTGAAACTGGCGAGGCCAGCGACGAGCTGCTCGCCATCATGACCTTGTCCGGCGCAAAGCGTACCGAGGCCTCGCAACCCGTGCCGCGCGGCAAACCCCATGTGGGCGAGGGCTATATAGCCTCCTTCCGCACAGAAGAACCGCAAGCCGCTGTCGACATGCGCCTGGTGCGCGTGCAGACAGTTCTCTCAGAACTTGGCTATGGGCCTCTGGTGGCCGATGGCGTGATGGGGGACAGCACACTGGCCGCCATTCGTCGTTTTGAGCTTGACCGTGACCTGCCACGCACCGATACGATTACCCAGCAATTCGTCGAGCGGCTTGAAGCTGTCAGCGGCATGACCATCGACTGACCACTCTGCCTGGACACTTGGTCACGGACGGTTGTCCGGGCGGTGCAAGGTCAGCGGAGATATGGCAGTCAGGCACGGCAATGAAGGCACCAATCCATGCGGGTCACATCTGAATTCTATGTCACAGCCCTGGTGCGCCGGATCTTTGCCGACAATGGCTTTGCCGCCATCAGCCAAAAGGGCTCACCGGAAGCCGGCGCGATCTATATCATCGTGGATCGGCTCGACGGCAGCTTTGACTTTTATGGTCCGGCCCCGCAGGCCATGTTCATGGCGCTGCCCGATGGAAGACTGTTTGAAAAGCTCATGTCGAGCGTTGAGCGCGACAAGATCACTGAGCGGGTGAGCCGCGAGGCCCGCATGGACCCGGACTTCTGGGTGGTGGAGATCGAAGCGCGGGAAGGGGCCGTGGATCTGCCGCTGGTCGAAGAAGAGGGCGATAAGCCTTCAACGCCGGAAGACAATTTCTTCAAAAATTAGAGTCTCGAACAGCACTGTCTTCAAGTGGCCTGTCAGGCCGTTGAAGTGATCTGTGAGCGCGTGAGATGATTTGGCTCTTGTGATCTATTTGATCGTCAGCAGTCGTTCGATTTCGCGGATGCTTGCCCATGCCTTGGAGGTCTGCTTGTGCTCGCGGGCCTTGCGGTCCGCTGCATCCTGGTACTGGGACTGATGCTTGACCTTCGGCTGTGGCTTTTCTTGCACAGGTGCAGCCGGTGCGGACGCCGCTGCTGCCCGTTGAGGGGCGACTGCAGGGGCTGACTGTTGCGGTTCCGGCCAGCCGACCTTGCCGGTTGCCCAGGCGCGCACCATGAGGCGCGCAGCGTTCAGGCTGACAGTGCGGTGCAGGGCCATCAGGTCGCGGACCTGGGTGATATCGGACTGTGCACCGAAAATCCGGATGATGATCTGGCTGGCACGGTCCTGCGGCATATCCATTGCCTTCAGGCAGATCGTGAAGGCCTCACCGCTGTCTTCGACAACCGCCTGACGGGCAAAGTCCTCAGGCAATCCCAGAAGATAGGACAGCTCGCGGATCAGCAATGTTGCCTGACCGCTCATGGCTGCTTGAAGAAGCTTTTCGCGCGCGCTTTCCTTGAAGACGGAGGCAGGCTGCTTGCGTCCGCCGGATGTCATCTCGATCAGAACAGCCATTTCGGCTGCTGCAATGGCATCATTGCGCTGATCTTTGGCAAGCCGCATGTAACCGGTGATCAGAACCTTTGAAGCGTGGATCTTGTCGCTCGTCAGGTCTTCGGCAAAGTGGTCGACAAAGCTGCCGCGCAGACCGTCTTCCTTAAGAGCGGGCGTCTCTTGTGCTGTCACGTCTTGTGCCGCAACGTTTTGTGATGGGAGCGCAGCACTGCGCATATCATGATTGCGCATATCATGATTGCGCATATCATGATTGTCTTGGCCCGGAAAATCTGTTGCAGCAAGGCTCTGCTGCTTGTCGCTCGTGTCGGTCATGGACGACGAGCGGGCACGCAGGATCGGAAAGGCAACCCGCGGATTGTCGTCGTTGGCCAAGGCGTCCAGCACCGCTTGCGGGGCATCGCCGTGCCGCATCAGCATATGGGCGATGCGCTGGCGCGCATCATCGCTGGTTTCCTTGAGAAGATTGAGCGCCAGAACTTCGAACACGTGCTTTTCCGACTTCGTATGCGTCGGTCGGCTGACATAAAGGTCAGTGGCAGACAGCAGAACATCTGCGGGCGCAGATGGAGTCCGGGCAAGGCTATGGACAGAAGTTTGTGTCATGGATCTCGTATACGCAAAACTAAACAACGAGCGGGCAGATACAGAAGCCCGTGATCATGAAAAATAACCCAAAACCGTTAGCACACTGTTAACCCTGGGCCGTTTCTAATCGCCTTGGTCATAGTATTGCGTTGGCCGTTCGATCTGATTGCGAATTCGCAATTTAACCGACGGAGAAGACAATGGGCATGCTGCTGGACTTTTCTTCTGCAACGCAGTCAAAGGCACGCGCCGCACCGCGCCGGAACACGCGTGAGGGGACGTTGAGCGCCAAACGCGGTGAAGTCCTGTTCTTTCCAGGCGTTCGCTACGACCGCCAACCCCTTGAAACATCCTCAAGAATCGGAACCATCAATGAGACGGCTTCTCTCAAGAGACCTGATCAGGACTGACGCATCCGCTCAGCACCTACTAATCTCTTGATTAAGCTGAGAAAACTTGGTGCGTGACTGGTAGGATGCCCGATGGGCGTGAAATGGTCTGAAGGGAATTCAGTGGGAGTTGGTGCGTCCGGCCCGCAAGACGCTGTGATATCCCCAGTAAAGAAGTCTTTCGGGAATTCTTCTGGTGCGATGAAAGCTGCCCTTTTGGGTCTGGCGCTTGTGTCCTGCACACGGCCTTCCGGTGATTTTGGCCGGGCCGAGCCTTCCGTTCTTCACGACACGATCATGCCGGCGGCCGGCAGAACCGCTGCCAAGCTGCGCGGTGACCCGGTATCGGCCTTCAATCTGACCGACGACGAGCAGTTGCTGCGCAATCGGGCCTGGGCGTTGGTGCGCCCGCCCTGGGTGCTCGACTGGATCGGCGGCACGCTTGCCGAATTGGGTCGGACCCGCATCTTGCCCGAGACCGAGGGCCGTATTCCCGCTGACCTGTATTATATCTTCCTGAAGACTGATCGCTTTCAGTCCAGTGACACGCGCTATGACCGCATTGCCTCGGACGCAACCGGTGACAAGGGCCTGATCGAGCCGTTCTGCCGCATCGCCAAGCGCGTGCAACGGGCCGACTTCGAGCGCTTGCGGCTCGTCGACAACAAGATGCTGATCTCCGAAGAAGCCTATGAGGGCGCAAAGGCGCGCGTTTGGGAAAATCGGGCACTGACCAACTGGGTCGCAACGGCGCTGCAGTTCCGGATCATCGCCTATCAGCGCGCTCTGGACACGCTGGAAATCGAGACGCCTACAGAAAAGAAGGTCTGGAAGGTGTCCACCGCCATTCGTGAACTGTCCGGCGAAGCCAGCCTCATGGAAGCCGACTGCGGCGTTGAATTGTCCGAGCAGCTCGGCGGGCCCTATGTGACCAATCTGGGAACAGGCGTCGGCACGGCAGTGCGCGTCGATGATCGCGCGCAGCGCCGCTCGCGGATTTTCTCCGGCTGGGGCACGGAGCGCCCGGCACCGGTGAAGTAAAGCCACTCTACAGGACATCTTGAACAACCTGCTTCACCGAAGCTACCGGTCGTATGGCCTGTGCGACACGGCCAAAGTCACGTCTGTATGGTGAAACAGCCCTTGGCTTAAATCTCGCTGGCTTCATCCAGCCAGCCGCAATAGGCGGAGCTGAGGGCCGTTTCGATTTCCGTCGATTTGTAATGCGACGGGACAAAGGCGCGCAGCAATGCAAAGCCGTCCTTGATCGGCTGTTCGATCACGATCAGGTCTTCCAGATCCTCAGGCGGGTTTTCGCGCAGGATCGACAATTGCTCGGGCGAGATCAGCAACATTGACAGAACATCAGAGCCAACGGTCCGGTTGTTCAGGCTGTAAATCGCTTCACCCGATGCATTGAAGACCCCGATGGACCAGAAGGGGGCAGGGATCGAGGCATGGAAAAGCACCGGTCCATCGGCGAGCTGAAACCGGCAGGCGGCATGTTTCATCGCCGGATCGAGCGCGGGCAGTGGCTCGCTGCCAGCCCTGACTTCAGGCAGGGTGTTGAACTGGCGGTCAGGACCATAAAGCGCAACGGCTTCATAGGCCCGGTGGGTCGCGTTTTGCGGGATCGACAGGATCACCAGAATATGGACGATGATCGCCAGGCTGGCGATCGACAACAGGGACAGGACCCACTTGGCACCGCTGGAAAGGCTCATGAGCAGCCCACCTGCACAATGTCCGGCATCGTCGCGTTTGTCAGCGCCGAGCTGGTGGTGATCGGAGCATCATAAAGCCGGAAGGTCAGCATCATGCCGTCCACGCTGGCCGGATCTGGTGCCAATGGCAGCCAGTTGCCCGAATGCGGCTGGCTGGAGGCATAGATGACGAAATCGCCGTTCTCCTTGTAAAGGATCTGCGAGCTGTTGATGCCATGACGCTCCGCCGTGGTTTCAAACAGCCGGCCGTAGCGGTTGTTCGCCGTCAGCGTCCACAAACGCGCTGTCGGCGTCGCCCCGGCAATCCTGTAGGTGCAGGCCGGATCGAGACTGTATCCGGCGCTGTCGGTGCGCGCGGTCATGGTCAGGCCTTCGCCGGGTGCCATCGGAATACGGGCGCTGCGAGTGTAAATGGCAACCGAATAGGGATCGGCCTCCGGCGTTCCGGCTTTCGGGTAGGCGGACCAGGGACCGATGGTCACGGCCAGGAACGGGCGCTCGCGCTCAATGGCCACATAGGCAGTTGAAATGCCCAGGAGCACGCCGCTGATCAACACAAGGACGATGCGCAGCAGGGTGCGCACCGGCGTCGGGCGGCGCGGCTGTAAAATGCGCGGCAGGTCGGAAGTGTAGCCGTCGGTCTCGCTGCGCACGGTCGCAGGGATAAGGTCGTCGAGGCTCAGCAACCGCGTCTTTGTATGCTCGTGGGAACTGTTGAGGCTTGTCATTGAACTGTGGCTGCCCCGTCGTTGACGCCCGTTGCGTCGTTCGCACCGGTTTTCAGGCGGCTTTGTTCGATCGGTTTGATCCGGTTCAAGTTGCGCTCAATGGCGTTCAGGACACTGAGTGTCTTGGAGTTGAACAACCGTGGCTGTGGCCGACTGTCATCGATGGCATCGGCTGTCGCTGTCGGGAAACGGCCAAGGCTGGAGGCATCGACGCCCGGCATTGGCTTGAGTTCGATGTCCCGGTGCGCATATTCCATGAACTTCTGCCATGTCATGGCCGGAAGACTGCCGCCCGTGACGCGGCGCGTCGAGGTGAAGTCATCATTGCCGAACCACACAGCGCCGGTGAAGTTGCCGGTGTACCCGACGAACCACGCATCACGGTAGGCCGAGGTGGTGCCGGTCTTGCCTGCGGCCACAACGCCGTCGATCCGTGCGCGCCGACCGGTGCCGGCTTCCACCACATTCACCAGGATCTGGTTCATCTCCTCGGCCTTGTCGGCGGGCAGAATGCGGGCAGGGGGCAATTCATCAATCACGCGGTCATAAAGCACATCGCCCTTGGAGTTCTTGACCTCCAGAATAGTGTAGGGCGTTGCCTTGAGACCGCCATTGGCAAAGACCGTATAGGCGCCTGCCATGTCGATGACCGAAACCTCCGAAGAGCCGATCGGCAGGGTCACAACGTCTTCAAGCTCGTGGGTCAGGCCCATGGCGTGGGCGGTCTCGATGATCTTCTTGCGGCCAATCGCCTGCGCAAGACGGACCGGAATGGTGTTGATCGACTTGGTCAGCGCCAGGCGAAGCGTCACCGCGCCGCGGTAGCTGCGACCATAGTTGCGCGGACACCAGTTGCCGATACACAAAGGCCTGTCCGGCACGATGCTGTTCTGGTCATAGCCGTTCATGAAGGCGGTGATATAGACGAATGGCTTGAACGAGGAACCGGGCTGGCGCAGCGCATGCACCGCGCGGTTGAACTGGCTCTCGCCATAAGAGCGTCCACCGACCATCGCCACGACGGCGCCGTCGTTCTGTGTTGCGACAAAGGCTGCCGAGCTCACATCCCGAGGTTTGGCGGATTCGCGCAAGGTGCTTTCCACCGCCTCATCGGCCTGACGTTGCAAGGCAGGGTCAAAGGTGGTGCGCACCGTCACGATGCGGTCCTGGGCCAGCGCCGGAGTGCGCCGCGCCAGGCTTTTGACTTCATCCAGCGCCCAGTCGAGGAAATACTCCGGAAGTTCATCCTGCGACCGGTCGATGGCAACAGCCGGATTGCGTCTTGCGCCGATCACCTGGCCTTCGGTCAAAAAGTCCGCCTGCACCATATTGGTCAGAACTTCATTGGCCCGGGCGCGTGCTGCCGGCAGATTGACATGCGGAGCATATTTGGTTGGCGCCTTGTAAAGTCCGGAGAGCATGGCGCTTTCGGCCAGGGTCAACTCGCGCACATTCTTGCCGAAGTAGAATTCGGCTGCCGCTGTCACACCGAACACGCCGCCGCCCATGTAGGCGCGGTCAAGATAGAGCTTGAGGATTTCCTGCTTGCTCATGTTGGCTTCCAGCCAAAGTGCCAGATAGGCTTCCTTGATCTTGCGTCCGAGCGTCCGTTCATTGGACAGGAACAGGTTCTTGGCCAACTGCTGGGTGAGCGATGAACCACCCTGAACAACGCCGCCCGCGCGGGCGTTTTCAACCATCGCGCGGAAGGTGCCGGGCACATCAATGCCGAAGTGGCTGAAGAAACGCCGGTCTTCGGTTGCCAGCGTCGCCTTGATCAGGGAATCCGGAATTTCCTCCAGCGGCACGGAGTCATTGAGCACGATGCCGCGTTTGCCGATTTCCTTGCCGTAGCGATCCAGAAACGTGACCGCGAAGTCGTCCGTCGTGCGCCAGTCCGAATAGCGTGTCGCCTCGAAGGCGGGCTGGGCAAATGCCAGCATCACGACAAGCCCCAGCAGCCCATAGGTCAGGCCGTCTGACCCCAGTTCAGCCAGGGCACGCCAGATGCCACGCGCGCGAAACCGGCGCAGGAAGTTGTCGTAATTCTCGAAGGAAACGCGGATAAAGTTGCCGAGCCGCCACAGGACCGTATCGACCCAGGCATCGAGTGACAGGAAGAAATGCCGAATGGGTCGCGGCATGCGCGATTTCTTGGCATCCTTTTCAGCAGGTTCACCCGGCGTGGAGATGGAAGCATCTGGCGCAGTCGTGTCCGACCCTGCTATATGCTGCTCCTGAACGTCGGAGTGATCCGGCTTGTCCTGATCGTTGTCGCTTGCCAAAGTGGCTCTCGTTCAAAAAATGGCTTTCGCCCAATTAAGTCATGGCGAAGCATATTCCGTTGCGCAAATCAATACCACAAGGGAACGCGAAAGCACTGATGAAATCAATTGATTCCGAAGAAAATCCCCTGAATCGCTCGACGAATTGCCAAACGGAACAGCCGTTCTGGAAAGCGAAAACCCTCGATGAAATGACTGCGACGGAGTGGGAATCGCTTTGCGACGGGTGTGGCCGCTGCTGTTTGAACAAGCTGGAAGACTATGACAGCGGGGAAATTGTCTGGACAGATGTTGCCTGCACCTTGCTGGACGGGGAGACCTGCCGCTGCAAGAACTACGTCAATCGCGCCTTGACCGTTCCCGACTGTATTCAGCTCACCGTGGAAGAAGTGCACGAGATCACTTGGCTGCCGCCCACCTGCGCCTACCGTCTGGTGCGCGACGGGGAGGATCTCTACTGGTGGCATCCGCTGGTCTCCGGATCCAGTGAAACAGTGCATGAAGCAGGGGTGTCCGTGCGCGGGCGCACTGTCAGCGAAGACGGCGTGGAAGTTGAGGAATACGAGCACCACGTGGTGGACTGGCCTAACGTTGTTCCGGAAGGCTCGATCAATCAGGGGTAGTAAAAATAAGTATAGTTCGCATTATCAATAATAACAAAATCAATTATCGATAACGATACTTTAGGTTACATAAAATTGTATTCATCTTTTCTTCGATTCAGACTCTATTTGTCACAATGCGTGACTTTAGAACTTCGTTTTAACTCTAAATTTATTTGATAAGTGCTACTCAGGATCTGATTTACAACAAGTTCCGACGTTGAGAGCTTTTGTTGTGCTCTTGATTGGGAGGTGTGCACGTATGACTTTCGGTTTGAAATTAGGCGGGGATTCCCGCGCAATTCTCGAGGCTTTTGGCAGGTCTCAGGCGATCATTTCATTCAAGCCCGATGGCACCATTCTGGACGCGAATCAGAATTTTCTGGATGCGCTTGGCTATTCACTTGAAGAAGTTCAGGGCCAGCATCATTCGATGTTTGTCGACCAGGAGTATCGCTCGAGCGACGACTACAAGACCTTCTGGACAGACCTTGCTCAAGGCGAAGCCAAGACCGGTGAATTTGTGCGCCAAGCCAAGGGTGGCAATGAAGTCTGGATTCAGGCCTCTTATAATCCGGTGCTCGGTGCTGGCGGAAAGGTCGTCAAGATCGTCAAGATTGCCTCTGACATCACCGCTGTGAAAGCGCGCGTGGCAGAAATGGAAGGCGCGCTGCGTGCGATTGACCGCTCCCAGGCAACGATTGAGTTCGAGCTCGACGGAACCATTGTCCAGGCCAATGAGAATTTCCTTGATGCTTTGGGATATCGCTTGGATGACATCAAAGGCAGACATCACAGCATTTTCGTGTCAGCCGAGGAACGCGAAGCCCCTGATTACAAGGTGTTTTGGGAGCGCTTGCGAGCAGGTGAATTTCAGGCTGGAGAATTTCGCCGGATCAATCAATCCGGTGACGATGTCTGGATTCAGGCCTCCTATAATCCGATTTTCGACGCGCGGGGCCGCCCTGTGAAAGTGATCAAGTTTGCCACTGACATTACCGAAAGTGTGGAGCGGCGCTTGAAGATGGAAAAACTGCAACAGGAACTCTCGGTCGAACTGGACAGCATTACAGGTGAGATCACCCAGACCAGCGAACAGGCCAACAACGCCTCTATTGCCTGCGATACAGCGACGGGCAGTGTGCAAACCGTTGCCGCCGCCGCAGAAGAGCTGGTTGCGTCGATCGGCGAGATCAATCGCCAGATGGCCGACACCATGGAGATCTCCGGGAATGCGGTTGCCGAAGTCGACAAGTCGAACCAGATCATGACCGGGCTGGCAGCCGATTCACAGAAAATCGGTGAAGTGATTGAACTGATTGAGAACATTGCGTCCCAGACAAATCTTCTGGCCCTCAATGCGACCATCGAGGCTGCCCGCGCCGGTGAATCGGGCAAGGGCTTTGCCGTTGTTGCGTCCGAGGTGAAAAATCTTGCATCGCAGACCAGCAGGGCAACGGAAGATATCCGCGCCCAGATCGAGCGGGTTCAAAACTCGTCTCATGAAGCCGAAACTGCTTTGGAGTCCATCATGGACATCATCGGCAGGGTGAGCGAGCTGTCGCGCAACGTCGCTGCCGGCGTTGAGGAACAGTCATCTGTCACACGCGAGATTTCGCAGAATATGCACACCGCTGCGGAAAGTGTGAAGACCGTGACCAACACCATGACTGAGATTGCCGGTGCGACGCGCACCATTGAAGGGTCGGCAGAACGCATGCGTGCCGCCGCTGGCTCAATGCGCTAGAACACATCGCAATTTCATCGATTTGAACGCCGGCCCTTCCAGACATGGAACGGGCCGGTTTTCGTTTGGGGCAGGGAAGGGGCGCAGATGCCCGTCGCAAGCCCGGATGGCCTCAGGCAATCAGCCAGGCTTCGCTGTGGCGGAAGAGGGTCTTTCGCGCCTCTTCCATGTTGGGGATCTGACCGCATTGGCATTGCACCGACACATGGGTCATGAAGGCGACCAGCCCATCCATGAGCTCTGCGGGCTCGCGATCATCGCGCAGGGTCGGCTTAAGAGACGTGTCCGCTTTCCAGGCGTTCAGGAACTGCAGCAGGGTCTCATCAAGCTGTGACAGGGTCTCGATGAATTCCGGTGCATAGCTGCCATCGGTGGTGCCGGTGTTTTTCAGGAACAGGCGCATCATCGTCCGGTTCTGGCCGACGACCTCGACGAACTGCATCATCATCACATTGACCGCAACCAGCCGGTTGCCGTCCGTCGGCCACTTGTCGCTGTAGTCCGCGGTCAGGATGGCGCGCAGGTCATCCAGCAGCACATGCGAGAGCAGCCCGTCCATATCGCCGAAATGCGCAAACACGGTTCCCTTGGCAACGCCTGCTTTCTCCGCAATGGCATCACCTGTCACCTGCTCGATTCCGACCGAGGCGCATAGAGCGCGGGCTGCATCCAGAATGCGCTCGCGTGTCACAAGGGTGCGCTGTTGGGGCTTTTTGGTCATTTCGTGCCTATTTTTGTTCAGGTTCCTGTTTGCCGAAAAAAGCGATTTTACGCAATCTCAAACAAAATTTTGACCTTGGTCATTTTTTATATTGACCGCAGTCATTTTTGTAATTAGAAAAATGACCGAAGTCAATATTTGAGATTGGGCGGGCTGGAGCGCTTTGGCTGAGCCCGACAAGCAACAGCAAACGGAAGCAAGTGATGAAGAAGATTTTGATTTTATGTGGCCACCCTGCGCAATCGTCCTACAGCGATGCGCTCGTCGATGCCTACACCCGCGGTGCGTTGGAAAAAGCGGCGGACGTGCGTGTGCACAAGCTGGCCGACATGACGTTCGACACCGATTTCGGGCAGTCGAGATTCAGGGATGCAAAGCCGCTCGAGCCGGATCTGCAGGCTTTTTGGCAGGATCTGCAATGGGCCGATCATTTTGTCCTCCTGCACCCGCTGTGGTGGGGCGGTATGCCGGCAAAGCTGAAAGGCCTGATCGACCGGGTTTTCCTGCCGGGCAACACCTTCCGCTATGTGAAGGGCAAGTCGCTGCCCGAAGGGTTGTTGAAGGGCAAGACTGCGGAAGTCTTCGTCACGGCCGACACGCCGCCGCTCTTCCTGTCGCTCGTCTACGGCAATGGCATTCGCAAGCAGACAGAACGCCAGATCCTGAAGTTCTGCGGCATGAAGATGAAGGGGTATCACGTGATCGGCACAATGCATGGGGCGAGCGACGCCAAGCGTGCCGGATGGCTGAAAAAAGCCGCAACCCGCGGCAGAAAGGCTGCCGCCTAGGTGCTGATCGGGAAGGGAGAAGCGCCTGCGTTCAATCCAAAACCGGCTGTGTCCATTGCAGCCGGAGATTGGCTACTTTTCCGATTTCCCGAGGCCGTAAAAGGGACGCCCGCGAAGAGCTTGCAGACAGCGTTGTATCTGAGAGGGTGGTTTTCGCATTTTTGCAGCAAGGTCGCTCGAAGGGCATCGCCGTGCGCCTCCCGGCCTTGGTGATCTCCGCCGCGGCACTGCGCGCGAGTTAACGGCGATTAACCTGTTCTTAGCATTATCGATAAACAATCATGACTGGTAATATCCCTCAGCACAGCAAGGGCAGGGTATGGTCATGGGCGTCATGATGGTCGGAAGTGGTTTTTCCAGCAGTTCTTTCATGGGAGCGTTTGCGCAACCCGGCTCCGATGCGGATCAAGCTTCGCAGTCCAAAAGCCAGGCTCAGGCCAAGCCGGATGGTGCAGATACGGCTTCAGCTGCTTCAGCCTCTGACAAAGGCAGCAGCCCCTCTGGGGCTGTTGAAGCTGACGACAGGATGAAAGAGGCCGTTGCACGCAACAAGGAAGCGGCCAAGCTGATCGAACAGTTTCGTCAGGCACTTGACGCCATGCGCGCCAGGTCAGGTGACAAGGGCTCCTCCTTCGATGCTGAGAAATTTGCCGATCTGATCATCCACGTCAATTCCGGAAATACGGTGGAGACATCAGGCGGGGATGATGAGATCACGGCCAATTCCGAGAACATCATCAACGCCGGCGAGGGCAGCAATCGGGTCCATGCGAACGCGTCCAATATGATTGCAACGGGTGAGGGCGACGATGAGATTGGCGCCAATGCAGAAAATGTGATCGACGCAGGCGATGGCAACAACAGCATCTTCGCCAATGCCTCCAACCAGATCACCACCGGCAGCGGTCATGATGCCATTACAATAAACGCCGGCAATCAGCTCGACAGTGGCGGCGGCAATGACGTAATTCGTGCCAATGCCGACAACATCATCAATTCCGGTTCGGGCGATGACCTCATTTCGGTCAACTCCAACAATGTGATCGATGCTGGAAGTGGCGATGACGTCATTCAAGGCAATGCGGAAAATGTCATTCGTGCAGGGGCAGGCAATGACCGGGTCAATATGGGCGGCGGTGAGGTCGAAGGCGGTGCCGGCGACGACGAATTGACGCTGACCCGCGACACCATTGTCCACTTCAACGCCGGCGATGGTCACGACACCATTAGCACCATTGCCGCCAAGATAGATCTACGTCTGGGAGCGGGGCTGTCGCCTGACAATATGCAGGTGAGCTACGAGACCGGCTCGCCCACCATCTCCTTTAACGATGGGGCTGAAAGCATGACGTTTTCGGCCATCGCGCTGAGTGATGTGACGCTGACCTTTGCCAATGGCAAGACGATGAAACTAGATGAGATCGAGCCAACCAGGGTCCCCGTCGGCCCTGAAGTCAATCGCATCGACGCGTTGTCTGTCGTCGTTTAAGGTTCCGCCTGCACGTTAGCCGATCTTATGGACGCCGCGCACGCCTACGCCATGTCGTCGTGGGTTTCTTCCTTGGCTTCGACAACGCTCTTGATGGGCGCAAAGCTCGACGGGTCGGCCATGTGCCAATAGGTCGAGTAACCTGCAATATCGTGGTCATCTGCCACCAGTTCACCCGGTTTCAGCCAATCCATCGCGGCGCTGCCCGGCAGCACAACGCGGTGGCCTTCGCGCAGATAGATATGCTCCGGCCGGAAGTCCTTGGGGCTTTCAAGACCTGAGGATTCTGCAAAGTCCATCAAACCCTTGAGCGTGTTGTGATGGAAGTTCGACACCCGTGTTGCCTTGTCGGAGACCACAAGCGCATTCTGGCGCCGTGGGTCCTGCGTCGCCACACCGGTCGGGCAGCGGTTGGTATGACAGCTCTGGGACTGGATACAGCCGATGGCGAACATGAAGCCGCGGGCAGAGTTGGCCCAGTCCGCCCCAAATGCCATCGCATGGGCAAGGTCGAAGGCGCTGATCAGTTTGCCGCTGGCACCGACCTTGATGTCATCGCGAAGACCAGCGCCAACCAACGTGTTGTGAACAAAAGGCAATCCCTGACGAAGCGGGCTGCCGAGACGGTTGGAGAATTCCACCGGCGCTGCGCCCGTTCCCCCTTCTGCGCCATCGACGACGATGAAGTCCGGCTTGATGCCGCTTTCGATCATCGCCTTGACCACCGCCATGAATTCCCACTTGTGGCCGACGCACAGCTTGAAGCCAACGGGTTTGCCGTTGGACAGTTCCCGCAGTTGCGCGATGAAATGCATCAGCTCCATGGGGGTTGAAAAGGCCGAGTGGGCGGAGGGGGAAACGCATTCAACACCGACCGGAACACCGCGCGCTTCGGCGATTTCTTCCGTCACCTTGCTGCCGGGCAGCACGCCGCCATGGCCGGGCTTTGCGCCCTGGCTCAGCTTGATTTCGATCATCTTGATCTGGTCGTTCGCGGCCTGTTTCCTGAATTTTTCGGGGTCAAAATTGCCATTCTCGTCCCGGCATCCGAAATAGCCTGATCCCAGTTCCCAGATCAGGTCGCCGCCGCCCGCCGTATGATGGCGCGACACGCTGCCTTCGCCGGTGTCATGGGCAAAACCTCCCGCCTTTGCGCCCCGGTTGAGCGCCTGAATGGCATTGCCTGAGAGAGACCCGAAACTCATCGCCGAAATGTTGTAAAGCGAAGCACTGTACGGCTGTTTGCAGTCGGGCCCACCGATGGTGATCCGCAGCCGCGGATCATCAGTCAGGTTAATCGGCGTGCTGCCGGGCCCGCCGAGCGGCGCCATGGAATGGTTCACCCAGGCATAATTGTTGGCATAGACGTTGTACTCGGTGCCGAACGGCTTGTTGGCCTCGATGTCCTTCGCCCGGTCATAGACCAGGGTGCGTTTTTCACGCGAGAACGGCGTGCCGTCGAGATTGCTTTCCAGAAAATATTGCCGGATTTCCGGCCGGATGGACTCCAGCATGTAACGCACATGGCCGATGACCGGATAGTTGCGCAGCACCGCATGGCGCTGTTGGCGCATATCGCGGATGCCGATCCCGCTCAGGATCAAAAGCACCAGAAACGGCCAGAAAAACAGCGAAAGCCCGGCAAGCCAAAGGATAAGGGTGATCACGCCCAGACCAAGGATCAGGCCAAAGATTGTGTAGCGGGCGGGAAAGGATGCTGGCAGGGACAAGTCGAGGCCTCCGGGCTTGCAAGGTGCTGGTGGAGTGTCAAAGGCACCCCAGGGGAACACCGCTGAATGAGCTCTGCCTCAAGACCTGGCAGGTCGGACCCTGCTAGAAAAGACGCAGCTTTGTTCCAGACCAGCTTTAAACGCTGATTTGACGCACCACAAGCATCCGATCCGGGAGGCCTGCGGCGCAGCATCTGGAGCGTTGCCAAGAATTGCCAAAGAGCGCCAAGGATCGCACCAGTCGCACCGGCATTGTCCCCGATGCCAGACAAAAGCGCTTTGCGACAAGTTGCGACACTTTACGACAACTTCGGGATCATTTTCAGGCCCGCCCGGTCATAGGGTAGGGCTGCAACCTGTGGTATCGGATGGAGGTAAAGATGACGTTCAAATTGAAGTTCTGCGCCAGCGCGCTGTTGCTGCTTTTCCTGGCCCTGGCAAGTGTGCCAACAATGGTCTTTGCCGACCGTGACTCGAACCGTCCGAGCGACAGGATCGCTGTTGATCTGGGTGTTACAGAGGAGGTGTTCCTGACCTGTTTTGACCCGGTCGAACCTGCAGGAAACAAGGCCCCGAGCGGCGCCCGTCAGCACATGAATAAGGCCCGGCTGCTGCCCTGCCTGCAGGCCGCCAACCCGCAGATTTCCAACGCCATGCTCGACCATGTGATGGACAAATACCGCCCGGAAGGCCCGATGAGAAAGTGAGCCCTGCCAGTTAGCATTGCCAGGGAGCATTGCCAGTGAGCTGTGGCAGGGAGCAGGCAGGCGCGAGATCAGGGCCGCCAGAGACAGAGCTAAGCCCCAGTCTCGCGGCTGCCTGCACGTTTGAAAGTCCTCACTGCGGAGGTTTTAGAAAACCTGCTCTGCAAAAAAATAGGAATATATTCTTGACAGCGTAACGCTTGTGTGCTAGCTTTTGGACATGATCGAAGAACTGTGACCAGCTGAGGAGTGCTCCAAGGCTGGTTTTGTTTTTGGAACACCGGCGCAGTCTATCATGGCTGCGTGCAACGGGGATAAGTTGGCCAGTTTGGTTACCGAGCCCGGTGACCAGACGCTGTCACGACCCAAAACCTCATGTCGGAAAATGACGTTGGAAAGCCTCCTGGTGGACACCAGATTGCGGCTCGCAAGGCTCGCGGATCTGCTGTCAGGGACAAGCTTTGCGTCTTGAGTACCAGAGGGATTGGGCCAGGACGCAGGGTCTTATTTGTCTTCGAACTGACCTTCAAGGAGCCTGTCTGATGCAAGATGACCAGGTGCCACAGGTGCACTCGGACCCACCAGATGTGCCTGCTGGCGTGCCTCCTGCCATGCTGCCTTTCGGGCCTCCCGATAGGGCCGGCGATGTCTCGCTTGACGTGCTGCCGGAACAGGCTTTTGCCGATCAGGGCAATGGCCCAGAACAAGGCCCAGAACAAGCGCCAGAACAAGAGCCGGAACGACTGCTGGATGAAGTCGCTGACGAGACCTCTGATGCCGCGCCTGCCAGAGACCCTGAAGCGCTGCCGCAAGACCTGAACCGAACGGTTGCCGATCTTCTGAACGGGCCGCAGTCCGGCGCACCGCGCATGTTGATGCGGCTCTACAAGGCTTTTGAAAGCCAGGTCGATCAGGTGGAAGCCCGCCTGAAGGCTCTGGTCAGCGAGGTAGACGAGACCGGCAACACCGACATGGTTGAGATCGACCGCACGGTGAAAACCCTGTCCAGTCTGGCCAAGACGCTGGGACTTTTGCTGGAGCTGAAGAAATCGACCGAAGAGGCCGACGCCTCCAGGAAGGAGAGCGAGGAGAGACGCGATGTCACCGCCGACCCAGATGCGCTCAGACAGGAACTTGCGCGCCGCCTTGGAAAGATTGGTAAAGGTCGGCGCGCTCGATCCGGCACTGGAGATGCTGACCTCTGACGAGATCCGCTTTCTCCTGTCGGATTGGCCGACCTTCGCCCATGACCATCAATTGCCGCCGTCGACCGATTGGCGCATCTGGTTGTTGATGGGAGGGCGCGGCGCGGGCAAGACCCGGGCAGGCGCTGAATGGGTGCGCACGCTGGCGCTTTATGGCGGCCGGCCGCATATGGGGTATCTTGAGAGCTTCGATGGTCGCATTGCGCTGGTCGGCGAAACATACGCCGATGTGCGGGAGGTGATGATTGAGGGGGTGTCGGGCGTGCTGGCCGTTCATGACAAGAGCGAGCGACCGGTCTGGCATTCCTCACGCCGCCGCCTGGAATGGCCAAACGGAGCCATCGCCCAGTGTTTTTCTTCCGAGGACCCGGAGGCGCTGCGCGGCCCGCAATTCGAATTTGCCTGGTGTGATGAGCTGGCCAAATGGCGCTATGCCGAGGAAACCTTCGACATGCTGCAATTTGGCATGCGGCTTGGGCACAAGCCTCGCCAACTGGTAACAACAACGCCGCGTCCGGTGCCGCTGCTCAAACGGCTTTTGACCCAGGAGGGCACCGAGGTGTCGCGTGCGCCCACGGCGGTCAATGCGCCATATCTGGCACCAGACTTTCTGGAAAGCGTCGTTGGCCGATATGCCGGGACACGGCTCGGACGGCAGGAGCTGGAAGGAGAACTTCTGGAAGATCGTCCCGATGCCCTGTGGTCCCGGGAGACATTGGAGCTGCAGCGGCTGGAAGAAGCGCCCCGCGAGCTGCAGCGCATTGTCGTCGCGGTTGATCCGCCAGCCAGTTCCGGCCGCCGTTCGGATGCCTGCGGTATTGTTGCGGCCGGGATCGACTTTGACGGTCAGGCTTATGTGCTGGCCGACCACACCATGGACCGTGTCAGGCCCAAGGGGTGGGCGTCAGCGGCGACCAGCCTGTGGCATACGTTGCAGGCAGATTGCCTCGTCGTCGAGGTCAACCAGGGCGGCGAGATGGTCGCCTCGGTTCTGGCCAGCGTTGATCCCACGGTGCCGGTCAAATCGGTCCATGCTTCACGCGGAAAATATGCCCGCGCCGAACCGGTGGCCATGCTTTATGACCAGGGCAGGGTGCATCATGTCGGAGCCTATCCGGATCTGGAAGATGAGATGACGGACTTCGGCCCGGCAGGGCTTTCAAACGGCCGGTCACCCGATCGGCTGGACGCACTGGTCTGGGCCCTGTCGGACCTCATGCTGGGCAAGCGCGGCGAGCCAAGACTGCGGCAGCTTTGAGCGGCCACAGGGATCGCAGTGGCACCCTCACGGTCCTCACGGCGTCATCAGGCAGATGCGAATGGCACCGCTGTTGTCGCCAAGGGCTGCATCGACCTCATTGATGCGGAAGCGATAGCGCCCGCCAACCCGGCTTCTGGCAGCTGCAGCCTTCTTAAGCTGTCTGGCAAAGATGTTGGCGCTGACAATCCCGCGCCCGATGTCCACCAGCAGCATGCCATTGGGATATCCCCGGCGCAGCTTGGTGCTTCGCTGCCGCGTGATCTGGGCATCGGCACCACCGGCGTAGCCTCGAAAGTCGACATCCGGATAGGTACCGACCTCGACAGTCCAGTCCCCCGAGATGGAAAAATCGCTCAAGCGGAGAGGCGGGATGTTGAAGTTCTGCCAGCCTTTGCGGGCCTCGACATTCAGGCAGATCTGACCGGCTTCCGCGGATGAGATCATCGTCAAGATGGTGCACAGCATGAGAGCTGAACAGGCAGCCAGTGACCGAATTTGTCGAAACATCAAAACACCTGTCGATGAGAATCGTGAGCCTGCGTGATGTTGCGAAAATTATGCGACTTGAATCATTTTCTCAACAGCAGCGAAAAAGACCGACCCGACAAAGGCTTGGGAGGGGCGGCTCGCGCCGTGTGTCCGGTTGTGATCGCCAAAGCAGCTGTCGTTGGACGGCAGCTTCGTGAGCGAGCGAGGCGGATCAAAGGTTTTCGCAATAGGTTCTGAGATTGGAAAGATGGTGCCGCCAGCCCGCTTCATGGGCAAGGCGCAGACCATCGTCCCGGTTTTGGCGCAGGGCGGCCCAGCCGCTGTGTGACAGATGCAGGTGGCAGGTGCTGCCATCCCCGTCTTCCGGGATGTGAAGATAGAAGACGACGATGGTCTGACGGCTCCAGTCATCATCGGCCCAGGTCCAGGCGATCCGGAACGGCGGCGCCAGGTCGATGACTGTACCGGATGTGATGATGGTGCGTCCGTCCTGTTGCCAGGTTTCACGAAAAGTGCCGCCGACATGCGCATCGAGTTTCACATGGTCGCCGAACCAGTCGGCGATAAACTTCTGTTCGGTCAGCACGGCCCAGGCCTTTGGCAGCGGCACGGCCAGATCAGTCGCAAGGTCAATGGAATTCAAGCTGGCATCATCAAGCATCGCCATCTCCGTTTCATCTCCGCATGGTCGTGGCCCGTCAGTGTGGCCTGTGAGTGTAGGCTGTTGTGTCACCCGGTTCGTGAAACATAGTCGCGACAAGAGCGACAACGCAAAACACTCCGACGTGAGGGATTGGATCTCACCCTAGTTCAAGGTGAAGCAGACCGTGATCTTGCCGCGATTGTCTCTTAAGGCGCTGCCGATTTCATTGATGCGAAAGCGAAGCGAGCCACCGATGCGGGCCCTCTTGGCGGCTGCAGACTCAAGCTGTTTGACGAAGAGCTTCGAGCCGAGAACGCCATGGCCACCATCGACCAGCAGCATGCCGTAAGGAAGATCATCACGCAGCCGGTTGTGATCGCCGCGTTCCAGCTGGCTGGCAGCGCGTCCCGTGTAGCCGAGGTAATCGACGTACGGATAGCGACGCTCTGACACCGACCAGCGGCCTGAAATGTTGAACCCCGAGATCCGCGAGACGGGCAGATGAACGCTCTGCCAGCCGGCGCGCGCGTGAATGTTCTTGCAGCGTTCGGCGGCTCTCGAAGGGTCTGAAAAAATGAGCACTCCGAGCGCCGCCAGGAGCAGGAATTGGAAAAGTTGCATATGAAAATCCAGATAAAATTTGGACCATAGATGCAACCAATCCGTGCGTTGTCCAGTGCCTGGAAAGCGCCAAATCCGGCCAAAAAATAGGAACTGTAGAATTATCAATAATTTAGACGCTTAAAAAAATTTCATCACGTTAATTTTTTAGGCGGTAAAAAAATGGATTGGGCAATCATGGGCTTGAAGCAGACACTTGAATCAATCTGGCCAAAGAATCAGCGCCAGCCTCTCGAGGCGAAAGCCTCCCGCACAGGTCCGTTGATTGCCATGCATGGCACCGGGCAGCCGGTGTGGAGCCCACGCGATTATGCGGGCCTGGCACGAGAAGGCTATGCGCGAAATCCGATCGTCTTTCGCTGTGTGCGTATGATCGCCGAGGCCGCCGGATCCGTGCCGCTGACGCTGTTTGATGGCGAGGCGGAACTGAGTGACCATCCGTTGCTCGATCTCTTGCGCCAGCCCAACCGCAGTGAAGCTGGGGCAGACTTTCTGGAAGGCCTCTATGGTCATCTGCTGGTCGCCGGCAATGCCTATGTCGAGCAGGTGTCGCTGGAGGGGCGACTGCGCGAACTTCATGCGCTGAGACCTGACCGGGTGAAGGTGGTTCCCGGGCCGTCGGGCTGGCCGGAAGCCTTTGACTATTCGGTTGCCGGACGCCACGTGCGGCTGACCGGCGAGGGGGATCCGGCAAGCGGTGAGATTGCCCAGGTGCGGCATCTGAAGATCTTCCATCCTCTCAGCGACCATTATGGGTTTGCGCCTCTGGAAGCGGCCCAGATGAGCCTCGACATTCACAATGCAGCGGCGTCCTGGAACAAGGCCCTTCTGGACAATGCCGCGCGTCCCTCCGGCGCACTTGTCTATGGCGGCAGCGATACGCTGAACCTGAGCGCCGATCAGTTCGAGCGGCTGAAGCAGGAACTGGAGGCAGGTTATCAGGGCGCTCGCAACGCCGGGCGGCCCTTGTTGCTGGAAGGCGGGCTCGACTGGAAGCCGATGGGGCTGACCCCCAAGGACATGGACTTCATTGAAGCCAAGAACCAGGCCGCGCGCGAAATCGCCCTGGCGTTTGGCGTGCCGCCGATGCTGCTCGGCAT
>JABXHV010000145.1 GCA_013373445.1 Paracoccaceae bacterium | reverse complement strand
TGCCAGAACGATCTTGCCGCGTTCGACGGTGAGCGGGCACGAGCCATAGCCGTCATATTGCGCAACGGGGCTTTTGCCGTTTACGTCAGCGATGATGTTCTCGGCGACCACAGGTGCTTGTTTACGCGCGGCAGCTGCGGTCTTGGCGTTTGGAGCATTCATAACATCACCCAGCGACCAGATGTTTTCATACGTCTTATGCCGCAGTGTCGCCTGGTCAACGTCCACCCATCCCGCAGTATCTGCCAACGGCGATACGCGTATAAAGTCAGGTGCTATTTGGGGAGGAACGACGTGGATCATGTCAAACTTGACGTCGACACGCCGGACGTCCTTGTCGGGTTCCCGGATTTCAAAGGTTGCGGTTTTCCCAGGTCCGTCAATCGCCACCAGATTGTGGAAGAAGTTGAGCTTAGCATCATAGCGCTTGATGTATTTCATGAGTGCCGGAACGTATTCCTTCACGCCGAAAAGAACACCGCCTGCATTCATGAACTCGATGTTGATGTTGCTTAAAACACCTGAGCGCTTCCAATGATCGGCCGAGAGATAAAGTGCCTTTTGTGGTGCGCCGGCACATTTGATCGGCATCGGTGGCTGCGAGAAGATCACCCGGCCTTGCTTCAGGTTCTGAACAAGCTTCCAAGTATAGGGCGCAAGGTCATAGCGATAGTTTGAGGTAACGCCGTTCTTGCCGAGTGTTTCCACCAATCCGTCAATCTTGTGCCAATCAAGCTTCAGCCCCGGACACACGACGAGACGGTCGTATTTGACGATCCGGCAGCCATCAAGGACGACGGCGTTGTCGTTGGGTTCAAAGGCGGCGACAGCTGACTTGAGCCAGGTGACACCTGATGGGATCAGCGACCCCATTGTCTTTGCCGTATCGGCAGCGTCGAAAATACCGCCACCAACCATCGTCCAGCCCGGCTGGTAGTAGTGAATGTCCGCCGGGTCGATGACAGCAATCGAAAGATCTGACTTGCGTGCCTTCAAGCTGGCGGCAACGGAAATGCCGGCTGCCCCACCGCCGACAATGACAACGTCAAAGCGCGCGTCTTCTGCAGTATCCGTCGGCGTGCGGCCACCATTGGCAATGCGGCGTACAACACCCGACATGTCGTAACCTGCAGCCTGTGTCTTTGCCAGGATGTCCGAGACAGGCAGCGTTGTTGCCTGAGAGAGGGACCAAAGGGTCGCCGAGCGCGTGCCGGTTCGGCAATAAGCCAGAATCGGCTTTGGAAGTTCATCCATGTTCTTGCCGAACTCGACAGCGTCCTCGTCACGAACCTTGCCTGAGATGATCGGCTGGTAGCGAATTTCAATTCCAAGTTTCTTGGCAGCCGCCTCGATTTCCTCAAAAGTTGGTTGGTCCGCCCCTTCACCGTCGGGACGGTTACAAACGATTGATCGAAAACCCAGATTTGCAATTTCCCCCAGATCGCTGGCGGCGATCTGGGGCGAAACCGAGATTTGGTTCGTGATTGATTTGATTGTCATAAGCGTTTCCCCTCCGAATTCCGCTTTTATCGTTTTACAACGTGTTGACCGGCACCTTCAGGAAGGTGTTTCCCTGTTCATCCTTCGGCGGCAGTTGTCCGGCCCGCATGTTGACCTGCAAGGAAGGGATGATCAGGCGAGGCATGTCGAGTTGCGCATCACGTTCTGTGCGGAAGCGGACAAAATCTTCTTTTGTCTTGCCTTTGCCAACATGGATGTTGTGCTCTTTTTCCTCGCCAACGGTTGTTTCCCATTTGATGTCACGGCCGTTCGGGCCGTAGTCATGGCACATGAACAAACGCATATCTTCAGGTAGCGACAGAACCTTCTGGATGGAATCGTAGAGCGTTGCCGCATCGCCTCCCGGGAAATCTGCACGCGCAGACCCACCGTCCGGCATGAACAATGTGTCGCCGACAAAGGTCGCATTGCCGATCACATGCACCATGCAGGCCGGGGTATGGCCGGGCGTGTAAATGGCAACAGCGTCCATAGAACCGATTCTATAAGTGTCGCCATCGGCGAACAGGCGATCGAACTGGCTGCCATCGCGCTGGAATTCGGTTCCTTCGTTGAACACTTTGCCGAATGTGTCCTGAACAACGGTGATCTGGTTGCCGATGCCAAGCTTGCCGCCAAGTTTTTGCTGAATGTAAGGTGCACCCGAAAGGTGATCAGCATGAACATGTGTTTCGATCAACCACTCAAGCTTCAACGCGTGCTTTTGGATGTGAGCGATAATCTGGTCAGCGTGGTCATAGGTGATCCGGCCGGCGGCATAGTCGATATCCATAACGCTGTCGATAACGGCACAGGACGAAGAGCCAGGGTCTTTGACGACGTAACTGATCGTGTTGGTTGCCTGGTCAAAGAATGCTGTGACATCAGGCGTTACGGACATATCTACCGGGTATGAAGTCATCTTATGCTTCCTCCTAAAAGCCGGCCGATTTCAAGGTCACGCCGGAAGTTTATGTTTGAGATCCGATGGATGTGTTTTGCGTTTCGATGTCGTTTTGACACCAGGCTCATGCTTGTGTTCGGGTCAAAGTCTTGTAGGTGTACATCCCGGCGAGCACTGCAGCGACAGCAATGATGGGCTCAACAATGCCAATGCCGATTGCAGGGATCAGGCCGCCCGGGCAAAAACCGCTCATTCCCCAACCGACCCCGAAAATCACAGATCCCAGGATGAGTTTGAGATCGAGATCCTTGCGGGTCGGAACCAGGAACTTGCCGTCGAGAAGCGGGTGTGGAAGACGGAAAACAAATCGGTATCCGATTGCTGTCACGATGAGCGCACCGCCCATCACGAACATCAAGCTCGGGTCCCATGTGCCGGCCACATCAAAGAAGTTCAGAACCTTGGCCGGATTGGCCATGCCGGAAATCAAAATGCCGACCCCAAAGATAAGTCCGAAGACGAATGCGGTAAAAACTTTGGCCATCGTGATCAGCCTCCAATGACATGGCGAATGACATACACTGTCACCAGCGTGGATGCCATAAACATAAGGGTTGCGATGATGCTTCTAGGGGAAAGGCGTGCGATCCCGCAAACGCCGTGCCCACTGGTACAACCCGATCCCATGGTCGTGCCGAAGCCGACGATGAAGCCACCAATGGCCAGCATTAGATTGCTCACGGGCACGGTGATTTGCGGCATCTCGCCCGTAACGGCAAGAATAGCCGTCGGCGCGGCGATCATTCCGACCAGAAAAGCGATACGTGTTGGCAGACCCTCTGACTTGGGGCCATCGAGCAGGCCACCGAGAATGCCGTTGATACCAGCAATGCGTCCATGAAACGCCATCAGGGCAACAGATGCCAATCCGATCAGCGCGCCGCCTGCAAGGGACAGGAAGGGAGTGAATTCAGTCATGCTTTGATCTGCCTCGGACCTTCGTTACATTCAACATAGAAGGGTTCATTGATTTCTCATATTATGTAAATATGATATGAGTAGGCCAAATGTCAAGAGGCGATTGAATTCCAACTTTTACGATAGCGAGTTTGTCGAGCGTGTCGCCTGCATATTTCGACGCATGTCACCAGGTTACCACCCGCAGAATCTGCAGTTCGCTGAGTCCATTGGAAGTGAAGGCGATCAAAAGGAAAGGGCACGCAGATGTTTCTGCATGCCCTTTTTTGAAAACGGCTCTGACTTGGCTCAGGGCCAATGTGAAACGCTGAGGCTAACTGACCTCAGCGTTTCCCGGTTCCGGCTCCGGCTCTGGTTCGTCTGTTTCCGGCGTCAGCTCCTGGTCGGCATCCGCATGGGGCTGACGGGTGAAACCCTTCAAGTCAGCGAACTCGCGCGCATCACGCAGGATTTCGACAGGGCTCATGATGTAGCCGGTGGCAAGTTCTGCCAGAGAGCGCAGAGCATGCATGTGAATGCGCTCATACCCATGGCTGGCGTCAACGCCGAAGGTGATCAGCGCCGTGCGTACATCTGCTCCTGCTTCAATCGCTGTCGCTGCATCGGAGCGATAGTAGCGGAAGATGTCTTTCTGGTACTTGATGTAATTGTCGCGGCAAAGGCGCACCATCTTCCGGGTCAAATGATAATCGAACGGACCCGTCTGATCTGCCATCGCGATGGTTACGCCAAATTCGTCCGAGTTCTGTCCCGGCGCGGATGTACCGTTATCAATGGCGACCAGAGAAGCGATTTCCGGCGTCAGGATAGATTGGGCTCCGTGTCCGGTCTCCTCGGCAATGGTGAAGAGCCAGAAAATGTCGACCGGCGGCACCTCTCCCGATTCCAGCATCGCCTTGAGCGCCGCAAGCATGACGGCGACGCCGGCCTTGTTGTCCAGATGACGGGAGACGATAAAGCCGTTTTCCAGAAACTCAGGTGCCGGATCAATTGAGACAAAATCGCCGATATCAATCCCAAGGCGCTGCAAGTCATCTGGTGCCTTTGAATAGGCGTCGACGCGCAGCTCAACGTGCTCCCAGCCAACAGGCATCTCGTCTACACCTTCATTGAAGGTGTGACCGGAAGCCTTCAGCGGCAAGATCGTACCGGTATAGGCACCGTTTTCGGAAAAGATTGTTGTACGAGCACCCTCTGCGAAGCGTGCAGACCAATGTCCGATTGGCACCAGCTCAAGGCGGCCGTTGTCTTTCAAGGCTTTGACCTGGGCACCTAAAGTGTCGACGTGGGAGACGAAGGCCCGCGCAGGCTTGCGCTTTTTACCAGGCAACTTGGCGCGTACTGCACCGCGTCGGGTGATCTCATAAAAGACGCCGAGCTTTTCCAGTTCCTTCGATACGTGACGGACAATCTCATCTGTATATCCCGTGGGGCTCGGGATTTTCAGCAGCTTCTCAAGCGTCTTCGTAAGATAGGTGATGTCAATCGTCAGCAGGGTCATGGTCCCGTCCGGTTAAGTGTATCCCGTACCGCTCGAGGTATGGAGAGCGGAAACAAGAAGTCGACGAAGCGTTCTGCAGTCGGTTGAGGCTCGTGATTGGCCAGCCCCGGCCGCTCGTTGGCTTCGATGAAGTGATAGTCTGCTTGTCGTGGATCCTTGACCATCAAGTCAATGCCCGTGACAGGGATTTCGATGGCTCGTGCAGCACGCACGGCCGCGTCGATGAGCGCGCGGTTGGTGACCCCGGTAACATCGTGGATTGTCCCGCCTGTGTGGAGATTGGCGGTGCGGCGTACGGTCAGCCGCTCGCCTTCCGGCAACACATCTTCCAGCGACCAGCCTGCACCTTTGACACAACGCAAGACCTCCTGGTCGATTGTAATCGAGCTTTCTCCGCCCGTCGCTGCTGCCCGGCGGCGCGACTGCACGTCAATCAACTCCGCGATACTCGCCTTGCCGTTGCCAAGCACTTCTGCGGGGCGGCGGATGGCGGCGGCGACCACCTTGTAATCGATCACGACCAGTCGCAAGTCCTCGCCCTCAACGCATTCCTCGATCAGAACATCATTTGAAAAGGTACGCGCCTTGTCGATTGCGGTCATAACGTCGTCTAGCTCTGTCAGACCGATGGAAATGCCTTTTCCCTGTTCGCCGCGCGCCGGTTTAATCACAACGGACTCGTGCTCTTTCAGAAATGCTGAAATCTCGGCGTCCGATCCTGCAAGGATCTGCTGGGGCACTGTGACGCCTGCTTGTTCGACCACCCGCCGTGTCGTTGCCTTGTCATCACAGATGGACATGGCAACCGCACTTGTGAATTCACTCAGTGATTCACGACAACGCACGGAGCGCCCGCCGTACGACAGCCGGAAGAAACCGCCGTCGGCGTCGGTGACTTCTGCCTGGATACCGCGCTTGCGCGCTTCATTGACAATGATGGTGGCGTAAGGATTAAGCTTCTCATCGACAGCTGGTCCGGCGAAGAGCGCCTCATTTATGGTGTTCTTGCGCTTGACCGTAAAGTAGGGAACCCGCTCGAAACCAAGCTTTTCATAAAGACCGATGGCCTGCGAGTTGTCATGCATCACCGACAGATCAAGGTAGGGAATGCCGCGCCCACTGAAGAACTCGGCCATCCGGCGAACCAGTGCTTCGCCAATTCCTGGAAAGCGTGCTTGCGGCGAAACGGCGAGGCACCACAGGGAGCAACCCGAAACGGCGTCATCTGTTGCCCGGCTGTGATCAATTCCCATCGCAGTGCCGACGATCAGACCTGTTTCATCCTCTTCAGCCACGAGTACGGTCAACATGCGTGGGTCCAGCGACCAGAAGAACTCAGGCGGCACGGGCACCATTCCGCGGCGCAGATAAAGGTCGTTTATGCCCTCAGCATCGCTTCGCGATGACAATCGGCGCACCGTAAAGCCCTTGCGCCGATTACGCGCTGGGCGATAGGTCGCCAGATTGAGCCGGAAGGTGTGCGATGGATCGAGGAACAGCTCCTGCGGAGCCGTACCTACAATCACATGCGGATCCCTCACATAGAACGCAATGTCGCGCCGATCGGCTCTCTCCTTGCGCAAGACCTCGATCAGCTCTTCAGGTTCCTGATAGGTGTTGGCAAAAACCAGCCGCCCCCAACCACAATTCACATAGCGGTTTTTCTGCAGTTCGGTTTCGTCGGGCCGATACTCGGGCTTGAGCCCATGCTCGCGCATGCGCTTGAGCCGATGATCGAACGCGGCCTTCGGACGGGAGGGGTCATTCTCGGCCATATTTTCAGACGTCCTGTGTCTGCAACCACATTTCAAGCAGGGCTACTTGCCAAAGCTCCGAGCCGCGCAGCGGGGTAATGTAATCAGTCGGATTCGCATACAGCTTATCCAGATAAGACTGATTGAACAAACCGCGTTCTTTTGCTGCCTGACTGGAGAGCGTATCGCGGACCATATCGAGGTAGTCGCCCTGTATGTATTTCAGGGCAGGGACAGGGAAATAACCCTTCGGTCGGTCGATAACCGCACTTGGTACGACGAGACGCGCAGCTTCCTTCAACACGCCCTTGCCGCCATGCGCCAGCTTGTGTTCTGCGGGAATACGGCCAGCAAGTTCAACCAGCTCGTGGTCGAGGAACGGCACCCGTGCCTCGAGGCCCCAGGCCATCGAATGGTTGTCGACCCGTTTGACCGGGTCATCGACGAGCATGACATTGGTGTCGAGGCGCAGTGCCTTGTCGACCGGATCACTGGCACCGGCTTGCGCAAAGTGGCTTTCGACAAAAGCGAGACTTTCGTCGCGTTCGGTGCGGTAGTCTGCGGAAACGGCTTCGTGCATCTGATCGCTGGTGCGGTCAAAGAAGGACGCGGCGTAGTCGGCAACAGGCTGGTTTGAGCCGAGCATTTTGGGATACCAGTGATAACCGGCAAAGACCTCATCGGCCCCTTGTCCCGACTGAACGACCTTGATGTGCTTCGACACTTCGCGTGAGAGCAGATAAAAGCCGATGTTGTCGTAGGAGACCATTGGTTCCGACATGGCACCGATCGCACCGGGCAGATTCGTCTGCAGTTCCGATGACGGAATGAAGATCTTCTGGTGATGCGTGCCGTAATGCTCGGCGATCAAATCGGAATACTGGAATTCGTCGCCCTTTTCGCCATGGGCTTCTTCAAAGCCGATAGAGAAGGTCGACAGGTCTTTCTGGCCTTCTTCGGCCAAAAGGCCGACGATCAGGCTCGAATCCACGCCGCCGGAAAGCAAGACGCCGACTGGAACATCAGCGACCATGCGGCGGCGCACGGCCGTTCGCAGGCTTTCCAGCACCATGTCGCGCCAGTCATCTGCACTGCGGGCGAGGTCTTCATCGCTGTGCTCAAAATCAGGCTTCCAGAACGTGTAATCGCTTGCCGAACCATTGCTCTCGATCGTTCGAACGGTCGCAGCCGGCATCTTGCGAACGCCGTTGAGGATCGTGCGGGGTGCCGGTACGACAGCATGCCAGCTCATGTAATGATGCAGGGCAACGCGGTCGATGGACTTGTCGATTTTCCCGCCCGCAAGAAGCGCAGGCAGAGAGGAGGCAAATGCCAGGCGGTTGTCGGCTTCACTGTAATAAAGCGGTTTGATGCCGAACCGGTCGCGCGCCAGGTGAATGCGGCCACTGTCGTGTTCGTGTATGGCAACGGCAAACATGCCATGGAATCGGCTGAAGCAGTCCTTGCCCCATTCTGCCCAGGCTTTCAGAATAACTTCCGTATCGCTGTTGGAAAAGAAGCTGTAGCCCTTGGCGCGCAGTTCGTCCTGCAGTTCCTGATAGTTGTAGATACAGCCGTTGAACACGAGGCTCAATCCGAGGGCTGGATCAATCATTGGCTGTGCGCCGCGGTCACTGAGATCGATAATCTTCAGTCGGCGGTGACCAAATGCCACCCGACCACGCAGTGTAACACCCATTGCATCCGGGCCTCTGGCCGCCATGGCTTCCGCCATTCGGTTCACCCGAACTCCATCTGCCATGTCACCGTTGAAAACAACTTCGCCGCAAATGCCGCACATATTGATTCATTTCCTCGCTATCTTTAACTCGATAAAGTATATAGAGGACTGATAATTAGAATTCAAATGAATAGGGGTGTAACGATGAGAGCGGCGGAACCGGTTCAGGTGGTCAAGGCGATCAGGAAGATCGTGCGCGCCATTGACCTGCGCTCCAGGGAAGTGTCGCGCAAGAGTGGTCTGACGATCCCGCAGATTGTCGTTTTGCAAGGAATTCGGGACTTGGGCGAGGTGACAACAAAGGCCTTGTCCGCAAACGCTGACCTGAGTTCCGCGACTGTGGTGACGATCCTCGACAAGCTTGAGGAAAAGCAGCTGATTGAACGTTATCGCTCGCGCTCTGACCGCCGGATCGTGCACGCCCGCCTAACGGACAAGGGCACTCAGGTCATGGGCAATCTGCCCGACTTGCTGCACGATGAGTTTCAGGAAAACTTCTCGGCGCTGATGCCGGAGCAGCGCGAGGTGCTGGTGTCCTCGGTTGAACAGCTGGCCGAGATGCTCAACGCCCACAAGCTCGACGCATCCCCCTTGCTCATGACTGGCAACGTGGCTGACGGATTTGCCAAGGAAGAAGCCTGAGTTTAAAGGCAGATCTTGTAGCGAATGAACGAAAACGGGCGCCGGAGGCGCCCGAATTGTTTTGATCTCATGCTTCGATAGTTTCCGGTCGCAGGACCGAATTTTCGCTCAACCGAAAACGGTTGTCAGCGCACCGTCGATTGCAGCGGTGATTTCATCGATGTCCGAAGGTGTCGAAATCAGCGCAGGGCTGAGGCACAAGGTGTTATTGTAACCCGGCAGGGAGCGGTTGGTGATGCCGATCAGCACACCACGCTTTGCACATTCACCAACGACCTGCTGGCCGAGCTTTTCTTCAATCGGTTCTTTGGTCTTGCGATCAGAAACCAGCTCAGCACCCTGGAACAGGCCTGCGCCGCGGACATCACCGATCACAGCATGTTTTTCAGCCAGTGCCTTCAGATTGTTCTGAAGACGCTCACCCATCTTGGTGGTGTTTTCCAGCAGGTTCTCGGTTTCAATAATGCGCATGTTTTCGAGCGCAGCCGCTGGTCCACCGGCACATCCGCCGAATGTCGAAATATCGCGGAAGTATCCGAGCGGATCATTTGGCTTGGACTTGAACATGTTGAACACGTCTTCGGTGGTCACTGTACAGCTGATAGCCGCGTAGCCAGAGGCAACGCCCTTCGCCATGGTGACGAAGTCGGGCTTCACGTCAAACATCTGATAACCGAACCATGAGCCAACACGGCCCATGCCACAAACGACTTCGTCGATATGCAGCAGGATGTCGTACTTCTTGCAGAT
>JABXHV010000006.1 GCA_013373445.1 Paracoccaceae bacterium | reverse complement strand
TGAGCCGACACGCGGCATCGACGTCGGCGCAAAGTTCGAAATTTACGGGATCATCAACCAGTTGGCCGAGGAAGGCCGCGGTGTTCTGATGATCTCTTCCGAAATGCCTGAACTCTTGGGCATGTGTGATCGCATTTACGTCATGAATGAAGGCGCGCTTGTGGGCGAGCTGAATGCTTCCGACGCCAGTCAGGAACGCATCATGTCATTCATCGTCAGGAGCTGATTATGACTACCGAAGTCACAGATACAAAATCCAAGGGCAAAACGTCCTCAACTGCCAGCTACCTGGCCTCGCACCTCAGGGACTACGGCATGTTGCTGGCCCTGATCGCCATCATGGGTTTCTTCCAGGTGGTCACCGATGGCACGCTCCTGCGTCCGGTCAACATCACCAACCTGTTCCTGCAGAACAGCTACATCATCATCATGGCCCTCGGCATGCTCCTGGTCATTGTCGCCGGCCACATCGACCTTTCGGTCGGCTCGGTCGTCGGCTTCGTCGGCGCTCTCGCCGCCGTCATGATGGTGCAATGGGGATGGTCGGTGTACCTCACCGTGCCAGCCTGTCTCGCTGTCGGCATTCTGATCGGCGCCGCCCAGGGCTACTGGATCGCCTATTGGAAAATACCCTCCTTCATCGTGACGCTGGCCGGCATGCTTGTTTTCCGCGGCGCATCGCTCTGGCTTCTTGAAGGCCAGTCTGTTGGACCGCTTGAGCGTGAATTCCAGCTGCTGTCCACCGGCTTCATTCCCGACCTGCTGCCGTTCCTCAAGGAAGCCTTTGGCTTCAAGCGCCTCAATGGTCTGGCACTGGTCACCGGCATCCTGATTGCAGCCGTGCTTGTATGGCTGGGTCTGAAGACCCGCAACCGCAACAAGGCCTATGGCATTGAAGTTGAGCCTGTTGGCTTCTTCCTTGCCCGTAACGCCCTTGTTGCCTGTGCGATCATCTTTGTGTCCTTCAAACTGGCCACCTTCCGCGGTCTGCCAAACGTGCTCGTCACAATGGGTATATTGACCGTGATCTACGCCTTCCTCACGGAAAGCACGGTTCTGGGTCGCCGCATCTATGCACTTGGCGGCAACCAGAAGGCAGCAAAACTCTCCGGCATCAAGACTGAGCGCTTGACCTTCTTGACCTTCGTCAACATGGGCATGCTCGCAGCTCTTGCCGGATTGATCTTCGCAGCCCGCTTGAACACGGCCACACCGAAAGCGGGCGTTGCCTTCGAACTGGACGTGATTGCAGCGGTCTTCATTGGCGGCGCATCCATGTCCGGCGGTGTTGGCAAAATAGTTGGTGCCGTTGTTGGTGCGTTCATCATGGGCGTTATGAACAACGGCATGTCCATCATGGGTATCGGCATCGATTATCAGCAGATCATCAAGGGTCTGGTGCTTCTCGCTGCCGTTATTTTCGACGTCTATAACAAGAACAAACAGGCTTAGAGCGAATAATGCTTATTTCTCAGATTAAAAACGAAGATGGCAGCACAAGCGTAGTCATCCGCAACGGAACCGAAGCCTCCGTGCTCGATGGTGTTTCAAGCACCTATGAGCTGGCCAAGGAAGCAATTTCCAAAGGCCAGAGCCTTGCCGAATGCGTGCGTGGCCACTCCTTGGGCGCCGCCGTTGACCTGGAAAAGGTTGCAGCGGAAAATCGCTTCCTGTTGCCAATCTCTCATCCTGATTTGGCCCACATGCACCTCACAGGCACCGGTCTGACGCATTTGGGATCAGCTTCGACGCGCAATGCCATGCATGCTGCCAACAAGCCGGAACCTGAAGTCGTCACCGACTCCATGAAGATGTTCCAGATGGGCCTCGACAACGGACGTCCTCCAAAGGGTGAAATCGGCGCACAGCCTGAATGGTTCTACAAGGGCAATGGCCACGCCGCCGTCGCCCCTGGTTCCGACCTGGTCAGCCCTGGTTTTGCCGATGATGGCGGTGAAGAGCCTGAATTGGCCGGCATCTACGTCATCAGCGAAGATGGCACACCGTTCCGCATCGGCTTTGCCCTGTCGAACGAGTTCTCGGACCATGTGATGGAACGTGTGAACTACCTGTATCTGGCCCATTCAAAGCTGCGCCCGGCATCCTTTGGCCCTGAAATTCTGGTCGGCGATGCGCCTTCCAACGTTGAAGGTTCCAGCCGGATTTACCGCGATGGCAAGCTGCTTTGGGAAAAGCCGTTCGTCTCCGGTGAAGAGAACATGTCCCACACGTTCGAAAACCTCGAGCACCATCACTTCAAGTACGACGTTTTCTGTCAGCCAGGCGATGTCCACGTTCACATGTTCGGCACCGCGACCCTTTCCTTTGGCGACGGCATCCGCACACAGGACGGCGACACCTTCGAAATCGCAGCCGATGACTTCGGCACGCCTTTGCGCAACCGTTTGAGTGTTACGGCACCAGAAACAACCACCACCAAGGTGAAGGTTCTTTAATTATGAGCTTCAAGCCCGCACAATGGCCACGCAAACTCCGCTCCCAGGAGTGGTACGGTGGCACCTCTCGCGATGTGATCTACCACCGTGGCTGGATGAAAAACCAGGGTTACCCGCACGACCTGTTCGACGGACGCCCGGTGATTGGCATCCTCAACACGTGGTCCGATCTGACACCGTGCAACGGCCATCTGCGCGAGCTTGCAGAAAAGGTGAAGGCAGGCGTCTGGGAAGCCGGTGGCTTCCCGGTTGAAGTGCCGGTCTTCTCCGCTTCTGAAAACACCTTCCGCCCGACGGCAATGATGTATCGCAATCTGGCTGCGCTGGCCGTTGAAGAAGCCATGCGCGGTCAGCCGATGGATGGCGCGGTTCTGCTTGTCGGTTGTGACAAGACGACACCAAGCCTTCTGATGGGCGCAGCCTCAACCGACATGCCGTCGATTGTGGTCACCGGTGGGCCGATGCTCAACGGTTACTTCCGCGGCGAGCGTGTCGGCTCGGGAACGCATCTTTGGAAGTTCTCCGAAGCCGTGAAGGCAGGCGAGATGACCCAGGACGAGTTCCTGGAAGCTGAAGCCTCCATGTCACGCTCCTCGGGCACCTGTAACACCATGGGCACGGCCTCGACGATGGCCTCCATGGCCGAAGCGCTCGGCATGGCGCTGTCCGGAAATGCCGCCATTCCAGCCGTCGACAGCCGTCGCCGCGTGATGGCGCAAATGTCCGGTCGCAGGATTGTTCAGATGGTCAAGGACGACCTCAAGCCGTCCGACATCATGACCAAGGACGCCTTTGCCAACGCCATCCGCACCAATGGTGCCATCGGCGGCTCGACAAATGCGGTGATCCACCTTTTGGCGATCGCCGGCCGCGTCGGTGTCGACCTGACGCTGGACGACTGGGATGAGCTGGGCCGCGGCGTTGCGACCATCGTCAACCTGATGCCTTCGGGCAAATACCTGATGGAAGAGTTCTTCTATGCCGGTGGTCTGCCGGTGGTTCTCAAGCACCTTGGAGAAGCCGGCCTTCTCAACAAGGACGCGCTCACCGTTTCGGGCGCCAGCATGTGGGAAGAAGTCAAGGACGCCATCAACCACAATGACGATGTCATCCTGCCGGTCGACAAGGCCCTCACCCAACAGGGCGGCATCGCCGTTCTCAGGGGCAACCTTGCTCCCAAAGGCGCAGTCATCAAGCCATCGGCGGCCTCCGAGCATCTGCTCAAGCACCGTGGCCGCGCCGTCGTCTTTGAAGACATCGACGACTATAAGGCCAAGATCAATGACGAAGCGCTCGACATTGACGAGACCTGCGTCATGGTGCTGAAGAACTGCGGTCCGAAAGGCTATCCGGGCATGGCGGAAGTCGGCAACATGGGTCTGCCGCCAAAGGTTCTCAAAAAGGGC
>JABXHV010000113.1 GCA_013373445.1 Paracoccaceae bacterium | reverse complement strand
TCATTATTTGTCGTATTTGCGATATCTGTTAAAGAATAAGCCATTAAATTCACCCTCATGACTTACACAGAAAAGGTTCATCAATCAGTTCAGTTTATTAAATCCAAAACCAATGTTGCACCACAGTTTGGAATTATACTCGGAACCGGCCTGGGTGCTTTGGTAGATGAAATTAATGTCATCGATGAAATCCCTTATGACCAGATACCCAATTTTCCGGTTTCTACGGTAGAGAGTCACAAGGGTAAATTGATCTTTGGAGAGCTAGCAGGAAAAAAGGTAGTAGCCATGCAAGGACGCTTCCATTTCTATGAAGGCTACAACATGAAAGAAGTGACTTTCCCTGTAAGAGTGATGAAGCTGCTTGGCATTGAAAAACTGTTTATCTCCAATGCGGCAGGAGGGGTGAACCTGAGCTACAAAATAGCTGATCTCATGATTATTGAAGATCACATTGATCTGACTAAAGAGAATCCATTAACAGGAAGAAATCTGGATGAATTCGGTGGAAGGTTCCCTGACATGAGTGAGCCTTATGAGCGTAAGATGATTGATGAGGCGCTCGAAATTGCCAAAGCCAACGACATCCGCTGTCATGAAGGTGTCTATGTTGGAGTAAGCGGCCCGAATCTGGAAACCAGAGCAGAATATAGATACATAGGTAGAATTGGAGGCGATGCCGTGGGCATGTCTACCATCCCTGAAGTCATTGTCGCCAGACATATGGACTTACCCGTTTTTGCTGTCTCCGCCATTACTGACCTCTGTGACCCTGATCATTTAGAGAAAGCCGAAATTGCCAATATTTTGGCTGCCGCCTTTAAGGCAGAGAAAGGAATGACAAAGATTATTAAGGAATTGATCAGTAAGCAGTGATCAGTTGAACGGTTGATCAGAAATCAGTGACTTATTAATTCGTCTGACCACTCCAAGTGGTCAAACGAATGGAATGTAAAATCATGAAAAAATCAGGGTGAAAGAATCAAAGACCCCTTCACCCTTTTAGTAAACAATTTGATTGCTTATTGTTCTCCTTTGTGCGAAAGAATAATCTCTTTCACCTGTTGTCTCACACTAGACCCATCGAATTCAGATTGGGCTATTACTTCATCGCCCAGGTTGAAAATCTTTTGATATAGAATTTTGTCGGCCACTTTGGTTTTGATGTTCAGCGTATTGTGCTGAGCATAAATTTCATTCCATGCAGCACGCACCTCTGCCCAATATGCTTCATTTTTAGCCCACCATTTCTGAGCTGTTTTGCAGCGGCTAACATCCACTTTTACATAGGTATTGTAGCCTTTTTCTTCTGCAAGTAACTCATCAGCTTCCGCCTTGCGGATAATCTTGTCATTGTCTTGCTCGTGTACCCATCCTTCAGACGTAATTTCATGTCTGTTCTTTCTGAGCATCAGATTGTAATCGCTCCTTTTGCTGAATTCTCTTCGAGGTAGTGGCGAATAGCTTTCAGCTTCCCAGTAATGCTTTCCATCAGTGTGAACCCAGGTTGCAGAACCTTCATATCGAGGGCCATCATCTACCTGATAAACTTTCTGTGTCCACTGGCCTTTTACTTCTTTTTTGTTCAGTTGAAGATAATCCCAGACCTGATCACCCGAATAGCTGTATAGCGATGTGTTTTGATAGAGCCAATCCTGACGCCAATGCTTCACTATTTGATTTTCGCCAACAATCAGCAAGTGTTGCATCGAGATTTTATCCTTTTCGTCTTCAATTAATTCAACCCATTCGAGTCCGCCAGATCTATATCTTTTGTGGAATTCGTATTCTTCATCAGGACTAAAGGTTTCAGCAAAATTGAAGGTTACCTCATAACAGCCACACATACTTTTGATAGCCTCAATATCTTGTTGTTTTTTACTTTGTCCGAAGGCCAGAGCACTGACTAGGCTCAGTCCCAAAATCATCGTTTTTTTCATGCTAATGCTAATTTGTTATTGCTTGATTCAATTGTTAGGAAGGCCATTTTAAGCCTTGGGTAACCATGGGCGATGATGAGCAAATTGCCCAGCAGATAAAGCCCATGGATGAATATTTCTGTGATATTTCCTCCTCCCAGAAAAAGCTCAAAGAGGAAGATGTTTATTGTAAGAGGTACCAGCATTACTGCACCTAACAGAGCCAATACCTGGCTGAGAAGCAGAACACCACAGACTATTTCTGCAATACCCAACATAGGCCAGAAATAACCGGTCTGTTTCATACCCCCGATTAGGGCTTTTATTTTCACCACATTCTCCGGCAGCTGCTTTTCAACTACCGATTTCTCTTCACTTGCAGGCTTCTCAGCCGGTGCCTTGTTGAACTTCTGAACCCCTGCGTAAACAAAGAGAAGACCCAGCGCAATTCTGATGGCTATGATGAAGTACTTGATGCTCTTCTTCATGTCTAGTCGGCTAAAATCTCATACTCAAACTGTGGGTGACCTCTTTCACCAGAAACCGGGTCAGACATTCTAGTGAATCTCAGTTTGTAATAGTTGCCGTTAGCGTCTTCAATCACATAGAATATGTCTGATTTCACACCAGCCTCCTGATCAGAGCCCGGTTGTGCTACAACTCTCCAGTCGCTGCCAATCGCTGCTCTTGCATCATCGAACTGAATGGTGGTCAATTGAGCTGCGGTAAAGTCTTCATAAGTAACATCACCTTCAATGGCTACTGTTGCTACTTCAACTCGCCCCTCATTGGTTAGAATGAAGTCATTGTAGGCATAAGGGATTTTAGTGGTAGCATCGATTTGAATCAAGTTGGTGAAAATGGTGAAGACCATATCCCATTCTGTTTTGGCTGGTGCTACTTCAACCT
>JABXHV010000144.1 GCA_013373445.1 Paracoccaceae bacterium | reverse complement strand
TTCATCTCCATTTCGGACGGCCCGGAACAGCCCCTTTGTGATGAAAGATGGGATCATTATACGCCACCTCTACCGGGGTGCGGATAAGTTCGCGGGTAGAGTTAAGGGCGGTTCGAAACACCCATTTCTATCAGAGACTTAGCGGGCAGGCGAAAACCGGCTCTGAGGGATAAGTGGGATTTGGATCGTTTTGGCGCTTCTACAAATCCGCCATGGGTTCGTCGGTCACGACACCCCCTTGCGCCTGCCACACCCACCGACGTCATCCCGGACTAGATCCGGGATCCATGCCGTGACACGTCCCAGAATGTTAGCCTGCCCGCATGGCCCTCTCACGGCATGGATTGCAGTATCAAGTCCTGCAATGACGGAGGAGAAGAAGAGCGACGTCGCAGCTAGATTCTCTTGCGCCCGCCAAACCCACCGCCGTCATCCCGGACCCGATCCGGGATCCAATGCCCCTCGCGGCATAACGGAGGTTTCGGGTCTGTGTAAGGAGCCGCTTCTGAGCGCAGGCCATTTTACTCTGGCCTTTGCTGCACTGTGGAGTAGATCACCGAGCACGTCGGGGATGACCGCTGGGGGAGGAGAGACGCCACAACACCCATGATGCGTTATTCCGGATCTCGTCCGGGGCAGGCTTCTGAGCACGTCGGGGATGACCGTTGGTGTAATGGGCGCGGCTTTACCCCCCAAACAAAAACGGGCACCTCTCGGCGCCCGCTCAAAGCCTCTGACACGGCCTGACGCCTTTCGCGACCCAGTCACGCCGCCAAAACGTCGGGGCGACTGAAGTTGACTTCACGTGTCACCTGCCAGCGACCGTCTTCGAAGAGGAAGTCGATGCTGAGTTCAATATGCATCTTTGGGCCGCCGACTGGAATTTTCCGCGAAATCAGCACGTGGCCGCGGTCGCCATTTACCGTCAGGCTGTGAATTTTTGCCCACATGTGCTCCTCAGGGATCTTGTCCTTGAAGGCTTCTTTCAGCATCGCCATAAAGTCCTGTTTGTTCAGGGTGACAAGACGGCCATCGATATTCAAGTCCATGACAACGATGTCTTTATGGTAGATCTTGTCCAGCTCTTCCATGTTGGCGCTGGTGCCGTATTTCATCAGATCCTGAACTTTGGCGTGCAGAGCATCCCTTGAGTTATCGGTCATTGGTTTCTCCATTGTACTTAGGCGTAAGTGCCATTGATCGGGGCCTCTTTCATGGGGCCACGGCGAAAGCCGATACCTTTCGCGATCCAGGTCAGGTCCGGCCGGGCGAAAGGCACATTTGAAATGTCAATGATTTGAATGGTTCCCGCTTCGTCCAGAACGAAGAGACCAGGTTCAGCAAACGGTGCATTGACGTCGCTGCCGTTGCGAGGACCGGAGATAAAAAGCCCCAACTCCTGCATCTGCGGAACAGTCATGCCGAAGGCGACGTCAAACGCTGGTACGACGTCAACCATTTGGGCCGCTGCACGTTTTTCATCGTCAGCGGAGACTGCGATGACATCGACACCCTGGCCATTCAGATCAGGCAGGATGGCATTCAGCTCCTGCAGATACGTCGTGCATAAGGGACAGTGCTTACCCCGATAGACGACAACAAGCATCCAATCGAACCCGTTGCGCGGTGCGGACAAGCTGCGTTTGTCGCCACCAAGCACAGGAAGGGTGATCGCCGGAAACGGACTTCCGGCGGCAAGTTTTTTACTGGTCAATTGAGCGAAACTCCGTTATATATTGATCGTTACATAAATCGGAATAAAAGACCCGTCAAGGAATTTATATTGAACGTTACAAAAAGAATTGGGCGCCCAAGAACCTTCGACTACGACACGGCCCTAACGAATGCGATGACCGTATTTTGGGAGAAGGGCTATGATGGTGCATCCATGCGCGATCTGACCGCGGCAATGGGCATTACAGGCCCAAGCCTTTATGCAGCCTATGGAGACAAATCAGAGCTCTACCTGAAAACCGTTGACCACTACAGCGCATCGGATGCGTGTACGCCACTGGTCGTGCTGGAAAGCGAAGAGGATATCGAGAAAGCACTTCAAGCGTTCTTGTGCGAAGTGATTGACTCCGCAACGGGCCACAAGAGTGGCGAGAAGGGATGCTATATCACCTCCAGCGCCATCGCTTCCACCGGGCAAGTCGATGGCCTGGAAGAACGGGTAAGATCCATCATAGGAGAGGCGGAGAACAGGCTGACCGCCCGCTTCCAGAAGGAAATAGACAAAGGCACATTGCCGGCGGATTTTCCTGCCCGTGCCCGCGCATCCATGCTGTTCGACCTCAGACAGGGCTACATGTTTCGAGCCCGTGCAGGCGGGTTGAAAGAAGAGATGCTGAAAGATGTACCTGACCGGATCAGATTGCTGCTTTCCAAATAAGGCGCCAGGCGCAAATCTGGCCGATCAACTCCAGCGATGACAGCGCGTCCCCCAACAAAAACGGGCACCTCCCGGCGCCCGTTCAAGATCTGTTACAATGCTATGTAAGCCTTAGCTGGTCACGAGGTTCCGCAGCACATAGTGCAGGATGCCGCCGGCCTTGATGTATTCCAACTCGTCTTCGGTATCCACGCGGCACAGGCACTCAATCACCTTGGTCGTGCCATCTGCGTAGGTCACCTCGACGTTCATCATCTGGCGCGGAGTGATGTCGGCAATACCCTTGATCGTCACCGTTTCATTGCCGGTGATGCCATGGGACTGCCAGCTCTCGCCATCCTTGAAGGTCAGCGGAACAACGCCCATTCCAACTAGGTTGGAGCGGTGAATACGCTCGAAGGACTGCGCGATCACGGCTCTGACGCCCAACAGCTTGGTGCCTTTCGCCGCCCAGTCGCGCGATGACCCGGTGCCGTATTCCTTGCCCGCGAAGACAACCAGAGGCTTGCCTTCTTCCTGGTATTCCATGCAGGCATCGAAGATCCATTTCTTCTTACCGTCCTTCATGGTCAGGCCGCCTTCAACACCGGGCACCATCTGGTTCTTGATGCGGATGTTGGCAAAAGTGCCGCGCATCATGACATTGTGGTTGCCGCGCCGCGCGCCGTAGGAGTTGAAGTCCTTGGTCGCCACCTGATGCTCTGCCAGATAGGTGCCAGCCGGACTGTCGACCTTGATGTTGCCGGCCGGAGAAATGTGGTCGGTGGTGATGCTGTCCAGGAACAGCCCCATGACTGCCGCGCCCTCGATGTCCTCGAGCGGCTTCGGCTCCATGGTCATGTCTTCAAAGTACGGCGGGTTGGCCACATAGGTCGACGCCGCAGGCCACTTGTAGGTCATGCCACCTTCGACCTTGATGGCCTGCCAGTGTTCGTCACCCTTGAACACATCGCCGTAGCGCTCACGGAACATGCCGTCGTTAATCGACGAGCGGATCAGGTCCGTGATCTCTTCGGCGGATGGCCAGATGTCTTTCAGATAGACCGGATTGCCGTCCTTGTCGTCACCGAGAGAATCCTTGGTGATGTCGATGTTGAGATTGCCCGCCAGTGCATAGGCAACCACCAGCGGCGGTGAGGCCAGATAGTTGGCCCGCACGTCCGGATTGACGCGGCCTTCAAAGTTGCGGTTTCCGGAGAGCACCGAGCACGCGATCATGTCGTTGTCGTCGATGGTCTTGGAAATCGGCTCATCGAGCGGTCCGGAGTTACCGATACAAGTTGTGCAGCCATAACCTGCGAGCGTGAAGCCCAGCGCATCCAGATCATCCTGAACGCCGGCCTTGTTCAAATAATCCGTCACAACCTGGGAACCCGGCGCGAGCGATGTCTTGACCCAGGGCTTCACTTTCAGGCCGCGCTTCAGGGCGTTGCGCGCCACGAGACCGGCTCCGATCAGCACAGACGGGTTGGATGTGTTGGTACAAGAGGTGATCGCGGCAATGACCACATCGCCGTTGCCCAGATCATGATCGCGTCCCTCGACAGGATAGCGCTTGTCGTACTCATCGCCCTTCTTGAATTCGTCCTGCATGGTTTTCTTGAAACCGCCGGCAGCGTCAGACAGGTTGATGCGATCCTGCGGACGCTTCGGTCCGGAGATTGCGGGCACAACAGTGGAAATATCGAGTTCGAGCGTGTCTGTGAACACAGGCTCTTCGCCGCCATGGCGATACATGCCCTGCGCCTTGGAGTAGGCTTCAACCAGCGCAACGCGGTCCGCATCGCGGCCGGTGGATTTAAGATAGCTTAGCGTATCACCATCGACAGGGAAGAAGCCGCAGGTCGCACCGTATTCAGGCGCCATATTGGCAATGGTTGCCTCGTCTTCCAAAGACAGGTGATCAAGGCCTTCACCGTAGAATTCCACGAACTTGCCGACAACGCCCTTCTGGCGCAGCATTTCAACAACGCGCAACACAAGGTCGGTCGCGGTGATGCCTTCATTCAGCTTGCCGGTCAGCTTGAAGCCGACAACTTCCGGGATCAGCATGGAGATTGGCTGGCCAAGCATCGCAGCTTCCGCCTCGATGCCGCCAACACCCCAGCCAAGCACCGCCAG
>JABXHV010000139.1 GCA_013373445.1 Paracoccaceae bacterium | reverse complement strand
CTGGCGGCGCGCGTATGCAGGAAGGCATCTTGTCCTTGATGCAGATGCCACGCACCACTGTTGGTGTGCAGATGCTGCGCGAAGCAGGCCTTCCTTACATCGTCGTTCTGACCAACCCGACCACGGGTGGCGTGTCAGCGTCCTACGCAATGCTCGGTGATGTGCATATCGCCGAACCTGGTGCCCAGATCGGCTTTGCTGGTCGCCGCGTGATTGAGCAAACCATTCGTGAAAAGTTGCCCGAGGGCTTCCAGAGCGCAGAATATCTGCTCGAGCACGGAATGGTCGATATGGTCGTGCCACGGCATGACCTTAAAGAAACAATCTCCCGTATCTGTAAAGTTCTGATGAAGCAGGAAGTTGAACTTCCTTTGCTCGCACCTGATCAAGGCTCCGGCGACGCTGCTGGTGATAGTGATCAGCAAGCGGCTGCAAAGGCCTAAGGTCAAAGCCTGCCAATTCTTCTGCGTCGTTGATCTGCAGTTCTTTTTTGACAAGAACGTAGATCGGCAGACCACGTCATCGGAGTTTATGGGATTATGATCCGCGAGGGCGCCTTGGATCAGATTACCGACGTTCTTGATCGCTTTTTGTCATTGCACCCCAAGGAGATAGATTTGTCTCTCGGGCGGATGCAAAGATTGCTATCGGCGCTCGGCTCACCGGAAAAAAAGCTTCCACCAACGATCCATATTGCCGGAACCAACGGCAAGGGTTCGGTCACCGCGACTATGCGGGCCATTTTGGAAGCATCTGGCAAATCCTGTCACGTCTATACATCTCCGCATCTTGTATCGTTCAATGAGCGCATTCGCCTGGGCAATACAGGTCGCTATGTTGACGATGCGGATCTGACACGGGCGCTGCTGCGCTGTGAAGAGGTCAATGCCGGCCAGAACATTACGTTCTTTGAAGCAACCACTGCGGCGGCCTTCCTGCTGTTTGCCGAAAACCCGGCTGATGTCCTGTTGCTGGAAGTCGGGCTTGGTGGCCGGCTTGATGCGACCAATGTAGTCGATGATCCGCTGGCGACAGTCATCACGCCGATCTCTCTGGATCATGAAAATTATCTCGGTGATCAACTGGCGGATATCGCAGCAGAGAAAGCGGGCATTATCAAATCTGGCAAGCCTGTTGTCGTCGCACCGCAAGTTGATGAAGTCATGGCGGTGATTGAGCGCACGGCAGCGCGAATGAAGGCGCCGACGTATCGCTTCGGCCAGGACTTCATGGCCACAGAAGATCAGGGCCGCCTCGCTTTCCAGGATGAAAATGGTCTGGAAGATCTGCCGCTGTCTTGCCTGTCTGGCGCCCACCAGGTGATCAATGCCGGTATGGCGATCGCTACACTGAAGGCTGCAGATCTTTGGCCGAAGGACCCTGAAGTTGCTGCAAGTGGTTTGAAATCGGTCGATTGGCCGGGTCGTTTGCAGCCATTGCGCTCTGGTCCACTGGTTGATCAGTGTCCTGAAGGCGCTGAAATCTGGCTGGATGGTGGGCACAACCCGGGCGCCGGGATTACCGTTGCAGCTTTCATGCGCGAGCAGGAAGTCAAGGATCCCAAACCATTCTATATGATCTCGGGAATGCTCACCACGAAGGATCCTGTTGGATTCTACAAGGCCTTTAACGGACTTGCCCGTCATGTGGCGACGGTACCGATCTCAAACACCCAACTGGCACACGATCCTGAAAATCTGGCCGGTTTTGTGCGCGAAGCGGGTGTGCCTGCCGCGGCATTCTCTTCTTTGCAGGAGGCGATTGCCGATGTCGTCAAACGAGCTGAAGGCGACGACGAAGCGCCGCGTATTTTGATATGCGGATCGCTTTATCTGGTCGGGGATGTGCTCGCCGCCAACGACATGGCACCTGACTGATTCAAGTTGGTTTCAGTCGGATCAGCCGTTTGCTGAAGAGACGCCGCTCTCCCATCCCAAAATCGCTTTCTTGCGGGTCAGGCCCCAATGATAGCCGCAAAGTGTTCCGCTGCGACCCAAGACCCGGTGGCATGGCACGACGAATGAGATCGGGTTCTTGCCCACCGCAGTGCCCACAGCGCGCGATGCCTTCGGGTTGCCGAGCTGCGTGGCAATGTCTGAATAGGTGGTTGCCTTCCCCATTGGGATCTTGAGGAGTGTTTGCCATACGCGGATTTCAAAATCCGTCCCAATGAACACAACATTCAAGGGTGTTTCCGCTTCCCAGTTTTCCGGATTGAAGATCTGGTCTGCGACAGGTGCGGTCTTGCCCTTGTCTTCGACATAGCTGGCGGCCGGCCAGCGATTGCACATGTCCTCAAGAGCATCTTCCTCACCGCCGGGATCTGCGAACGCCAATCCCGCCAGTCCCTTATCCGTCGTCATCACCAGGGCCAGGCCAAACGGGCAGGGATGGAAACCATAGCGGATCGTCAAACCTGATCCGCGGGATCGGTAAACGCCTGGTGTCATTGCCTCGTGGGTCACAAACAGGTCATGCAAGCGGCCTGATCCGGACAACCCAACTTCATAGCTGGTCTCCAGAACACTGGCAGAGTCGCGAAGCAATGCTTTGGCATTATCCAGTGTGATAGCCTGCAAGAACTGTTTTGGCGTGATGCCTGCCCACCTGGAGAACACTCTTTGCAACTGGATCGGCTGCATGCCGATTTCCTGCGCGAGGACCTCAAGGCTTGGCTGTTCCCGCCAATGCATAGTGATCCGCTCAAGCGTTTCCCGGACAATACGGTAATCTGCTTCAGCCTCCGGACCGACGGAAATCGGGCTGGCCTGTTTTGCAATGGCGGAAATGTTCGGAGATGATGGCATGGCAAACGTCAATGACGATCCCTGTTGAACGACTTGAGCTCAACCTAGGCAAATCGGGAGGTCATTGCCACCCGATTTGCGAGTGCGCTTAACGGATTGGATGCAATCAGCGGCAGTAAAGTGAAAACGCTAAATCTGTCAGCGGTTTGTGAAAAATCATAATGCAGCTTCGATTTCGCTGACGATGGCTTTGGCTGTCGCGCGCGGATCGTTTGCCTGATTGAGCGGGCGACCAACGACCAGATAGTCGCTCCCTGCCTGAATGGCGTCTGCCGGCGTCATGACTCGCTTTTGATCGCCAGCAGCTGAACCGGCAGGCCGGATGCCAGGTGTGATGATCACCAGTTCATCTTGAACGATAGGCTTGATCGCTTCCGCTTCGGTCGCAGCGCATACGAGGCCGCCCATACCGGCGTTGCGTGCGTCTGCTGCCCGCGCGGCAACCACTTCTGCAAGCGGTGCACCATAGCCCGCAGATCTCAGATCATCTTCGTCCATCGAGGTAAGCACCGTTACACCGAGCAGGCATAGATCATCGATACCGTCTTCACGCAGTCCCTGAACAGCGGCACGCATTGTTTTTGGATAGGCATGCAGCGTCATGAAGGTCATACCCATTTTGGCGACGTTCTTCACCGCGCGCAAAATGGTGTTGTCGATGTCATGCAGTTTGACGTCCAGAAAAATCTTGTGACCTTCGCTGGCCAGCTGACGTGCAAGCTCAAGACCGCCCGCGAACTGCAGTTCCATACCGATTTTGTAGACGCCGACGTCACCAGCTGTTGCTTCAACCAGCGCACGGGCTTCTTCTACGGTGGGCACATCAAGGCCCATGATGAGGCGGTCAACGGCGGATTTTGGTTTGAAGTGGCTCAAGGCACTGGACATGGGCAGGCTCCATTTGGGCGCACGGGCAGGCGCAAATCGGACAAATTGACGGTGAGTCCCGTTTACCTAGCATTGCACCAACCTTGCCACCAGTCAGAATCTTTAGGTTTTTCTGATATAACCTTGAAGATCGGACAGTCTTTGCAGTTCCCAAGTTCCGGCGGGCCTGCTAAAACTGCGCCGTCTCACCCAGGCCGGTTTAGGCTATCACGGAAGGATCAAGGATGCGCACGGCGACAATCTCGCGCAATACCAAGGAAACCAAGATTGCGGTTGATATCAATCTCGACGGAACTGGCGCCTATGACGTGGCGACAGGCGTTGGATTTTTCGATCATATGCTTGAGCAGCTTGCGCGACATTCGTTGATAGACATCAAGGTTCGTGCCGAGGGTGATACACACATTGATTTTCACCACACGGCAGAAGACACCGGCATTGCGCTTGGACAGGCGTTGTCTGAAGCGCTTGGTGACATGAAAGGCATCACCCGTTACGCAGATACCCATCTGGCAATGGATGAAGCCCTGACACGCTGTGCGATTGATGTCTCTGGTCGGCCTTTCCTTGTATGGGATGTGACCTTTGATCGAGACAAGGTCGGTGACTTCGATACAGAGCTCTTCGAAGAGTTTTTCCGTGCGTTTGCAATGAACGCGGGGATTACGCTTCACATTGCCAATATCTACGGGTCGAATTGCCACCATATCGCAGAGACCTGTTTCAAGGCAGTTGCGCGGTGTTTGCGCACCGCGATCGAAGTTGATCCGCGTCAGGCAGATCGTGTTCCAACCACCAAGGGTCAATTGGGCGGTTAAGGCAATGAGTACCTATTTTGTAATGGCTCCGCCGGATCTTCAGGATCCGGTCGTCAGTCCACGGGAAGCAGATCGCATGGTTTTCGTGCCAGATCACTTTTCATGGGGCGCCTTTTTCCTGTCACTTGTTTGGCTGGCTTTCCACGGCATGTGGGGGGTTCTGGTGATGTTCCTCGTCGGCGGTGTCGCGATCGAGATCGCGGCCAGCTTTGCAGGCGGAGACGCTGCACCGACAATCGCGACCTTTGCACTTCTTCTTTTGTTGGGATTTGAGGCCAATAGCCTGCGTCGCTGGACGATGGAACGGCAGGGCTGGACCTGTCTCGGTCTTGCGTGCGGTGAAGATCAGTCCGAAGCCGAGCTTCGCTTCTTCAACAAGTTACAGGCTGAAGAAGCTGGCTTGCCGCAAGATCCTATCTCCGCGCCGATTGTGCGGCCAAGTTCGATTGTTCCGCGTATCGGAACGCAATTGGTTGTCGGCATGAAGCTCGGTCAGGAAACAAATCGATGACCGTCGCAATCATTGACTATGGGTCGGGCAACCTGCGCTCGGCTGCCAAGGCGTTTGAGCGCTCAACAAATGAGCTGACCCTGGGTCGGGACGTTTTCGTAACTTCGGATCCGGACGTTGTACGCAAGGCCGATCATATTGTGTTGCCGGGCGTCGGTGCCTTCGCCGATTGTAAGCGCGGACTTGCCGGTGTCGATGGAATGATCGACGTGCTGGAAGAGACAGTGCATCGGGGTGGCAAACCGTTTCTTGGCATTTGCGTCGGTATGCAGCTTATGGCCAGCCGTGGTCTTGAGTTCGAGACCAGCGAAGGCCTCGGTTGGATTGCGGGCGACGTCTGCGAGATGAAACCGGCTGATCCGGAGCTCAAGATCCCGCATATGGGTTGGAACACAATCGATGTTCGCCCACATTCACATCCGGTTCTTGAAGGTCTGCCGACTGGCGACAATGGTCTTCATGCCTATTTTGTACATTCGTATCACTTCCAGACTGCGGATGAAAAAGACTGTCTTGCGACTTTTGACTACGCCGGAACATTCACGGCTATGGTCGCCAAGGACAACATGGTTGGAACGCAGTTTCACCCGGAAAAAAGCCAGAAACTCGGTCTCGGTCTGATCGCCAACTTCCTGAAATGGAAGCCCTGAGTAACGACCGATGATGAGTTGTCGGAATTCGCCAAATTTCCAGGCTATGGCCGGTATTTGGCGCGATGATGTGGACGGCGATGCCTTCGTCGTCAAAGGAGCCTGATTGGAATGATACTTTTCCCCGCTATCGATCTTAAAGACGGTCAATGTGTACGTCTTAAGCTGGGTGACATGAACCAGGCGACGGTATTCAATGATAATCCGGGTGCCCAGGCAAAGGCTTTCGAGGATCAGGGCTTTGAATGGCTGCATGTGGTTGATCTCAACGGCGCCTTTGCCGGTGAAAGCGTTAACGGTGCAGCCGTCGATTCCATTTTGCAGTCCACCAGCAATCCGGTTCAGCTTGGCGGCGGTATTCGCACGCTTGATCACATCGAGAACTGGCTTTCAAAAGGCATTTCACGCGTGATTCTCGGAACAGTAGCGGTGCGCGACCCTGAATTGGTTAAACAGGCCTGTGCCCGGTTCCCCGGTAAGATCGCTGTCGGCATTGACGCCAAAGGCGGTTATGTTGCCGTTGAGGGCTGGGCGGAGACTTCTCAGTTGACTGCTGTCGATCTGGCCAAGCAGTTCGAGGATGCCGGAGTGTCGGCCATCATTTACACCGATATTGATCGCGATGGCATTTTGAAGGGTTTGAACATTCCTTCGACATTGGAACTCGCGCAATCTGTTTCCATTCCGGTCATCGCATCGGGCGGTCTTGCTTCCATTGATGACGTCAAGCGCTTGCTTGAACCTGATTGCGGCATTTTGGAAGGTGCCATTTCTGGTCGGGCGCTTTATGATGGACGTCTTGATCCGCAAGAAGCGATGGACCTCATTCGGTCTGCGCGCAAGGAGGCATCATGACGCTTAAGGCTCGCGTGATACCGTGTCTTGATGTGAAAGACGGCCGTGTTGTGAAGGGCGTCAACTTTGTTGACCTGATCGATGCCGGTGATCCGGTTGAAGCGGCGAAGGCCTATGATGCGGCCGGTGCAGACGAACTGTGTTTTCTCGATATTACTGCAAGCCATGAAGGTCGTGACACGATCTTTGATGTGGTCAGCCGAACCGCCGAAGCTTGCTTTATGCCGGTCACTGTCGGCGGCGGTGTACGAACTGTCGATGATATTCGCAAGCTCCTGCAAGCAGGTGCCGACAAGGTGTCGATCAACACCGCTGCGGTAAACAACCCTGATTTTGTTAAGCAGGCGGCCGAGAAGTTTGGCGCGCAATGCATCGTCGTCTCTATCGATGCAAAACAGGTCAATCTTCCGGGCGAAGCAGATCGTTTTGAGATTTTCACCCATGGTGGGCGCAACGCAACGGGTATCGACGCGGTTGAGTTCGCCAAAAAGGTTGTTGGACTTGGTGCGGGCGAATTGCTTGTGACATCCATGGACCGAGATGGGACAAAGTCTGGCTATAACATCGCGTTGACCCGCGCGATCGCAGACGCCGTTCCAGTGCCGGTGATTGCATCCGGCGGTGTCGGAAACCTGGATCACATGGTCGAGGGAATTCGCGATGGCAAGGCGACGGCTGTTCTGGCAGCATCCATTTTTCACTTCGGTGAGCACACAATTCACGAAGCCAAGGAACACATGCAGGCAGGCGGCATTGCCATGCGCATGGATGGTTAGCAGGCACGAAGCTTGACGCCACTTCAGGCTCGAAAGACTGGATAAATATGACTGATTTCACACTTGCAGATCTGGATGCCATTATCGCGCGGCGCGCAAGCAGCGACGATGAAATGTCCTACACGCGCAAGCTCATGGGAAAAGGCATTGCAAAATGCGCCCAAAAGCTCGGTGAGGAAGCAGTTGAAGCGGCAATCGCCGCGGTGCAGGATGATAAAAAGGAACTCACAGGCGAGGCGGCCGATGTTCTTTATCACTTGCTCGTTGTTTTGAAGGCGGCTGATGTGCCGCTTCAGGACGTTATGACTGAGCTTGCAAGACGCACAGCTCAAACCGGATTGGAAGAGAAGTCTTCTCGACCAAAGGACTGATGCCCGGCCCATTCGCTTGGGCTGGTTTCGCGAATAGAGCAGTGCGGCGCGATGAATAAAACGGTTAGCATATCGCGGGACATGGACTTGTCCCCTTACCAGGTCTTTTCAGAAAAGGAATGGGCGCGGCACCGTGCGGACACGCCGATGACGCTGACTTCCTCTGACCTTGCCAAGCTCCATGGATTGATTGATCCGATTTCAATTGGCGAAGTCGAGAAGATCTACCTGCCTTTGTCGCGCCTGCTCGCCTACTACGCTGAAGCAACAGTGTCCCTTCATGAGGCGACAAAGAAGTTCCTTGGAACGAAGGGAAAGAAATCACCCTTTATCATCGGCGTTGCCGGATCTGTGTCTGTCGGCAAATCGACAACGTCCCGTGTGCTGCGAGCGCTTTTGGCGCGCTGGCCAGCCAGTCCCAAGGTGGATCTGGTGACCACGGATGGGTTTTTGTACCCAAACGCCGTTCTGGAAGCCAACCAGATGATGCACAAGAAGGGCTTTCCGGAGAGCTTTGACCGACCTCGACTGCTGAAGTTCCTGTCTGACATCAAGGCCGGCAAACGCAATGTCAGGGCACCGCTTTACTCGCATTTCTACTATGACGTCATGCCGGGTCACTCTGTGAAGGTGGACAATCCCGACGTGCTGATCGTTGAAGGCTTGAACGTCCTGCAAACGCGCGAGTTGCCAAAAGATGGCCGTGCGGTGCCGTTCGTATCTGATTTCTTTGACTTCTCGGTCTATATCGATGCGTCGGAAGAGCTGTTGTTGTCCTGGTACGTGGAGCGCTTCATGCGTCTGAGAGAAACTGCGTTCCGTGATCCGGGCTCTTATTTTCACAAATACTCGCACATTGATGATGAGGAAGCGGTTGAGACCGCCAATCGGATCTGGAACGAGATCAACCTCGTAAACTTGCGCGACAACATTTTGCCTACACGCCCGCGCGCCGACCTCATTTTGAAAAAAGATGCCAGCCACAGGATCTCGTCGGTGGCCTTGCGCAAGATTTGAAGTTTTGAAGTCTTTTGAAATGAGAAAAGCCAGCTACTCATACAGCTGGCTTTTTTCGTTCTCTTTGTCCGTTGTTACCTATGCTGCAGAACGCTTGCGGACTTCTGACAGGAAGGTCGAGACAGTGGACTTCAAGTTGGAGGCATTTGACTGCAGTTGCTTGGCTGAATCGTCGACTTGCTCTGCAGTCTGACGCGTCGTTTCGGCCGCAATCGAAACAGATGAGATACTGTTGGTTACCTCAATCGTGGAGCGTGAGGCCTCGGTCGCATTGACCGCAATCTCCTTGGTTGCGGTGCCCTGCTCCTCAACAGCAGAAGAAATCGATCCGGCAATTTCATTCATTTGGTTGATCACATCCGTCACCGAAGAAATGGCACTTGCTGCCTGTTCTGTCTCAGTTTGAATGGCGGAAATCTGACTTGAGATTTCCTCGGTTGCCTTAGACGTCTGCGTCGCGAGCTCTTTCACTTCGGCTGCTACGACCGCAAAGCCTTTACCCGCCTCGCCTGCACGCGCTGCCTCGATGGTGGCGTTCAGCGCGAGCAAGTTGGTTTGTTCTGCAATCGCCTGGATGAGAGTGACGACTTCACCGATGCGTCCCGCGGCGTCGGAAAGTGCGTCCATACGCTGGGTGGTTGAACCAGCCTCATTCGCAGCCTTTTGTGCGATTTCGCTCGAGGACTGAACTTGGCGACGGATTTCGTTGACCGAAGCAGACAATTCTTCTGCAGCTGCTGCCACTGTTTCGACGTTCTGCGCTGCCTGCGATGAGGACGTCGATACAAGACCGCTTTGCTCATTCGTGCGAGCGGCACCATCGGTCATCTCTGTCGATGCATGCTGAAGGTTCGCAACGCTTTCTTCGATAACTTGCATGACTTCGGTGATCTGCAGATCAAATTGTGTAGACAGTTCCTGGATCTCTGCTCCGCGTCTGGCCGCTGCCTCACGCCCTGCAATTTGATCACCTTCTAGCAACTTGCGGTTCTTTTCATTCTCTACGAAGACTTCCATCGCTGCGGCCATGACGCCCAGCTCATCGCCGCGGTTGACGCCAGCCACTTCGAGGTCCGTGTTGCCTTCTGCAAGGGACTGCATGTTATGGGTCAGGTTGGAAATCGGACCAACGATGCTGCGGATGGCGAAGAAGGCAATGGAGAAGGAAACGAGTGCTCCGATCACGCCGACCGTGATGATCATAAAGGCCTGCTGCCAATAGGATGTCGACAAGTCATCAGTGTAAACGCCGGTTCCGATCATCCACCCCCATGGCTCAAATCCTTCAGCCCAACTGAATTTCGGAACAGGGGTCTCGGATCCTGCGCGTGGCCACAAATATTCTAAAAGACCGCCGCCAGCCTTGGCTACGTTGACCAGTTCCACAATAACGCGAACGCCATTGGGGTCTTTCAGGTCAGTCATCTGTTTGCCGAGCAGTTTCTCGCTTGGGTGGACGATGGTTGTCGCATCATAGTCAAATACGAAAATGTAATTGTTGCCATCGTAGCGCATCGCGTTGATCGCCGCTTTTGCCTGCGCCTGCGCCTGCTCCTGGGTCAGGACACCAGCTTGTTCAAGCTTGTAGTTTTCGGCAACAATGTTTTCTGCTGTATGGGTGAGGTGACGAATTGTGGCAATACGCTCGTCGCGCATCGAGTTGCTCAATGAGCTTAATGCAAAGTAGCTCAAGGCTACTGTGAAAATGGAAATTGTCACGACTGGTAAGACAATTTTCCAGAATACCGGTAGCTTAGAAAGCATGTCTTTTTCTCTCAAATAAGTAAATATTGATTCTTAATGTAAGTATTTCCTATTAAGCATTAGTAAACTAAGAAAACATGCAAGTATTAGAGGGTGTCGTGCTATCTGATTCAATCAAGGGTAGTCTTTATCAATATCTTCACAACCGGTAAAAAGGCAATTTTTACAACGCATTAACTGAAAAAAGCGCGGTACCTCTAGGGGATTTTGAAATTTGATAAAGTTAATAAACTGGCTCGGCTTCCGGGGGGCGTAGCCGTGTGGGCGCGCTCTTGTTTCCAATACTCTGGGCTATGAACAAGACAACGCGTGAGCGCGCGCTTTGGACCATTTTGCGCCGCGTTGCCAGTCGCAGAGATGAGTGTCGAAATGGCTGGTAAGAGGCTCTGAGAGCCAAAAAAAAAAGCCCCGACCATCTGGCCCCAGCCCGTAACCTAAATGTGGTCGGCAATTTTTTACTTGGTTGACCACATTTAGATTGCCACTCTATCGCCAGAAGGAGGTCCTCATCTGGATATCGCGGTACTTGGCGCGAAAGCACCGACAGTAGTTGATTGCGTTTCTGATTGGCATATTGGTACAGAATGAAAAATGATGACCCTATGCCGCTTCAGAGATCCCCCGAAGAATACCGTGTTTGGTTCAGAACCTTAAAAGTAGTTCTTGATCTGCCCGCAAGTACCAATCCTCCGGTAGACAATACGATGGGCTGATTGTTCATAAGAGACGCTGTTTTGGCGTTTACCGGTGTATCGAATTTCAACCAGATAATTTGCATCGCCCAAAGCTCGCCCCCAAAACGTAGGATAAAAGTATAGCCACAACAACGGTTGCCGCTGATAGAAATGTCATAGCAATCTTCAATGAATCGCCCCTTTGACCTAGTTCACTGTCCGTTCTTTGAGTTGGTCAAAATCGCATGTTAGGGCCGACCGGGTCTCACAAGAAGCGCAACGTCCAAGCATTCACCGCGCGAACCCGGCAATCCAGCGTTCATAGTCATTGGCTCGCCTGCCTTCGAACGTTGGCATCAATCTCCGCGCCTCACGCGCTTCGCCCGGTGTCATTTCGTAGCGGCGCTTGAAGGCCCGAATATAATGGCTTTCTGAGCTAAACCCCCAGCGAAATGCGATTCCGCCGATCCGCATACTCCTGTGACTTGGATCCAACAGGTCTTGCAGGCTACGGCGTAAGCGGCGGCGCCGGATCTCAGCTGTTACGCCGCCATATGGCTGGAAAAATTGATAAAGCCGCGTTCGCGATACACCCAGTGCGGTCATAATAAGAGACGGCTCCAGTTCGGGATTGCTCAGATTGTTGTCGATGAAATCGCTGATCACGGCACGAGTGGACAGGTCGACAGCCTCATCGTTCAATTGGCCGCCGGTCCCAAGCAGACAGGTATTCAGCAGGCTTTGCGTCAGGCCAAGCAACGCTGATGCAGAGGCAAAACCGTCATTAATCGACATACCGCTGCGATTGGCATGAACGATGCGAATATACTGGTACAGCAGTTTTGCCAAAGGTGTTTCGCCCAGAATAATCCGACGGTGATGTTCATCCGGGCGGGTCAAGTTTTGGCTCATGAGATCGCGGGGGATCATCGCCGTAATATGGGTAAAATCATAATCCACGGCATCCAATGGCGCGCTGGCGTCGATAATATAAATATCACCCGGGCGCACCAAGCGGGTAAGGCGCCCATCCTGAACTTCGCAGGTGCCTTTCAGGAACACCTGTACGAGGTAACAGTCCAACCCGTCGGCGATAATCTTCCGCCTTGGCCTCTCGAACCGCTGGGTCTGTGACGTAACTTGCCCCAGCAGCATCTGCCCGAACATCTGTGCCTCAACCCGGGCACGGAAGGCCATAGGATCACTCCGGCCATCCAGCCTTACGTCAAAAATAACACCTATGCTGTCTTGCCAGGCACGCCAGCGGTCAGACGGAGTAAAGGATCGGGTATCAAAAACAGAACTGGCGATAGGCTCCATCATCGTCCTTGTAGATGGTATTCGGGCGGCGAATAGTGACGATACCGCAGGCGCTAATTTTTTCAGAGTCTATCCTGCGGCTTGGACCTCAGGCAAGCGATTGGCCCGGAACGGGACGCACGGTCGATATTTAGGGACGTACGCGCGATAAAACGTAAGAGTGGCGTTAGCGAAGTCATGTAACACTGAATCATGCTGCGCTTTTCGAGGAGCAGCGACATAGATCGCCTATCGGCTGTATGTCGCTGTTTGCGCGCATCCATCACTTTTAAGGAGAACACAATGGTCGTTATGAAACAATCAGGTTATAATATGGTCGAGTTGCTGTTGCCCCAGTTGTCGACACCAATCGTGTCCGAAGAGGTGTCCGTTGCGGCCCACTCCGCTGCGGCCCACTCTGTTGATGTTGCCATGGCAACTATGACGTCAGACTTGGCGACAAAGGCTGTAGATCTGGCCAACACCGTGTCGCATTTGGCGATTATCGCCTAAACGTGTCCAGGCACGTGCCCCGGCGCCCTTGGGATTTGGACGGCGGGGCAAAATTGCTGCAAAGATTTGAACCTTATGACCGAAACGTCTGTCGATCCTATTACATCCATGGCGCAAATGCTGTGGCTGGCAGCCCAAACACCAAATTTCATTTCACAACCGTTGGGTGATATCGCATCGGGGTGTCAATTCGCAATCAACCGGGGGCAATTTCGCATCTATCGCTCAGCCGAGTCCCTGCCTTTAGGATGTGTCTGTTGGGTTTGGCTGGATGCTGAGCATGAGGACACCGCCGCCGCCGCCATGCTGGCCGCCCCCTTCGGCACGGTAACCCTGAAAGAGGAGTGGATGGGCGGTGATCGGTTGTGGTTTTACAATTTCATCGCTCCCTTCGGTCATGCACGCGCCATCGCAGATGACCTACGTCACCGCGTCTTTCCCGGTGTCAACGCACGTGCTCTTAGAATGGACAAGCGCGGCAATCTGAAACACTTCGCGCTCTTTCGAAACGTTGATCGTCGCAAGGACAAGGCTCCAGCATAACGCTACCTTTGCTGAGTGAACCGCCCCGGGTTTGCCGGAGGTCATTTGGTTTAAGTTATGCGGCCGCGGCCGATTGTTCCAGCGTGGCGTATTTTTGCAGAAATTGACGTTCACTCCGCCGTGGGGCGGGGGAAGTCGCAATTTTTTACTTGTTTCAGATTTTTAAAGCATGTCCGAACCCCGAAAGTCCTGTGGGACTAAGGGGTTCGGGTTAATTTTATACTATGCGCCACATTTACGTTAGGGGCTGGCCATCGGCCAGGGCTTTCTTCATTAGAACTGAAGGGCTTTGTTACGCAGCTGATTGCCTGCGTACACCATCAAGAAAAGCGGCCACTTGCCCCTTCAGGGCCATGGCATTTTCTTCAAGCTGTCTTGCTGACGCATCAACCGTTTCAGCATTTTGGCGGGTGTGTTCTGCTGATTGAGAAACTTCCTCAATGCTTGTCGTCACTTCAACAGTACTGCGGGAAGCTTCAGTCGCATTGACCGCAATTTCCTGTGTCGCAACGCCCTGCTCCTCGACCGATGAAGAGATCGATCCGGCAATCTCGTTCATCTGGTTGATGATTTCCGTTACTGAGGAAATCGCATTTGCTGCCAACTGTGTCTCGCCCTGGATCGCAGAAATCTGACTGGAAATTTCTTCTGTCGCTTTCGAAGTCTGGGTTGCGAGCTCCTTGACCTCGGCAGCCACAACCGCAAAGCCCTTGCCGGCTTCACCGGCACGTGCAGCCTCGATGGTTGCGTTCAGTGCAAGCAGATTGGTCTGCTCCGCGATGGCCTGGATGAGTGTTACGACCTCGCCAATGCGCCCTGCGGCGTCCGAAAGGCCGTTCATCCGCTGATTGGTCTCAGTGGCTTCGGAGGCAGCCTTTGCGGCGATTTCACCAGATGCATGGACCTGCCGGCGGATTTCGCTGACAGATGCCGAGAGCTCTTCAGCCGCTGCTGCAACTGTCTCAACATTGTTCGCGGCTTGCGAGGATGCATTCGACACGCGGCCACTTTGCTCGTTGGTGCGAGCCGCGCCATTGGTCATGTTCTCGGAAGCGGACTGCAGATTCTTGACCGAGCTTTCGATGATGCCCATCATTTCCATGATCTGCTGATCGAATTCGCCGCTCAAACGCTGAATCTCCTGGCCGCGCTCTGCAGCCTGTTCCTGAGCTGCAAGCTGCTCTTTTTCCAGAGCTTTGCGCGCATTCTCGTTTTGCACGAAGACTTCCATCGCTGCCGCCATTTCGCCGATTTCGTCGCCGCGATTGGCGCCAGATATCTGGATGTCACTGTTTCCGTTTGCAAGACTGCTCATGTTGTTCGTCAGTTGGTTGATCGGACGGCTGATGCTGCGAATTGACATGAATGCCACGAAAGCGGCGATCAAGGCGCCCACTACTGATACGGAAATCAGGATGGCTGCTTTGCGCCAATAGGCAGCTTCAAGATCCTCAACATAGACGCCGGTACCGACATACCAGCCCCACGGCGAAACCAATTCGCTCCATGCATATTTTGGATAGAGATCTTCTCCCGTAGGCTTTCGCGTCTCATAGCGAACATAGGCTCCGCCGGCATCTCCGGCTTTTACGAGCTCGCGGACGATGTAAACCCCATTGGGATCAGTAACATCCCAGCGATTCTTGCCGATGATGTCTGCACGTGGGTGCACCAGCAAGTCACCGTTCTTGCCGTAAACGAAGACATAGCCGTTACCGGAGTACTTCATTCCCGAAATAGCTTCAGCTGCGCGGGCCTTTGCTTCTTCAGTCGTCAGGGTGCCGTCTTTCTCCATTTCGTAAAAACGGTTGGCGATCGCAACGGCTGACTGGTCAATGTTTTTGACGCTGAGCAGGCGCTCATCGAGCATGCCTTTGTGAAGTGAATTCAAACTCAAAAACACGCCTATCACAGTAACGGCGAAAACCGTCAGTGCTGGGATGCCTATTTTCCATGTCAATGGGATGCGATTATAGTTCATTTTGTTGGCTAGCCTTCTGGAGCACATGTTTCGAAGGACGTTGCCGGGACTTAGTGAATTTTGTCTGAAGCTTGGACTTTTTACGTAGCGTTTCTAAAGATTTATACACGGAAGATTGAATGGAGACATTCCGGAGTCGAATTTACTTCTTTGACCACCTCAAATTCGCGCACAAGACTTAATTGAGCGAACAGAAAACATCGCCCAGTCCGGGCCGAGACCAGGACGTGTTTGCAAGTTGTCCGGCGAACCGCGCGCCATTGCCCTGATAGTCAAAGCTAGAAGCGCTGTTTACGCGCGCCAAGACGATGCTTGTCTGGCCAATTTCATCAATTGTGACGCTCTGTCCATCGGGAGAAAACCTTGCGCGCAAGTCAACGCCCGAAGTGCACAGGTAGTCAACGACCTTGCCGTTGGGCGAAGATGCGAATGAATTTGCTGTGTCTCCGCCAACCAGTCCTGGAGGCACCGGACCACCAGTTGCCGGTTGGGTCTCCAGTCCAAAGGATTGATTATCGAACGACTGACCACCAAAAGACGGCGTGCCACCATTTTGATTGCCAAATGAGTTTCCAGGGTCGGAAATGTAGACCTCACGGAACGTTGAGCGGGTAATATAGGCGCCAAGGCAGTTTCCGGCGGATGTGCGAACGAGCCACGCATGTGACATGAAAGTTTGTTGTTCGATAAACTGTCCGGGTTCGAGATGGGCGTAGGGACGCTCACCGCCATTGTAGTCGATCCAGTAGACATCGACCGCCTCGCGGCTGTTGTTGTGGAAGATGATCTGGCCGGACTGGGTGCCCTCGAAGGACCGGATTGAACCCAGCTGGGCACAAGAGGCATCCGCGCCTGTGGCAACGGGCCCCTGAGCAAACGTTTCAGAACCTTGCTCGCTGATGATTTCCTGAGTGGCACCACATGTGGCGACAAAAAGCTTAACCGGATCGGCGCTGCCTTTAAGAGACACGGTGTATTCCGGTGTGCCATCGATATTGACTACGAGACCGGATTCGCTGATCAGCTTCTGCCATAGAAGATCCTGCATATCGATCACGACCTGCGGGAAAGAGCGACCAAACCGGTTGTTGCGACTTCCACCTGTTGCACTCAACTCGGCTACATAGTCTCCAACCGTCATGCGCACGGGGATGGTGACGCCCTCATCAAGCGTTGGAACGGTTTGACTGAAGACGACAGTCGCTTCTCCGGATTGGGTACGACAAGCCGCACGGAAGTCCGCATCCTGGCTGCCAGGCACTGTGTGAAGGATGTCAGCACGTGCGCCAAACGAGCCTGCGGTTTCAGTGGTCCAGACCCGTTCGTCGGATGGCTGGACATAAACTGCATCCTGCAGCTCGGTAATTCCGACTGATCCGCCAAGGCTGGAGTTTCCATTGAGTTCGAAACTGTCGAGAGGTTTCAGACCTGTACCATCATCCACCGGTGCTTCGGTTTCAGCCAAATCGAGAGATGTGTCAGGAGAGCTGGGAAGTGTTTCCAGCTGACCATCTGTATCACTTTGCAGCGTGTTTTCAGAAACGGGTGCCGTGACATCTCCGCTTACCGCAACGACCTGTTCATCCCCGGGCTTGCCGTCTTTGGAAACGTCAATATTGAGCGTGTTGCCACTACAGATGTTGGCGCTTCTATGGAGGACACGGCTGTTCTGCAGTGCAATCTCAAGCTTGACGTCGCATGCCGGGAGGCTGCCGGAGCTGCCGACCGTGTCGATGACAACGCCCTTCTCATCACGGTTGATGATCGGACGATAGCTCTTGTCCAAGGTGATAGAGCGGATGCCCGGCTCTGGCGGCATAACATTGATGCGCAGCGTTTCAGGAGCACCTTGCGCAAAAGCAGATGAAGCTGATGAAATCAGACAGGCGCCGACCAGAAGGGGAAGAATGCGGCGATGTGCCAGCATGGGCATGGCAGTGCTCCAGAAAGTCTTTTGTTTTCGGAAGTCGTGCATTTTGTTTGCCGAGTTTGGAACGTGCACAAATTCCGTTCGTAAATCCGAATATTATCGTGGAGCGCGTTTGGCAAGGATACGCTGCAGGGTTCTGCGATGCATATTCAGCCGACGGGCTGTTTCCGACACATTTCGCTCGCAAAGTTCATAAACGCGTTGGATATGTTCCCAGCGGACACGATCTGCGGACATCGGGTTTTCCGGTGGTGCAGCCTTGGTCTCAGTTGAGTTGATCAGAGCGGCCAGAATGTCTTCCGGATCGGCGGGCTTCGCCAGATAGTCGATCGCTCCAAGTTTCACCGCGGTAACCGCTGTGGAGATGTTGCCATAGCCGGTCAGGATAACCGCACGCGCATCCGGGCTGGCCTTGTGGATCTCTTCAATGACGTCGAGGCCGTTTCCATCTTCCAGGCGCATGTCAACGATTGCAAAGGCGGGGGCCTTGGCGGCAATCGCGCTCATTGCATCTTTGACGCCGTCGGCAGTTGCAACTTCGAACCCGCGCTTTTCCATGGAGCGCGCCAGACGTTGTTGAAATGGTTTGTCGTCTTCAACAATCAACAGACTGCGGTCTGCAAGTTCTGTAATTTCGGGAAGCGCTTCGACCATTTTTATGTCCTGCTCGTCATATTACTTCTTATAGGCACAACGTTTTCGGCGCACCATCTCCTCCTTTCCTAAGAAGTCCTGCGCCGTCTATCAAGCCTGTTCCTGATAGACGGTGCGTTTTGCTTCCAGCGTTTTGCGGTCCCAGCTCGCCCGGACAAGAGCGCCTTTTCTCGGAGCGCCTTGATTTTCATAGAAAATCTTTGCGCCGGTGCGCTCAAGCAAGGTCTTGGCGATAAAAAAGCCGAGCCCAAGTCCGCCGCCTTTTGTTCCCGAACCGAGGGAACTTCGGCTGCGGAAGGAGATGTAGGGATCGCCGATACGCGCCAGGATTTCAGGCGCAAAGCCTGGGCCATCGTCGGAAACCGTGATGGAAAGCGTATCCGAGTTCCACTTCGCAGTGACATTGACGCTACCGCTGGCAAAATCAACGGCGTTTTCAACCAGATTGCCCAAACCGTATTCAATGGCCGGATCGCGCATGGTGATTGGCTCGGGGCCCTCGCCATCGGCTGTAATTGTAATTTCGACACCAAAGCCGCGATGCGGCGACACCACATCATCGAGCAGCGATCTGACCTTGATCTCCTGGAAGTTACGATCGCCATCACTGGACAGGCTTGTCAGACGCTTGAGAATATCGCGACATCTATTGGCCTGGGTGAACATCAGATCCAGTTCGTCACGGCGCGGATCACCGGGCTCAAACTCTTCGCGCAGCTCCTTTGCCGCCAGATAGATGGTTGCCAGTGGGGTTCCAAGTTCATGCGCAGCAGCGGTTGCCAGGCCGTCCAGCGCATCCAGATGCTTTTCCTTGGCAAGCACAAGCTCCGTGGCTGAAAGCGCATCGGCGAGCTGCCTGCCCTCCTTTGCAACGCTGTACGTGTAGACGGTCATGAAACAGAGCGTGCAGATCAGGGCAGTCCATAGACCAAAGTAATAAATTGGCGGCAGCTCAAATTTTGCTCCTTCTTGCCAAGGCAGCGGCATATGAAAGAGTGGCAACAGGGAAACCGAAACAATGGTCAGCAAACCAAGATAGAAGGTGTTTTTCGCAGACAGGACTGTTGCAGAGATCATCACCGGTGCCAACACCAGGATTGCGAACGGGTTGCCCAGACCTCCGGTCAGGAACAACAGTCCGCTGATTTGCACAATGTCCCAGGCAAGTTGAAGGCTTGTCGAAAACTCGGAGATGCGAAGGGACGACGGATAGCGGATCTTCAAGATCACATTAAGCCATGCCGAGCAGGCTAGCAGACCGAACGTGGGAAGAAGTGGCAGGGAATACCCCAGTCCCATGTAAACGCTCAGAAGTGCGATGCTCTGTCCGGCAATCGCAAGCCATCTGAGCTGAACCAGCGTATCCAGTCGGATCCGGTTGTCGGGAACGGGAATCTTGTGTTGCATTTGATCAGACATGGCTCTTCCTGCAGGTCTTTTTGAGGCATTACAAGGTGTGTGGTCTTGTTTCTGACCATCCTAAGTGATAGCTCACTGGGGACAATTTGGTTGAGTGACATTTTGCCACCGGCCGCGAGTCGTTCCTGTATGGAGCGGCGCCGAGTAGAACCGCAAGTGACGGACAAGAAAACCATGAGCGATACGAACGATGCCGGCACACAGCCGCAGGCTGAAAACGCCGCGCCAACACCCGGCATGAACATCCTTGGTCAGTACATCAAGGATCTTTCCTTCGAGAACCCGAATGCACCGCGGTCTCTTCAGCAGGGCGAGCAGCCAAAGCTGGACATCAACGTCAACGTGACAGCCCAGCCGGTCGGCGAAGAGCAGTTCGAAGTCGTTCTGACATTGAATGCCAAGGCCGAACGTCCTGATCTGGTGATGTTCAATGTTGAATTGATCTATGCAGGCCTGTTCCGCATTTCCGGTGTTCCACAGGAACATATGCATCCGTTCGTGATGATCGAATGCCCGCGCATGTTGTTCCCGTTTGCACGCAACATCATGGCGGAAGCAACACGCAACGGCGGCTTCCCGCCATTGCTGCTTGATCCAATCGACTTCGCGCAGCTGTATCGAACCAACATGGCGCAGCAGGCGGCAACCGAGCAGCCAAACTAAGGCATTGCTTGGCGCCGGGCGTCAAAACAAAATTGGAAGGCCGCTTTTCAGCGGCCTTTTTTATTGCGTTTCCAGGAGTTCTGCCCAGCTTAGGGGCGCGTCACCGTGAAGTGGGTTGGAGGCACTGCGCTTGTAGCGAATGGTTTCCATTCGAAAGGTCAGGGCATCGAAGAGCACCAATCTGCCGACCAGGCATTCACCGGCACCGGTAATTTTCTTGATGACTTCCATGGCCTGCATTGTGCCTAAAATACCTGTCAGTGCACCTACAATGCCTGCTTGCTCACAGGTCAAAACAGAGCCCGGTGCAGGTTTTTTCGGAAACAGGCAGCGGTAGCTTGGGAAGGGCGTATTGTTGTCGTCGGTGGCATAGGGCTTCAGCGTGGTGATCGATCCGTCAAACTGTGAAACGGCAGCGCTGACCAGCGTTTTTTTGGCGAAGAAACAAGCGTCTGAAACGAGATAGCGTGTATCAAAATTATCCGAGCCATCGACAACCACATCGTAGCTGCTGACCAGCTGCATGACGTTTTGTGCTGTCAGACGGGTCAAATGCGGTTCAATCTCAACGTTGGGATTGAGGGCGGCAATTGCTTCGGCCGCGCTGGCAACTTTGGGTTCGCTCAGCTGGTCCGTGGTGTGAATGACCTGCCGCTGCAGGTTTGACAGGCTGACAGTGTCATCATCAACAATGCCGAGTGTGCCGACACCGGCCGCGGCCAGATACTGCAGTACAGGAGCACCGAGACCCCCGGCGCCGATGACGAGCACGCGCGCCTTCTTGAGTTTCTGTTGCCCGGGGCCACCGATGTCTTTCAGGACAATATGGCGGGCGTAACGCTCGAGCTCTGCGGGACTAAGCATGGATTTTCCAGTTTGGAATTTGGTGGATCAGCCGAGAATGCGGCTGACAAGTTTTGCTGTGTAATCGACCATCGGGATGATGCGCGCATAATTGAGCCGCGTCGGGCCAATCACGCCCAGAACGCCAACAATCTGCTGTTCGCGGTTCCGGTAGGGCGAAACGACCAGGGAGGAACCGGACAAAGAGAAGAGGTTGTTCTCCGATCCAATGAAGATCCGAACGCCATCGCCCTGTTCGGCCAGGCCGAGCAGATGAACAAGGTCTTTCTTGTTCTCCAGATCGTCGAACAGCAGGCGGATACGCTCAAGGTCCTCAATCGCTTCAAGATCGGTAAGAAGGTTTGACTGCCCGCGTACGATCAACGTGCCCGGATCGTTGGACCCTGTCTGGCTCCAAACCCCAAGGCCGGCATCGATCACTTTTTGGCTGAGCTGGTCGAGTTCTGCCTGGTCGGCTTTCTGGATCTTCTCAAGCTCTTTTCGTACTTCGCCGATGGTTCGGCCCTGCAAATGCGCATTGAGATAGTTTGTTGCCTGAACAAGCGCGGATTGAGGCAGGCCTGCCGGAAGATCGATGACCCGGTTTTCGACGCTGCCGTCTTCGCCAACAAGGATCGCGAGTGCCTTGAGTGGTTCGATACGCACAAACTCTATGTGCTTGAGGCGCATGTCGCTTTTGTGTGTCAGAACAACTCCTGCGCCTGCAGACAGACCGGAGAGCATCTGGCTGGCCTCGGTCAGCACCTGTTCTGGAGACTGGGCCATTTGGGCTGCGCGGACCTGTGCATCGATTTGCTGGCGTTCGCTTTGTGAAAGGTCGCCGACTTCCAACAACGCATCAATGAAGAAACGAAGTCCGATTTCTGTTGGCAGTCGTCCGGCGCTGGTATGCGGTGAGTGCAAGAGCCCCATGTGCTCAAGATCGGACATGACATTACGCACCGATGCTGGTGACAAAGACATGTTCAAAGCCCTGGAGACGTTCCGGGAGCCTACAGGCTCTCCAGTGTCCAGATATGACTCTACAATGGAGCGAAAAATATCCCGAGACCTTTTGTCCAGATCGCTCAAACTCACCGTGGTGTCTCCTTCAGGCGCAGCCGAGTGCTGCTGACGTTAGATATAGCGGCAAATATAGACGCAAAAAGGTCTTAACATGCAAGCTGACCTTTACGTTGGGGGCGGATGAGCGCTACAAGGCGCGAGTAATAGCGTACAAAGAGCACCTCTCTTTGCCGCGTCAACATTCAAATGATTATGGAGCCGCTGATGCGTCCATCAAAACGTGCCGTCGATGAGCTTCGTGCCGTTGCTCTCGAGCGCAATGTTTCCAAACATGCCGAAGGTTCCTGTCTCGTCAAATTTGGCGATACTCATGTGCTGTGCACAGCGAGCTTGGAAGAGCGTGTTCCGCCGTGGTTGCGCGGCCAGCAACGCGGCTGGGTGACAGCTGAATATGGCATGTTGCCCCGCTCGACCGGCTCACGTATGCGCCGCGAATCAAGTGCCGGCAAGCAATCTGGTCGGACGCAGGAAATTCAGCGGTTGATTGGACGTTCCTTGCGCGCTGTTGTCGATCTGGAAGCCTTGGGCGAAGTCCAGATTTCGGTCGATTGTGATGTCATTCAGGCCGATGGCGGCACGCGTACAGCGTCCATCACGGGCGCCTGGGTTGCACTCCACGACTGCATCGAATGGATGCGGGCCCGTGACATGGTCAAGGGAAATGTCCTCAAGGATCATATCGCAGCCATTTCATGCGGCATTTACGAAGGTGCCCCGGTTCTCGATCTTGATTACGTCGAGGATAGCACCGCAGAAACCGATGCCAACTTTGTTCTGACCGGATCCGGCGGCATCGTTGAGATTCAGGGCACTGCTGAAGGTGAGCCTTTCTCCGAGGAAGAGTTTACGCAGCTCTTGAGCCTTGCAAAGAAGGGCATTGGCAGCCTCGTCGATTTGCAGAAAATGGCGATCAGCTAAGGACTTCATGATGTCGCATCGCAAGCTCGAACCTGGAAAACTTGTTGTGGCCAGCCACAACAAGGGCAAAATCCGCGAAATCAATGAGTTGCTCGCGCCCTACGGCTTTAGTGTCGTTTCAGCCGGTGACCTTGATTTGCCGGAGCCTGAAGAGACTGGCACGACATTTGAGGCCAATGCCGAACTGAAAGCGGTTGCCTCTGCAACAGCTTCCGGTTTTCCGGCGCTGGCGGACGACAGCGGATTCTGCGTGGAAAAACTGGGCGGTGATCCGGGTATCTATTCGGCGCGTTGGGCAGGTCCTGAAAAAGACTTCGCAATGGCGATGCGCAATGTCGAGG
>JABXHV010000180.1 GCA_013373445.1 Paracoccaceae bacterium | reverse complement strand
GATCGTCCTCCATGGCAACCGTTTGCGGTACTTCCCTTGCAATGATGGACGCTGGCGTTCCGTTGAAGGCACCTGTTGCCGGTATCGCAATGGGTCTGATCAAGGAAGGCGATCGTTTCGCAGTCCTGTCCGATATTCTCGGCGACGAAGATCACCTCGGCGACATGGACTTCAAGGTGGCTGGTTCTGAAAACGGTATCACCGCGCTTCAGATGGACATCAAGATCCAGGGCATCACCGAAGAAATCATGAAGGTGGCACTTGGTCAGGCGAAGGATGGTCGTATCCACATCCTGAACGAAATGTCCAACGCGATCACCGAAGCTCGTTCCGAGCTTGGTGAACATGCGCCACGCATCGAAATGATGAAGATCCCTGTCGACAAGATCCGTGAAGTTATCGGTTCGGGCGGCAAGGTCATTCGTGAAATCGTTGAAAAGACCGGCGCAAAGGTCAACATCGAAGACGACGGAACCGTCAAGATCGCTTCTTCTGATGGCAAGGCCATCAAGGCAGCTGTCAACTGGATCAACTCTATCGCAGCTGAACCGGAAGTTGGCGTGATCTACGAAGGTACTGTTGTGAAGTGCGTTGACTTCGGCGCATTCGTAAACTTCTTCGGTGCCAAGGACGGCCTGGTTCACATTTCCCAACTTGCTCCGCGCAAGGTTGGCAAGGTGACCGATGTTGTCAACGAAGGCGACAAGGTCTGGGTCAAGCTCATGGGCTTCGACGAGCGTGGCAAGGTTCGCCTGTCCATGAAAGTTGTCGACCAGGACACCGGTAAGGAAATCGAACGCGAAGAAAGCTCTGAAGGCTAAGCCTCAAGCTTTTTCGACGAGATTTGTGACAGGGCGGGTGCCGATGGCCCCGCCCTGTTTGTTTCTGCTCTGGCCGTCCTGTGACCGGTCGTTTCTGGGATGATGCAAGAGCGTGTCTTGCACCCGGTCTGCAAGCTGTTATACCAGCGGCAGTTTATTGAAATCGGAGGCGACGATGACTGATATGCGCTTGGTCGTGGTAGGAGCTGCAGGCCGAATGGGCCGAGCCCTGGTTCGGGCGGTCACGGATACGGATGGAGCTCGCGTCGTCGCAGTCATCGAACGTTCCGGTTCGGAGTTCCTTGGCGCTGATGCAGGCGAATTGGCAGGCTGCGGCAAGCTCGGCGTAGCGATTAGCGAAGACGCACCTTCTGCCTTTGCACTGGCAGACGGTGTTTTGGACTTTACCTCTCCGGCCGCGAGCATTCATTTTGCCAAATTGGCCGCAGATGCAGGCATTGTTCATGTTATTGGCACCACGGGATGGGCAGAAGGTGAAGAAGCGCCTCTGCACGAGGCCGCACAGCGTGCTCGCATCGTCAAATCCGGCAACATGAGCCTTGGTGTCAACCTCCTTGCAGCCCTCATCAAGAAGGCAGCGCAGGCGTTGGACGAGGACTTTGATATCGAAGTCCTGGAAATGCATCACAAGCACAAGGTCGATGCACCATCTGGAACAGCTCTCCTTTTGGGCGAAGCTGCTGCCGAGGGGCGTGATATTTCGCTGGCCGAACGCTCTGTACGCAGCCGCGATGGCATCACTGGAGCCAGAAACCCGGGTGATATCGGATTTGCCACCTTGCGGGGAGGCTCTGTGATCGGCGAACATACGGTCATCTTTGCAGGGGAGGGCGAACGTATCGAGCTGACCCATCGTGCAGAAGATCGACAGTTGTTTGCCAAAGGTGCGGTCAAGGCCGCTCTATGGGCAAATGACAAGACTGCGGGTTTTTATTCAATGGCCGATGTTCTCGGCCTGACAGACTGACTTATTGGAACGATCAAGGAGAGTGAACATGGAACGCCTTTTGGTGCTTGTCCGTCACGGCCAAAGTGAGTGGAACCTCAAGAACCTGTTCACTGGTTGGAAAGACCCCGACCTGACAGAGCAGGGTGTCTCGGAAGCCAAGAGCGCCGGCAGCCAGCTGAAGGAAATGAAGTTGGAGTTCGATCTGGCGTTTACGTCTGATTTGACCCGCGCTCAAAAGACATTGAAGCTCATTCTGGAAGAGCTCGGCCAGGAAGATCTGCCAACGATCCGCAACCAGGCGCTGAACGAACGCGACTACGGCGACATCACCGGCATGAACAAGGATGAAGCGCGGGAGAAATTCGGCGACGAGCAGGTCCATATCTGGCGCCGCTCCTTTGATGTCCCGCCTCCCGGCGGTGAAAGCCTCAAGATGACTGCCGAACGCGTCCTGCCATACTTCAATCGCGAAGTATTGCCGGAAGTGTTGTCCGGCAAGCGGGTGATCGTGGCAGCGCATGGCAATTCGCTGCGTGCACTGATTATGGAGCTGGAAGACCTGAGCCCGGATGAAATCCTCAAGCGTGAGCTTGGTACAGGCACGCCGGTCATCTACCGCCTCGACGAAGAGGGCAAGGTGACCAGCGTCGAGGATCTCGCGGGTTGAGCTGACAGACTGATACTGAATATGAAAAAGGCGGCCAATGGCCGCCTTTTTTGCTTTGTCTTGAAGACCCTTCCGGGGTCAGACCCGAAGGCCGGCCTGCTCGGCCAGTTCACGCAGGTTTTTCTGCGGCCGCGGCCCGACATGAGTAATCACATGGGATGCCGCCAGGCTGCCGAGCTTCAAGCTGTCCTCATGAGAAAAGTCGCGGATAAGCCCGTACAGGAAACCGGAGGCGAACAGGTCACCGGCGCCGGTCAGATCAACCACTTCGTCGACCGGAAAGGCTGGAACTTTGATGGTTTCGTCCTGGGTGACAACCATTGCACCGTTTTCACCCAGCGTGACGACAGTCAACACGTCAAAGTCTTTGGCAGCCTCAACAGCCGTTTCGAGATCGGCTGCCTCAAACAGGGCTTTCAACTCATGTTCGTTGGCAAACATGATGTCGAGTGTGCCGTCATTCAGCATATTCTGGAATTCGCCGCGGTAACGATCAACACAGAAGGAATCAGACAACGTGATGGCAACCTTGCGACCATTGTCATGCGCGATCTTGGCAGCATGCAAGAAGGCCTTTTTGGCTTCTTCCGGGTCCCAAAGGTAGCCTTCCATATAGGTGACTTCCGCACCGGCGACGACCGCTTCGTCGACATCGGAAGGACCGAACTTTGTGCAGGCACCAAGATAGGTGTTCATGGTCCGCTCGCCGTCCGGTGAGATGAGGATCATGGAGTAGGCGGTCGGGTCGTCGCCGACGAGGCGCGGCGTATCGAAGTGAACACCGGTTGCCTTCATGTCATGGGCATAGCTGTCGCCCAGATCATCGTCCGCAAGCTTGCCGAAAAAGGCAGGTTTGCCGCCAAGCGAGGCAACACCGGCCGCTGTGTTACCGGCGCTGCCGCCAGATACACGTGTGGTCTGTCCCATCTTGTCAAACAGGCGCACGGCCTCGTCCGTATCGATCAGGCGCATGGAGCCTTTGACGAGACTCTCATTCACAAGAAAGTCGTCTTCAATGTGGGCAAGCACATCGCAGATGGCGTTGCCGATGCACAGGACGTCGAATTTTGCTTCGGTCATTGTGTGTCCGTTTGTCAGGAGTTTGGATTTGGGCGCAGAGCACGGTTGGCTTCTGGCTCCCGAATTTTTTCTCGGAAAGGGCTGGCACGGTAGACGCCCAGAACTGTCAGTTCGGCGCAGTAAAAGGCAAGCTCTTCCATCGCCAGGGCGACGTGAGGTTCATCTGGGTGGCCTTCGATGTCAGCGTAGAACATGGAGGCGAAGAACTGCCCCTCCAGCTGATAGGACTCCAGTTTCGTCATGTTCACACCATTGGTCGCAAATCCGCCCAACGCCTTGTAGAGCGCAGCCGCGACGTTGCGCACTCGGAAAATGAACGTTGTGATGATCGGCTGGCCGCTGTGTGCAGCTTCAAGCTTGTCTCGGGACAAGATGACAAAGCGTGTCGTGTTATGCGCTTCATCCTCGACATCCTGACGCAAGATGTCGAGGCCGTAGATTTCGGCAGCCATCGCAGGAGCCAGTGCGGCAACACTTTTATCGCCTTCTTCGGCCACCTGCCGCGCCGAACCTGCGGTATCAGCACCGACAACCGCTTTCAGCTTGAGCTCGCGGATCACCTTTCGGCATTGTCCAAGCGCGTGAATGTGGCTTTGAACGCTCTTCAGGTCTTCCAGCTTTGCCCCTTTGGGCGCCATCAGTTGAAAGCGGATCGGCAGGAAGTATTCGCCGATGATGTGCAGGCCGGATTTTGGCAGCAGATGGTGGATATCCGCGACACGTCCGGCAACCGAGTTTTCAATCGGAATCATCGCCAGGGTCGCAGTGCCCTCATTCATGGCCGCAAAACAATCTTCAAAAGTCGCGCAAGGAATGGCCTCAAAATCAGGGTATACATTCTGGCAAGCCGTGTGGGAATTGGCACCCACTTCTCCCTGAAAAACGATCTTTTTTGTTTCGCTCATGATCTTCTCTGTCGATTTGGTCGAAGGGCGTTCCGCATTCATGATTGCAGCGCGTGCCGTGCCCGTTCGAGGTCTTCTGGCGTATTCACATCCATTGGCGCACTCTCGATAGCAGAAACATCGATCCGCATGCCAGCTTCTAATGCACGTAATTGCTCAAGTTGTTCGCGTACTTCGAGTGGCGAGGGTGCAAGTGTGATGAATCTGTCGAGCGCGCGGCGGCGATAGGCATAAACGCCGATGTGCTGAAACAGCGGTCCCTTGCCGGTGGGGGCTGTTGCCCGGGTGAAATAAAGCGCCCGATGGGTGCCATCGTCATTGGGGGTCGTGACGGCTTTTACAAAACTGGGGTCATTGTGAAACTTGGGATCATGAATTTCCGTCATGATCGTGCCGATATCAACCGCATCATTCTTCAACGGCTCAAAGGCGGCATGAATGGCTGCCGGTTCGATCAATGGCACATCACCCTGCAGGTTGAGGATGATCTGATAGTCGCCGTTCGGGTCCACCAACTGGGCAGCCTCGTGAATACGATCCGATCCGGATTGGTGATCGGGGCTCGTCAGAACAGCCTCGCCGCCGCTTGAACGCACGGCCTGAGCGATGTCTTCATGGTCACAGGCAACGACTACTTTGCCCAAATTAGCCTGCAAGGCTTGCTCCAATACGCGCACAATCATGGGTTTGCCGCAGATATCCACCAAAGGTTTTAAGGGCAATCGCGTTGCGTGCATCCTTGATGGGATGATGACAAGTGCACGGTCCAAAGGGTTCTCCCAAGAGTTTAAGTGGTTCATTGCAGTACAAGTGTGTTTACCTCGATGACTGCTTATTCGAGAAACCTTTTAAACCTATGGACACGCAGGTCAAAAATTTTTAGTTTCTCTTACGAGGGGAAGCTCGGGAGGAGCAGGCTGTGGTCTGCAATCCGGATGCGGATGAAGCTTGGAGCGGGAGAGTATGGATTCATTTACGCTGAATAAGATCGCAGGTGCGATTCTGATGGCGCTAATTTTGGCAATGGGTGTGGGTATCGTATCGGATATTATTTTCGAAACCCATGTTCCTGAAGAGCCAGGTTATGAAATTATTGTCGCTGACAGCGGATCCGGTGATGCACCCGCAGCAGCTGTCGAGATAGAACCGATCGCGGCTCGTCTCGCATTTGCCTCTGCAGCTGATGGCGAGAAAGTCGCCAAGAAGTGTGCCGCGTGCCACAACTTCGTTGAAGGCGCAGGCGCCAAGACCGGTCCGAACCTCTGGGGCGTTGTCGGGCGTGCGCCAGCTTCCGTGGACGGGTTCAATTATTCAGCTGCAATGGCAGGCTTTGCAGAGACAAATCCGGCATGGTCTTTCGAGCTGCTGGACACGTTCCTCACCAAGCCGTCAGCGGCTGTTCCCAAGACATCCATGGGTTTCGCAGGTTTGAGAAAGCCGGAAGACCGTGCCGCCATGATCGCTTATCTGCGTGAACAGGCTTCTGATCCGGTGCCGCTGCCAGAACCGACAGCTGAGATGGAGCCGCAGCCGGCCGTCGTGGTCGAGTGATCGTTGCGGGGTCGCCTCGCGACCTCAAAAAGATTTTGAAACACCCGGTGATGACAAGTCACCGGGTGTTTTTTTGACCCTCAGCAAAGGTCCGTTCCTGCCGTGGAAAATATGATTTGAGACCTTCTTGTTGCTGACCCGATTAAATTTTCGTCATCTTTGTTTCGGGAGGTGACGGTCTGGTCAAAAATCACCTAGTATCCAGCATGATTTATCGCTTGAGCTAACAAGCGGGTTGCGAGGATGAGGTGAAGAATGATGGCTGTTGAGCGAGCGGGTTCCAAATTGATGGCGCGAGCAGGAACGGCCGCCATGCTGGCGCTTGCCGGTATGCTGAGTTTTCAGTCCTTCGCCTTTGCCGAGTCCGAAAAAGAGCCCGCCTGGCACCATGCTTCGTCCCTTAGCGGAACGCCGAAATACGGCCCGGATGTAACCCACTTCGACTACGTCAATCCGCAGGCGCCCAAAGGTGGACTGGTACGTCTGTCGACATCTGCCGGGTTTGATACGTTTAACCCGATCTTGCCCAAGGGTACCCCAGTCAACGGCCTCAGCCTCGTTTACGAGAGCTTGATGACGTCCGGCTTGGATGAGCCCGACATCAGCGCAGACTACGGTCTGATCGCCGAGGCACTTCGGTACCCGGATGACTATTCCTGGGTGGAATACCGTCTCAATCCAAAGGCCAAGTGGCATGATGGCACAGCCATCACAGCAGATGATGTTGTTTGGTCATTCGAGAAGGCGGTAGAGCTGAACCCCAAGTACAAGTTCTACTATCACGACGTTTCCGGCGCCAAGAAGGTGTCTGACAGCATCGTACGCTTCGAATTTGCCGTGACCAACAACCGCGAGCTGCCGCACATCGTTGGCCAGCTCATGGTTCTGCCCAAGGATTGGTGGGAAGGGGTCGATGAAAAGGGCGAGCAACGCGACATAGGAAAGAGCACCCTTGAGATGCCGCTCGGCTCTGGGCCCTACAAGATCAAGTCGTTTTCCGCCAATCGCGACGTCACCTATGAACGCGTCAAGGACTATTGGGGTGCCAACCTGCCAGTCAGGGTCGGGACCAACAATTTCGATGAAATCCGTTTTATCTCCTTTATGGATGATGCGGTCGAACTGGAATCCTTCAAGGGCGACCAGTATGATTTTCGCGATGAGCGCAGTGCCAGCCGCTGGTCGACCTCCTACGATTTCCCGGCCGTATCTGATGGGCGGGTCATTCTGGAAGAATTTCCCGATTACTCCAGCGGCCGCATGCAGGCCTTTGTTCCAAACCTGAGAGTTGAGAAATTCCAGGATCCTGATGTCCGTTTGGCTTTGAATTATGCCTATGACTTTGAAACAACCAATGAAGTGGTGTCTGCAGGGCTCTACGATCGCATCAATTCCTATTTCGCCGGAACGGAGTTGGCGTCATCCGGGCTTCCCGAAGGTTTGGAACTGGAGATTCTGGAAGAGGTTCGCGATCTCGTACCCCCGGAGGTTTTCACCACCGAGTTCAAAAACCCGGTCGGGGGAGATCAAAAGAAAATTCGTGCGAACCTGAGGGAGGCCGTCAAGCTCCTAAGGAAGGCCGGCTACAAGCTCGACAAGGGCAAGATGCTCAAGGCTGATAGCGGCGAGCAACTGTCAATCGAGTTCCTCTACTATGACAAGAGTGCCGAACGCACCCTCCTGCCTTACGTCAAGAACCTGAACAGCATTGGTATACAAACTGAATTGCGTCTCGTGGATTACCCGCAATATGCCAATCGGATTCGTTCGCGCGACTTTGAAATGGTGACGCTGGTCTGGCCGCAGTCCCTGTCGCCCGGCAATGAACAGCGTGAATTCTGGGGATCGGACTCTGCCGACAAACCTGGCTCTTGGAACCACCTTGGTCTGAAGGACCCGGGCGTTGATAAACTGGTTGATCGGATTGTCTTTGCCAAGGATCGGGCGGAGCTCGTCGCGGCGACCAAAGCGCTGGACCGGGTTCTTTTGTGGCACCATCTGGTGATCCCGCAGTTCTATTCCACCCTGGACCGTACGGCGCGCTGGAACCGGTTTTCGCATCCAGAAAACCTGCCCGAGTTCTCCCACAATTTTCCGGCATTGTGGTGGTATGACGAAGCAAAGGCAGAAAAGACGGGTGTCGCAAAATGAGCCAGGAACGCGCTGATCTATCAGCAGGGGTGTCCCGTCGGACGATCTTGAAACTCACGGGTGCCGGGCTTGCGAGTGTCAGCTTACCCTTCTCTGCGGCCGCCTTTGAAGAAGGGCCCACAAGCCACGGTTTGTCGTCCTTCGGGGATTTGAAGTACCGCCCGGGTTTCAACCATTTTGATTACGTGGTGCCTGAGGCACCAAAGGGCGGCAGAATTTCATTCACCGCTCCTTCATGGGTCTACAATCAGAACCCGCAGACCTTCAACTCCTTCAATACCTTCATTTTGAAGGGGGACGCTCCGCCGCGCATGGAAATATGCTTTGACACCTTGATGGTGCGTGCGTTGGATGAACCTGACGCAATGTATGGCTTGATCGCCGAAAGCGTTGAGGCACTGAATGATGGCAACACCTATGTGTTCAATCTGCGTCCCGAGGCCCGCTTTCACGATGAGTCCCTGGTGACAGCCGAGGACGTCGCCTTTTCCCTGATGCTGCTGAAAGCCGACGGACACCCTCTCATCAGTCAGACATTGACTGAGGTTGAGGATGTCGAGATCGAGGGCACTCACCGGGTAGCCGTGCACTTCACAGGAAAACAGACGCGCCAGCTGCCGTTGATTATCGCTGACCTGCCCATTCTGTCCAAAGCCTACTACACCAAATATGACTTCAAGCAGTCGACCCTGACGCCACCCCTGCAGTCGGGGCCATATCGCGTGGGCAAACATGCTCTGGGCAGGTTTGTGGAATATGCGCGTGTCGAAGATTATTGGGCCCGCGATTTGCCGGTCATGAGAGGAAAGAACAACTTCGATGTCATCCGCATCGAGTTCTACCGCGAGAGACAGACAGCTTTTGAAGCCTTCAAGAAAGGCGACATGACTTTCCAGGAAGAGTTTTCTTCCAAGACCTGGGCGACTGGCTATGACTTCCCTGCGCTCGCAGAAGGCAAGGTGGTCCGCAAGGAGTTCCCGGACAACCGTCCTTCGGGTGCACAGGGATGGTATTTTAATACCAGGCGCAAGAAGTTTTCCGATCCGCGCATCCGTCAGGCCATTGGCTATGCGTTCGACTTTGAATGGTCAAACAAGGCCCTGTTTTTTGGGCTTTACCAAAGGACCCAATCTTTCTTTGAGAACTCGGCCCTGATGGCAAAAGGCAAGCCAGGGCCAAAGGAGCTTGAACTGCTGGAGCCTTATCGAGACCGGTTGCCTCCTGAAGTGTTTCAAGAGGCGCTCGTCCCGCCTGTGTCCGATGGCTCGGGCGATGATCGCAAGTTGCTGCGCAAAGCCGGTATTTTGCTGCGCGAGGCGGGATGCAAATTGGACGGGACGAAGCTTCTGACCCCGGATGGTGAGCCATTCGTCATCGAATTCCTGACCAACACCAAGGCCTTTGAGCGTATTACGCTGCCTTATATCCGGAACCTTGAAAAGCTGGGAATTGAAGCAACATTCCGTCTGGTTGATCCTGCGCAATACCAGTCTCGTGTCGCTGATTTTGATTTCGACATCACGTCGCAGCGCCTGTCTCTTTCTGCAACACTGTCTGACAGCATTCGTCAGGTCTGGGGCTCCAAAGCCGCAAAAATCAAAGGCAGCCACAACGTTGCCGGAATCTCTGATCCAATTGTTGATGCATTGATGGACAAGGCGTTGGCCGCCAAAACCCGCGAAGACATGTATATCGGTGCTTGGGCTCTGGACCGCGTGTTGCGAAGCGGGCACTATTGGGTGCCGCAGTGGAGCAAGGGCGTGCATACGGTCGCGATCTGGGATGTCTTCGGTTATCCAGATGAACCTCCGTTCTACGACTTCCCGGTTGAGACGACCTGGTGGTATGACCTGGAAAAGGCAAAGCAGCTTGGAATGGCAGAATGACGTACAAGCTCTCGATCCGTTCAACCGCTAGAAAAGGGCGATAGAGCACCGCATGGGAGCCTATATCCTTCGTCGCTTGCTGTTGATGATCCCGACCCTCATCGGCATCATGGCGATCAACTTCATCATCATTCAGTTTGCGCCCGGCGGTCCCGTCGAGCGCGTGATCGCCCAATTGTCCGGAACCGATCAGTCGGCCACATCGCGGATCAGCGGTGGCAGTGGCAGCGACTTCAGTGGTGGCAATGAGACCACTGGCGTTGGGATGGGGCAGGGTGCCAGCGAAAAGTATCGTGGTGCGCAGGGTTTGGACCCCGAGTTCATCGAGGAGCTCGAAGCCCAGTTCGGCTTCGATAAACCGCCGTTCGAACGGTTCGTCAACATGCTGTGGAACTACGCGCGGTTTGATTTCGGAGAAAGCTACTTCCGAGACATTCGCATCATTGATCTGATCGCCGAAAAGATGCCGGTGTCGATCTCGTTGGGTCTCTGGATGACGTTGATTTCCTACGCGGTGTCGATTCCGCTGGGCATCAAGAAGGCTGTCTCGGATGGATCACGTTTTGACATCTGGACCTCCGGTGTTGTCGTGGTTGCCTATGCGATTCCAGGTTTCCTGTTTGCCGTCCTTTTGATCGTGCTCTTTGCCGGTGGGACGTTCTGGGATTTGTTCCCCTTGCGCGGGCTGACCTCGGAAGGCTGGGACATGATGACGTGGCCGGAACGCATTGCCGACTATTTCTGGCATCTAGCCCTGCCACTCACCGCCATGGTGTTGTCTGCCTTCGCCACCACGACCTTGCTGACAAAGAACTCGTTTCTGGATGAAATCCGCAAGCAATATGTGGTCACCGCAAAGGCCAAGGGTCTGACAGAGCGTCAGGTTCTGTACGGGCATGTGTTCCGCAATGCCATGCTGATCGTAGTGGCAGGATTCCCGGGCGCCTTTATCTCCTCATTCTTCGCCGGATCATTGCTGATTGAGACGATCTTTTCGCTCGACGGGTTGGGTCTGCTCGGGTTTGAATCCGTGATCAATCGGGATTACGCGGTGGTCTTTGCGACGCTCTACATCTTTTCGCTTATGGGATTGCTGGTGAACCTTCTGTCGGATCTCACCTACACCTGGATCGATCCTCGGATCGATTTTGAAAGCCGGGAGGTCTGATCCATGTCATCGATCACCCCTTCAGCTGACACCTTCCAAGGTGAAATGCCAACCTCCCGTCTGTCCCCGATCAATCAACGACGCCTGGCGAACTTCAAGGCGCATCGCCGTGGCTACTGGTCTCTGTGGATTTTTCTGGCCCTGTTCATCGTCACGATGCTGGCGGAATTTGTGACCAACGATCGCCCGGTTCTGGTGTCTTATCAGGGTGAAATCCTGATGCCTGTCTTTGTCGACTACCCGGAAGAAAAATTCGGCGGCTTTCTGGCGATCACGGACTACCGTGATCCGTTTATTCAGGACGAGATCAATGCCAATGGCTGGATGATCTGGCCGCTGGTCCGCTATTCCTACAATACGGTCAACAATGAAATCCCGATGCCTGCTCCAGCACCCCCGTCATGGATGCTGGATAAGGACACCCGCTGCGTGCGCTATGACATGGGTGCGGATGATCCCAATTGCGTTGTCGGGAACTGGAACTGGCTGGGAACGGACGATCAGGGCCGTGATGTTCTGGCCCGCCTGATCTACGGTTTCCGGATATCCGTCCTGTTTGGCCTGGCCCTCACACTGGCATCTTCGGTCATCGGCATCGCGGCAGGCGCAGTGCAGGGTTATTATGGCGGCTGGGTGGATCTCTTCATGCAGCGGTTCATCGAAGTCTGGACCGCCATTCCAACCCTTTATCTGATCCTGATTGTTTCCTCGGTGCTCATTCCCGGGTTCTGGACCTTGTTCACGATCCTTTTGGCTTTCAGCTGGGTTGCTCTGGTTGGCGTCGTTCGGGCGGAATTCCTGCGCGGGCGAAACTTTGAATATATTGCGGCAGCGCGCGCGCTAGGCGTTGGCAATGGCACCATCATGTGGCGGCATCTGCTACCCAACGCCATGGTCGCAACGCTTACCTTCATGCCCTTCATCCTAAACGGGTCAATCTCGACGCTGACGGCTCTGGATTTCCTTGGCTTTGGTCTTCCGCCCGGCTCCGCTTCGCTTGGCGAATTGCTGGCCCAGGGCAAGAACAATCTTCAGGCGCCCTGGCTCGGCATTACCGGCTTTCTGGTGATCTCGTTGATGTTGAGCCTGTTGATCTTCATTGGTGAGGCAGTGCGCGATGCGTTCGATCCCCGCAAGAGTTTCGGGTAGGGCGGCATGAGCAAGGTTGATATGCAAAGTTCAAAAACACTGCTGCGAGTGGAAGACCTGTCGGTAGCTTTCCCGCACGGCGATGAGCAATATCTTGCGGTTGATCATGTGTCGTTTGAAATTGCCGCCGGCGAAACACTCGCAATTGTCGGTGAGAGCGGGTCTGGGAAGTCAGTCTCTGCCAACTCGATCCTGAAACTGTTGCCTTATCCAACGGCCACGCACCCTTCGGGCAAGATCTTCTTTGATGGAGAAGACCTTTTGAAGGCCGATGAGCCTGCACTGCGCAAGGTCCGCGGCAACCGGATCTCGATGATCTTTCAAGAGCCGATGACGTCGCTCAATCCGCTCCATACGATCGAGCGGCAAATTGCTGAAGTATTGAAGCTTCATCGTGGTCTGTCAGACCGAAGGGCGCGCGAAAGGGTTCTGGAGCTTTTGCAAAAGGTGGGAATTCGCGATCCGGAAACCCGGTTGAATTCCTATCCGCATCAGCTGTCCGGCGGACAGCGCCAGAGGGTGATGATTGCCATGGCTCTGGCCAACGAGCCGGAGCTTTTGATCGCCGATGAGCCGACAACTGCACTTGATGTAACCGTACAGGTCCAGATCCTGCAGTTGCTCAAGGATCTCCAGTCTGTCCATGGCATGGCGATCCTGTTTATCACCCACGATTTGGGCATAGTCCGCAAGTTCGCCGACCGGGTCTGTGTGATGACCGACGGCAGGATCGTTGAACATGGACCGGTGGAACAGATCTTTGGCGCGCCCCAGCATTTCTATACCAGGCATCTGCTGGCGGCCGAGCCGAAAGGACAGCCGCCCAAACATGACGAGCGCCAGCCGATTGTCGTCGAGGCCGAGGATGTGAAAGTCTGGTTCCCGATAAAGAAAGGGTTCTTGCGCCGCACGGTCGATCATGTGAAAGCGGTGGACGGCATCGATGTGAAAGTGCGCGAAGGCCAGACACTTGGCATCGTTGGCGAAAGTGGGTCGGGCAAGACCACACTGGGCCTTGCCATCTTGCGGATGATTTCCTCCACCGGCCGTATCACGTTCAATGGGCAGGACATTCAGGAAAATTCCTGGAAGGAAATGCGCCCGCTGCGCCGGGACATGCAGATCGTCTTTCAGGACCCTTACGGCGCGCTGTCACCGCGTATGTCGGTGTCGGACATTGTGGGTGAGGGATTGCAGGTGCATGCGCCCCACCTCTCTCCAGCCGAGAGAGACAGAAAAGTTGCAACTGCGCTGGAAGAAGTCGGTCTCGATGCCTCGACCCGCTTCCGTTATCCGCATGAGTTTTCAGGCGGTCAGCGCCAGCGTATCTCGATTGCCAGGGCGATGGTTCTGGAGCCGAAGTTTGTCATGCTCGATGAGCCGACATCTGCCCTCGACATGAGCGTTCAGGCCCAGGTAGTTGATCTCTTGCGCGATCTGCAGAAGAAGCACGGACTTGCCTATCTCTTCATCTCTCATGATCTCAAGGTCGTTCGGGCATTGGCCAATGATGTTGTGGTGATGCGCAATGGCAGGGTGGTTGAGTCGGGTCGCGCTGAGGCGGTCTTTGATCGCCCGCAAACGGACTACACCAAGGCCTTGATGGCAGCAGCATTCCGTTTCGAAGCAGCGCCTGAGGGTGTTGTAAGCGAGTAAGCTTCCCGCACGCTGCTTCAGCGTTCAGGCGTATCCCAGGGCGGCGGTGACGCCTTCTTGTCGCGCAGCCGCAAGGCCAGTCCCAGCGCAACACCGACGCCGATGGCGACAGTCAGGTCGATCAAGACGGTGAGCGTGAGCGTCATCACCAACAACAGCAGATCTGGGCGGGGCAGTGCCAGATAGGTTTTCCACTTGTGTGGCTCGCTCATGTTCCATGCGGCGAGTATCAACAGCGCCGCCATGGCAGGCAATGCAAGCGCACCCGCCAGCGGCGCTGCGACAACCATGATAATCAGGATCACCAGAGCATGAATGATCCCTGCCACCGGTGTTTTGCCGCCGGCGCGAATGTTGGTTGCTGTTCTCGCCAGCGCGCCCGTTGCAGGCAGCCCGGCGAACAGCGCCGATGCGATATTGGCAACACCCTGGGCCATGACCTCGGCGTTTGGGCGATGGTGTTCCTTGGTGACCCTGTCAGCCACCATGGCCGATAGCAGGGATTCGATGCCGGCCAGAAAGGCGATCACCAATGCAGAGGGGAAGAGTTCGATCAATCGATCTGCGGAGATTTCCGGCAAGCTGGGAACGGGTAGACTGCGCGGCAAGGCCCCAAAGCGTGTCGTGATGGTCTCAACCGGCAAATGAAACAACGCCACCAGCGCCGATCCAAGCGCGACAGCGACGACAAGACCGGGAAACCTCGGAGCCAGTTTCCGCAAGATAATGATCGTGATCAGCGTCAGAAGTCCGATGGCGAGGCTGGCAGGGCTGAAACTGTCGGCTGCACGCCACAACGCCGGAATTTTCTCAAGAAAGTCTGCCGGAACACTGCCCATCGACAGGCCGAAAAAGTCTTTCATCTGGCTGGTCGCGATGATCACCCCGATGCCGATGGTAAAGCCGTCAATAACCGGCTCAGGCACATAGGAGATCAGGTTGCCGATCCTGAAGTAGCCGGTAACCAGCAAGATCAGACCGGCCATCAAGGTCGCCAGCACAAGGCCGTCATAACCGTGATTGGCAATGACTCCGAAGACCACCACGATAAAGGCACCGGTCGGGCCACCAATCTGAAACTTGCTGCCTCCAAGCAGTGAGATGAAGAAACCGCCAACGATCGCAGTGATGAGACCTGCCGCAGGTTCGGCGCCTGAAGCGATGGCGATCGCGAGGCTAAGCGGCAGGGCAACAAGTGCGACTGTAACGCCTGCAAGCAGGTCAGACCAGAAAGACGACCAGGAGTAGGTCGACATCGTGGTCAGTATTTGGGGGTGTCTCATGTCACGGGGAGCCCGGCTCTGAAGGGGAGGGTGAGGCCCCCATTCTTTGCCTCCAGGCTGCAAAACGCAAGTGGCTTTTATTCAGTTTGGGGTTAGGTGAAATTGTCGAAGCAGTAGTCTTTGCCAAAGGCGCCGGTCTGCTTGAAGCCCAGTCCAGCCAACAATTCAATCGCGTCTGTCGCATCGCTCAGGATTTCGACGACAAGCCGAACCTTGTTGTCCTTCAAGATGGTGCCCAGGCCTTTGATGACGAGGTCTTCAGCCCCTTCGACGTCAATCTTTATGAAGATGTTTTTGCCTGAAAGTGGCAACAGTTCATCAAGGCGGCGCACCAGACAGGACTGGCGTTCCGAATAGTCCCAGCGCTCATCCATATTCGCGGGTGTCAGGGTCGACACGTCGCTGGCGCGCGGATCGACAAACAGGTCCATTTCCGTATTCTCATTGCCTGCTGCAAGGCTCCATGTGCGGATCTGCGTGTGGAGTTTGTTCAAGGACACGTTGGCGGCAAGCACGCCAAAAATCTTACGATTGGGCTCGAAGGCCTCCACTTGTGGAATGCCGGATCGCGCTGCCAACAAGGAATAACCACCCCAATTGGCACCAATATCGAGGAAAACATCAGGACGGTCAGTCTTGAAGATGGTTTCCATGAACGCGAACAAGTCAGGCTCAAACTCATAGCCGATGTAGAGTGCGCGTGAGGTGGGTTCTGAAGAATCCAGCAGCAGGCGGCCATGAATTTTATGGTTGAAAAGGAAAGTGGTTCTGGTCCGCTTGAGAATTGACTGACGAAGTCGATTGATACGCCGCTTTAAATAACTGGAAGCCATCTAATTTCTCAAGGTTATAGCCGAGCTCACTCACGCTCTATCTGCTATACATTGATCTCTGCCAGTACAAGTCAAATGTAGGGGCAAAAGAAACCTTCCAAGGATGAAAGTTTGGCACGCCCTGCCGCCTAGCCGACCCAGCAGGTCGCAAAATAGCCTTGGCTTTCCTGATCCTTGCCGATTGAGCGTCTGGTCTTGAAACCGATCAGTCCGTCTGCCCCGCCAACGTCATGGCCTTTTTTCTGCAGTCTTTCCTGTAGCGTTCTGACCGCACCGCGTGTTGTGCTGCGGGTAGGTTTCCATTTGGCAACGAAGCCCTTGTTGGCACCATAGCGGTCCGCCAGATGGCCGACGAACAGCGCATAGGTATCGCTCTCGTTGTATTCTTTCAGAACATAGAAATTTTCGGTCGCAATAAAGGCTGGACCATAGCGACCGGCGGGCATCAGGATGTTGCCGCCAAGCGGCAATTCGTGATCCGGAAACGGTTTGCCGCTTACCCGGGTAACGCCGGCAGACACCCATTTGGAAATCGCCATCCGGTTGTCCGGGCCTTCCAAAGAACAGGAAATCTGATCTGGAATGATGGCTTCATAACCCCAGTCGCGTCCTGTCGCCCAGCCGTGCTTGTTGAGATAGTTGGCGATCGAGGCCAACGTATCGACCTCGGAGCGCCAGATGTCGCGATGGCCATCGCCGTCAAAGTCCACAGCGTATTTGAGGTAACTGGAGGGCATGAACTGCGGTTGACCGAGTGCACCGCCCCAGGAGCTTTTCAGAACAGCTCTTGGCACGTCACCGCTTTGCAGGATTTTCAGTGCGGCGATGGTTTCGGCTTTGAAGTAGTCGCGGCGTTGCCCCATGAAGGCGCGGGTGGCGAGCACTTGCAGACCGTCGTGGGGAATACGCGCCCCGCCATAACCGGATTCGCGGGCCCAGATCGCCAACAGGATTCGACGCGGCACGCCAAATTGGCGTTCAATCTGGCTGAGCGCTCCTGCGTGCTTTTCCATAAGGCGACGCCCTGGTCCGACAAGCGCGTTGAACTGCGCGTCGCGAAAGTAGTTGGCAGGGGCGCGAAACTCGGCCTGAAAATTGATCTCTGGTGCTTTGCCCTGGCCATTCGGGCCGATCAGTCCGGGCAGGTCGGTCTTTGGTTTGAGGCCAGACAGCTCACGGCGCAGGATCTCGTCACTGACACCTGCTGATTTGGCGGCGGGTATGACGTCCGCGTTCAGGAACTTTTGGAACGCTGCATCATGGGGGGCCGCCTGAGCGTGAAAGCTCACCAATGCAGCCAGAACGGTCAAGAAAAGACAGCGCACGGATTTCGTCTCCCACGAGAATTACAGCATCACTCTCGTCATCCATTCCCCATGAAAATGGCTCAATCGTGGCTGTTTGCCGATTGCCTGTGGGCATAGTGATGCACATGTGCAAAAGGCACATCCGGCTGCGCTGGTGCTTTTAGAGCTTGGTCCGTCCTTCAAGCCAATCGACAATCAGGTGATGGGCAATTGAGATGGCCGGTGGAAGGAAATGACCTTCCGGATGCGTTCTCTCCAGCATCTGCCGAACCTCATCCCGGTCGCACCATTTGCAGGCCTCGAGCTCATCTTGCTCGATTGCGATCTGGTCAGACAGTGCTTCACCGACGCAGCCGACCATCAGGTTGGCTGGGAAAGGCCAGGGTTGGTTGGCCAGGATACGAACCTGGCCGACTTTAATATTGGACTCTTCAAGCGTTTCACGGCGCACAGCTTGCTCGATGGTTTCTCCAGGCTCCATGAAACCGGCGAGCGTCGTGTAGACGCCTTCGGCAAGCCTTGCCGGACGGCCGAGGAGCGCCTTGTCATCCTTCAGTATCAACATGATCACGCAAGGGTCCGTGCGCGGAAAATGGTCCGTCTCGCAACTGTGGCAATGACGCCGGTAACCGCCTTCCGCCAGATAGGTCGGCTGGCCGCAGGCGGAGCAAAACTTGTGGCTGCGATGCCAATGCAACAGTGCATTGGCCTGCGCCAGATATCCAAGTTCTTCTGCGGACACGTTGTTGTCGATTGCCAGCGTACGCAGTCCCTGACCGCTCAAGCCGTCAAAGGTCTCAAGGTCTTCATCGCGCAACGCAATGGTCGCGGCAAAAATCGGGGTCTGCTCCGGTGATCTCATTCCGAGGAACGCGATTTCCGTCTTGGACGCACCCAGCTCGTAGGCGCGCTCCAGCGAATGCAATATTCGGGGCGTCTCCCCGGAAGTGTCCAACACGAGCTGCTTTGGTGTTGCCAGAACGAACCTGGCATTCGGATCGGCCAGTTGTTCTTCGATCCACACGAGGTCGTTACGCTTTGTGGCGCAGCGGTCCAGGGTATTTCCGACAAAGCTCATTTCAGCGGCGAGAGTGGAAGCGGTCATGATGTGTCAGTGATCCTGATCTTTGGTGACTCAAACGAATTGGACGCATGCCGAGACGAGCGAGGCGTGCGAAGTCTTTGGAATGATCAGCCCAACAGCGCGATCTGAAGACCCTCTACGAGGTCCTCGAGTGATTGGGCCTCATAGGCGCGTGCCGGCACTGCTCCCCAGACTGGACCAGGCCAGGCTGCATCACTTTCAAAGCGGGCAATGACGTGGACATGCAGCTGCGGCACCATATTGCCAAGGGCGGCAACATTCAACTTCTGACAGGCGGTGATCGATTTGAGCACCTTTGAGACCTGCCCGATTTCCTCCATCAGGACGATTTGCTCGATGGGAGCCAGATCGATGATCTCGGTGACATCATTCTTGCGCGGGATCATCACCAGCCAGGGATAGTTACCGTCCTTCATCAGGCGAACGGAGCACAAACCGAAATCCACAAGAGGGACGCTATCATTTTCAAGGCGTGGGTCGAGGCGAAATTCGGTCATGTCTGTCGTCCGTTTGATGGGCCCGGGTATATGTCTTAACTGATGGTTCTTGTGCTCAGTGGCAGTTGAATCAGCATGTCCATAGCACGTTGTTCGCGTGTCTTCTTGAACAAACTTTTCATTGCCTCTTGCCAAGTCCCCCATTGCTGCTGATATAAGGCGCTCGGGAGGTTGGCGTGGACGTACCACTCGCCAACCGGGTCAGGTCCGGAAGGAAGCAGCCCTAACGAGATTT
>JABXHV010000123.1 GCA_013373445.1 Paracoccaceae bacterium | reverse complement strand
TGCTGCTCACCACCAGAGAGGCCCTGGAACACACGGTCCTCATAGCTCGCCAAATCGACAAGAGACAAAGCCTCGGCAATCCGCTCTCGGCGTAGTTTCCGACAGCGCAGATCCTTCTGGTTCATCAATCCGAGTTGCACCACTTCAGAGACTGTAAGTGGGAACGACAATAGGCTGCTCTGTGGCAACACCCCCCGACGCTCGGCGAGCTCTCGGGGCGAGAGCGTCGAAACGTCCTTATCATCAAGAGTGATTGCACCGGCAAATCCTACTTCGCCGACCAAAGCACGTAAAAAGGTCGTTTTACCGGACCCACTAGGTCCAATAATCGCATGAAACCGCCCGGGAACGGCCTCTATGGCAACCCCGTCAAGGATACCTGCGCCGCCAAGGCTGACCTCGACATCCGCTGCCGAGAGCAGACCAAAGGCGCTACTTTCTTGATCTGAATTTACTTGCATCAAAGCCATTCTCACAGTCCAACCAAACTGCGACGACGCAATAGGATCCAAAGAAAGAATGGAGCTCCCAACAGCGCGGTCAAAATTCCAATGGGCAGTTCTGCAGGGGCGACGATCGTCCGACTGAGTGTATCGGTCACCAGAAGCAATGTTGCCCCAAGCAGCGCACAGCCAGGCAGCAGATAGCGGTGATCAGGACCAATCGTCAGGCGCAACAAATGAGGCACAACAATACCCACGAAGCCTATGCCTCCGCTGACCGCCACAGCAGCGCCTGTAGCACCGGCGACCAGAAAGATACTGATGTTCTTGAGCCGTTGGACCCGAATGCCAATATGACTGGCGGCGGCTTCTCCGAGCGTCAATGCATTGAGGCCACGCGCCAAAAGTCCCATACAGAACAGCGACCCCACAATGATAGGAGCGATCGAGACAACCTTTTCCCAGGTGGCGCCCGTCAGAGCTCCAAGTTGCCAGAAGTTCAGATCTCGAAGCTGACTGTCATCAGCAACAAATACCAACAATCCCGTCGCGGCACCCGACAAGGCGGCGATCGCAATACCGGCAAGCAGCAAGGTCGCAACCGACGTGATGCCGCTTCGCGTGCCGATCCGGTAGAGCAAGGATGTGGTCGCAAGCGCTCCGACAAAGGCTGCAACGGGAACCGCGTAAATACCAAGCAGCATTGCAACAGGTTGAAGGATGCCATTGCCCAGAACAATGAAGCTCGCAGCACCAAGCCCTGCGCCCGACGACACACCGACCAAGCCTGGATCGGCGAGCGGATTGCGAAACAGTCCTTGCATGACCGCACCGCAAACCGCCAGTGCCGCACCGACAAACACACCCATGATCATACGTGGTAAACGGATGTCCGTCAGAACGATCCAGTCCCGAAGCGACACGTTCTCAGGAACACCACTTTCACCAGAAAACAGACGCTTGATCACCAGAGGCAACAGGTCAAAAACCGGAATGGAAATCGGACCGATGGCCAAACTGCCAATTGCCGTCGCGATCAGGATAACGAGCAGGACGACCAACCAGAAACGAGCTCGGCCTTCGCGATCAGAGTGAATACTGATCCGGATGTAGTCCAGCCACGACAAAAACCTTGGCCCAGCGGGAACAGCCGGATCAGCCATGATAGGTCATCCTGCTTCGGCGAACTGGTCGGCGAGATCCCGGATGGCATCCGCTGTGCGCGGTCCAAAACCCAACAGATACAGACCAGGCATGGTGATCAACCGCTTGTTCTTGGCAGCAGGTGTGACGCTCAAAGCCGGATGCGCAAACAACTGGTCAGCTGAAACAGCCGTTCCGTGTCCATTGTCCATCATCAGAATAACATCAGGCTGAGCGGTCAGAATGGATTCATCTGAAAGCTGCTTGTAACCAGAAAAGTCATTCATTGCGTTCGTTGCGCCGGCAAGCTCAATCATGGCGCTAGCCTGGGTGTCGGCACCCGAAGCCATAATCCGGCCGTCGCGGTAAGACAGCACAAAGACGACTTTCTGGCCTTTGACCTTTTCAGAAATTCCGGATTGCGCGACCGCGATATCTTCCTCAACCTTATCCGCCAGCGCATCGGCCTTTTCCGCGACACCCAAAGCATCTCCGATCGCTTTAACCTTTGCAACAATACCCTCGGCGCTCGCCTCATCCGGGATATTGACGATCTCCACTTCGGATGCCTTCAGAACGTCAACCGTTTCAGCCGGTCCGCTACCGTCAAGAAGAAGAACGAGATCGGGCTTCACAGAAAGAACGCCTTCGGGCGAGAGCGCCCGGATGTAACCGACGTCTGGCAATGCCGTCGCTTCATCCGGATAGGTACTGGTTGAATCACGTGCCACAAGGCGGTCTTCTTCACCAAGCGCGTAAACGATTTCAGTGACGGACCCGCCGACGGCGACGACACGGTTATGATCCTGCGCCAGGGCCTGGGATGAGAGGCCGAAGCCAAAAAGCACAGTCCCTACAACGAGGGCAACGACGCCGTTAAGCGGCTTAAAGGATGCTGAAAACTTGCTCACTCGGCCGCTCCAGCAGCTTTTATGGAGCCAAGACGCGGCAGGTTTTCTGCCAATTCACGCCACTCAAGGTTCTCCTTACGACCTTCAATGCGCGTGCCGAAGAACTGAATGATCTGCACGCCATCTTTGTCATAACCTTCAACAGACGTCACAATGCCATTGTCGGAAGGCTTGCGAACGGTCCAGACCTCAGCCAGGTGGTCGGCGCGCAAGTGAAGATGGAATGTTGGATCCATTATATTCACCCAAGGCCCCATCTCCTTGACTTCATGCACAGGTCCACCGTGGATTTGGATGCAGCCGTGGTTTCCGACAAAGCACATAATCGGGATACCTTGATTTGCTGCAGCATACAGCATCGAGGTAATCGCGCTCGGATCAAGCTGCCACGCCCATTCTTCGCCGCCCATTTCCAGCGCATCCTGACGCTCCAGCTCAAGTTCCTGCAAAAGGCCGAAAAACTGATGAACATCTGTCATCGCTGCCCACCGCGCGCGCAGCGTATCTGTCTTGCTGTCATCACGGACAAACTTGGTCCGTTCAACTTTAGTATCGACGGTAATGCCTTCAGACTGATCGTCCACGATCAGCTTCTGAACCAGCTCTTCCCAAGCTTCCAGATTGGTATCGGGCCGCGTGTGGACCTTGTTCACCGCATCGCCATGCGCATCAAAGAACTGCATCGAACGGCGCACATTGCCATCAACGGTCTTTTCGACTGCAAAGGCATGAACCCACTTGTCTGGGAACATTCGCATGTCGATCACCTTGCCAAGCATCAAGGCCGCGCGGCGACCTTTCACGAACTTGTCAAAGACACCGATTTTCTCATGCACGGCGCTCTCATTCCGCGTCAGCGTCATCACTTCTCCGCAGGCTTCAAGTCCTGGGAAAAACACATCGAACTCGGAGCGAATGCGCCGCACACCGTGCCCGACAAAACTTGCGACAAGCTCTCCTTCGGAGATACCCAGTTTGTAAGCGAGATCACGCTCACGCAGTTTTGGATTTTCGGCGCGCGCCTGGCGGATCTTTTCAGCGGTCAGATTGGACGTATCGAAGGAGAATGCTTCGGTCATGGAGTGGACCTTTTTCAGTGCCCAGGATGGGCTTTATTATCAATAATCCTGAGAGATATACTCAAGTTAAATTCACAGCACAATACCTGAGTAAAAGAATCAACTTAAAATGACATTTCGCCGCACTTCACCGTCTCTGCGCGCGATGCAGAACCTAAAAAGCTTTTTAAAAACAAAAAGCGGCGCCCCAACTAAGGGACACCGCATGCCAAGCCCTAGGGCTGCAAAAGAGGCTCGGCAATCTGAAAGTCAGACTTTCTCGAGAGCTGCACTGGACTGAAAAGCCTGAAGAACAGCGTGAGACATGGCCCGTGCATAGGACCTCGCCACCAACAGCTGGAAAAGGTTACTGGTCTCCAGACACAGGACAAAGCAGCCCATATGTTCGATGGTTGTGCGCACCACATCTCCGGTGGAAAAACTGTGAACGTCGAACCCGGCCAACCGTTCGAAAACACTATTCAGTCCTGAACCGGTGAGTTCAAAGCAAGTCCATGCATCATTTTGTTCGCTCACCGAGACACCGGATCCAATGGCATCCTTCAAATCACCTGCCAGCTCTTCATTGGTATTGTGAGAAGAAAGGACAAACCATTGACCAGGCGCGCTCCAGAAGGCCGAGTGCACCGCACCTCGCACAAACTGCCCGATGGCCGGAATATCCACGCCAATAAACTGAGCGAACGACTGGCCACACTCTTCGGTGAAGGTATTCCGAGAAGCCACAGAGGCAATAGAAACCTCCGTCAGCTCGGTCAGCTGGAAAGAACCGACAGGCTTTGGCTCTCTGTTCGGCGGCGACAGGGCAGCAACAGCAGAAAGACGATACTCACACACGCAAACGCTCCCCTTCCGGATCAATAAAATGTGGACTCACCACTCTTGCGCTGATGGACTGACCCTCCAGCGGATTGGCGATCCGGATGATTTCACCAATCCGTTGATCGCCCCTTTCAAGATACGCAAGCGCGATATGCCGCGTCAGATGCGGCGAGTAGCAGGCAGATGTCACCCACCCCTGATCATTCGCCACAACCTCGTCAGCGCTATCCTCAAACAGGTGACCACCGGCAGGTAGTTGGCTCTCGGCGTCAAGCGCTTCCAGTCCGATCAGTCGAACGCCGTCTTCACTTGACAGTCCTTCACGCCGGGAGAGTACTGCGCCAATGCTGTCTTTCTTGGTCGAAACCATCCTCCCCATCCCAAGATGATAAGCCGATGTCTGACCATTTAGCTCGTTTCCAGCTGCGTGGCCTTTTTCAATCCGAAGCACACCAAGAGCTTCAGTGCCATATGGCACAACATCAAACTCTTCACCGGCCTCCATCAGGACGCGCATAAGGCTATCGCCATAACGTGTCGGCACGGCGATCTCATAGGCCAATTCGCCGGAAAAGGAGATCCGGAACAACCGTGCACGCACGCCGCCACAGACCGTGATGTCTGCACAGCTCATGAATGGAAAGGCTTCGTTCGAAATATCAATCTCCGGATCAACGATTTTCCGCAACAGATCCCGCGAGTTTGGACCTGCCACCGCATATTGCGCCCAGGCATCCGTCGTTGAGATCAGCTGCACATCAAGGTTCGGTTTCAGGCACTGGCGTACAAATTCCATGTGTCTGAACACACTGACCGCATTGGCCGTTGTTGTGGTGACAACAAAATGGTCTTCCGCCAAACGCGCCGCTGTACCGTCATCCATGGCGAAACCGTCTTCACGCAACATTAACCCGTAACGGGTCTTGCCGACGGCAAGTTTGGCAAAACCGTTGCAGTAGACGAAGTTCAGAAATTCCGCGGCATCCTTGCCCTGAACGTCAATCTTGCCGAGAGTGGTAACATCGCAGACACCAACAGACTTACGGACCGCAAGAGCCTCCCGATCGACTGTCTCACGCCAATGGGTTTCGCCAGGTCTTGGAAAATACTGGGCGCGCATCCAGGCACCAACCTCGACGAAAACCGCCCCCTGCTCCTCCGCCCAGTCATGGCTCGGGGTGAGGCGTGTCGGACGAAAATCAGCTTCACGTGACCGCCCGGCGAAAGCAGCGATTGGAACCGGTGTGAATGGAGGGCGAAACATGGTCGTGCCCGTTTCCGCGATGGTCTTGCCAGATAACTCCGCCAGGACTGCAAGACCGCCCAGGTTTGAGAGCTTCCCTTGATCCGTTGCCATGCCCATTGTCGTATAGCGTTTGAGATGTTCAACGGATCTGAAGCCTTCCTGATAGGCCAGCTTCACATCCTTTACAGTCACATCATTCTGAAAATCGAGCCAGCCGCGCCCCTTGCCCTCACCGACGTGCCAAAACGCCTGCACTTGGATCGGAGCATCCTCAGCCTCTGGCAGCGCAGGCATATGCGCCTCGCGGCCAAGTTCGCCAAGCGCGCGCACTGCAGCTTCCGCTCCGGAGACCAACGCTCCCTGAGTGGAAAAAACCCCTTTGGCAGCTCCCGCCACACTCATACCTTGAGGCAACACATTGTCAGGTACGAACGCTGCAATCGCGGGATCCCACTGGGGTCGGCCACGTTGGTGACAGGTCAAAGACACCTGTGGGTTCCATCCCCCGGCCACTCCAAGCGCTCCGCATGGTATTGTCTTGACGCTTCCATCGTTCAACCGGATATCGATGGACTTGAGACCCAATCGTCCGGCCGTATTGATGACCTTCGCGCCAGCATAAAACGGATAGTCTGCAATCGGGTCGGCACCAGAGCGGACATCAACCACAGCAGTTACATCGACGCCCTTAGCCATCATATCGCGCGCCGTCTTGTGTCCATCATCATTGTTCGTAAAAACGGCAATGCTTTGATCTGCTGCAGCGGCATAACGATTGGCGTAGCTGCGCATGGCACTCGCCATCATGATGCCGGGACGGTCATTGTTTTCAAACGCAATGGAACGTTCTCCAGCTCCTGCGCACAACACCGCCCGCTTGGAATAGATCCGCCATAGGATTTGACGCGGCAGATCCGGATCAGGATTACCCAGGTGATCAGACACCCGTTCCAGCGCACCATATGTACCGTGGTCATAAGACCCGAACACTGTCGTACGAGTCATCAGTCGCACTGTGCTCAAAGAGCGAAGTTCGTCGAGAACAACCTTGATCCAAAGCGAAGCATCGCCATCATCGAGCGCCATCAATTCGGATGTCAGACGACCACCTGGTTGAAAGTCTTCGTCAGCAAGGATCACTCGAGCTCCCGAGCGCGCAGCCGTCAGGGCTGCAGAAAGTCCTGCCGGTCCTGCACCTATCACCAAAAGATCGCAGTGTAAGAAGCCTTTTTCGTACACATCTGGATCAACCTTACCAGACAGAGATCCGAGCCCTGCGGCCCGACGAATGATTGGCTCGTACAGCTTTTCCCAAAAGGCCTTCGGCCACATAAACGTCTTGTAGTAGAAACCAGCGGTCAGAAAGTCTGAAAAGACATCATTAATCGCCATGGCATCAAACGATAGAGACGGCCAACGGTTCTGGCTTTTTGCAGACAGCCCTTCAAACAGTTCGGTCACAGTCGCCCGGGTATTCGGCTCCTGATATGCGCCTTTTCGCAGCTCTACCAACGCATTGGGTTCATCCGAGCCGCAAGTCACAACGCCACGCGGGCGGTGATACTTGAAGCTGCGACCCATGAGCCTGACGCCATTGGCGAGCAAGGCCGAGGCCAGGGTATCGCCTGCAAAGCCATCGTAGGTGCGACCGTCAAACTGAAATTTCAAGGACTTGGAACGATCAATCAGACCACCGGCAAGACGGTTCTTCTGGGTCATACTCCCGTCTCCGTTTTGGTTGACATGTCACGTGCCACGTCGACTGCGAGTTCTGCACCTAGAATTTCGTGGGTCACTGTGTTGCGCGTAACAATCAACCAGGAACGGTCACCCTGCTCATGAAACCAGAGCTCGCGGTGAACGCCTGCCGGGTTATTACGCAGATACTGATAGTCATAAAAGGCAGCATCGGCGTTCTCAGCCTGCCAATCGGGACGGTTGAGCAGGCTGGCATCGCCCAGATAGGTGAACTCTTGCGCATCGCGCGGCCCGAGCAAAGGATGGGGAATAATCATCGCAGGGTCCTCAATGCAGGTTCGGCTGGGCGCCAACGCCCTTTTCGTCGATCACCAGTCCCTTTTCAAACCGGTCAAAGCGCATTGCCGCTGCTGTTTCATGCGGCACATCTTTCGCCAGCAGATGCGCAAAGACATAACCGGACGCCGGTGTCGCCTTGAAACCGCCGTAGCACCAGCCGCCATTGAAATAGAGGCCATCAACAGACGTCTTGTCGATGATCGGTGAGCCATCCATGGACATGTCCATGATACCGCCCCACATTCGCAGGAGACGCGCCCGGCCGATCATAGGCATCAAGGCCATGCCGCCCTCGCAAACATCTTCGACAACCGGCAAATTGCCGCGTTGGGCATAGGAGTTGTATCCATCGATGTCGCCGCCGAACACCAAACCACCCTTGTCAGATTGGCTGACGTAAAAATGTCCGGCCCCAAAAGTGATGACACCGGGAATGATCGGCTTCAGACCTTCCGAGACAAAAGCCTGCAAGACATGACTTTCAATCGGCAACCGCATATCCGCATAAGACATGACTTTGCCGGAAGACCCTGCCACGGAAACACCGACCTTGGTCGCTCCAATAAAGCCGCGTGATGTTTCAACGCCCTTGATAGCGCCGTTCTCTATTCGAAATCCGGTCACTTCACAGTTCTGGATAATGTCCACGCCATGCTGGTCAGCAGAACGGGCGTAACCCCAGGCCACGGCATCGTGGCGAACGGTCCCACCGCGTCGATGAACAAGCGCACCTTTGATCGGAAAACGGGCATTGTCAAAATTCAGGAAAGGCGCTTCCTTGCGCACCTGCTTGGCCGTGAGGAGTTCTGCATCTGAACCATGAAGGATCATGGAATTGCCGCGTCGTCGATAAGCATCGCGCTGACCATCCGTATGAATCAGGTTCATAATGCCGCGCTGGCTCACCATGGCATTGTAATTCAGGTCCTGCTCCAACCCTTCCCACAGCTTCATCGAAAGCTCATAGAAAGCTTCATTGCCGGGCAACAGGTAGTTGGACCGAACGATGGTCGTGTTGCGACCTACGTTGCCTCCGCCGATCCAGCCTTTTTCAAGAACTGCAATACGCGCCTTGCCAAACACCTTCGACAGATAGTGAGCAGTTGCCAACCCATGACCGCCGCCGCCGACAATCACATAATCATAGGACGCCTGCGGTTCCGGGTCACGCCAGGCCGGTGTCCAGCCTTTGTGCCCGCTCAAGGCTTCTTTCAGAATACGAAACGCGGAATAGCGCACAGCAGGGTCTCCAAATCGATCTTTGTCAGGATGCCACAACGCAAAGCACTGTATTTTCTATTTTATGCCATATAATATTCTAATCATGCCAATAGATCCCCTACCCTCAAAACCAGCCCCGCAAAAAAAGATGGCCTTTCTGTTCATTGACGGGTTTGCGCTGATGTCGGCCTCCGCAGCCATTGAGCCTTTGCGCGCAGCCAATCATCTCGCAGGCAGAGAACTTTACCAATGGGATTATGTTTCAAGACAAGGTGGGCTCGTCACGGCATCTTGTGGCGCCTGCTTTGACACAATACCACTGGCTAAAGCCAAACGAGATTACGATACCTTTTTCGTCATCGCAGGAGGCAACCCGATGACGCTGAACGACGCCCCACTGTTTGCAGAACTCCGGCGCCTATCGGCGCACGGCGCGAAGCTGGGCGGCATCTCCGGTGGCGCTGTGGTGCTCGCAAAAGCCGGGGTGATGCAGAACAGGCGCTTCACAGTACATTGGGAACATTTTGACGACCTGCAGGCCAATTCGCCAGACCTGTTGATGGAGCGGCGGCTCTATGTGATTGACCGGGACCGCTCTACCTGTGCAGGCGGCATCGCGCCGCTCGATATGATGCACGCAATCATTCGCTCATCGCATGGAGACGATCTCGCTCGTGCGGTCTCCGATTGGTTCATACACACCGGCGTGCGAGAAGCCGAAGACCCTCAAAGGCACAGCGAGAGCAGCATTCAGCGTGACATTGATGGCATGCCTCTGTCCGCACTGGTGCAGGCAACCTATGAGTTGATGGAAACCCATCTCGCCGATCCACTAACACTACGGCAGCTCGCTGCAATCACCAGCACAAGCGAGCGCCAGCTTCAGCGCCGCTTTTCGCAAGAGACAGGCGGCGGGGTGATGAAAGCCTACATGAACCTGCGACTACAAAAAGCAGATGAGTTAATCCGCAGGACAAAATTACCTTTCTTGGAAATCGCACTCACCACCGGCTTTACCAACCAAGCCCATTTTTCTAAGACCTACCGCCAGCATTTCAATGCATCACCGTCAGAGCAACGGAGATCCCGACTATGATGCTGCTATGCCCCCAATTTCACCAGAGGCTCGAAGTGATGCATGGTCTCGAAGGTGCAGAATTCCAAGGGCCCAAGATCTATCGTTCCAATCGCATCCGTCAGGCCGCTGCTGATCTGCTGGCTGAAATCTACCATCTCCTTTGCCAGGCTATCTGAGGCAAAGGTCACCGGATAACCAAGCGTTATATGGAAGACGTAGTCTTCGAAGCCCTTGGGCGAAATTCCAGTCGCCGCACGAAGAATTTCCCGGGTTTTGCGCAGCAGGGCGTCATTCTCTTCGTCCGCGCCCGTCACAGACAGGGAATGCAGGGCATGAAGATTGTTCACCTGCACCTTGAAAGATGTTGGAACATCAAGTCCTCTTGTGCGCTCCAGCAGAACTCCACTGACGCGGTCACGTGACGCATCTTCCGGCACACCTTCTGGCCAGTCGCCGCGCACCACCGGACAAATTCCCTGAAACACGGTCATGTGAAAGCTGGACGGTGGTGTGAAGGTGAAAAACCGATGAAAAGGGCTGCATTTGACCTTTTCCTGCACTTCCCGGATTACCCTCCAGGCATCAGACGTCGGATCGACATGGCAAATGAAGGTATTGCCCGGCCAGTTCTGAACCACGCCATCGGTAGAGAACTTGCCGCCCTCTCCTGGTAGCGAAATTCCGCCAGGATGCGGGTCATTACTCAAGCGGCCGGTGAGAAGTTCAAAGGCATCGGGGCGTTTGGGAAACATAATTTTACTCAGCTGATTGGAACCTTGTCGCCCTTCTTGCCAAAGCAGCATTGCAGGCGGCGAACTGGTTTTCGATAGATCTGTTCGATGACACTTTGATGGAAGCCATCAAGCTTTGCAAAGCCTCGGGCGAATTACACAAGATACCGCTGTTCAGAACCAACCCCAGCTTGAAGCAAAAGCCTCCCGAGCGGTCGGACGGATTGATCACACTGTGTAACTCAAGCCTTCCGACCGCTGCCCTGGGAGAAAGAGGCAACACCTTTACCAGGCTGGTGTCTGACCAAATCCGCAAATTTTCTCAAGCTCGGAAAAAGCGCCGCTTGACGATCCCATAACCGGAGCTGGGCGCGTCATCTCCTCACCGTCGGGGAACGGCAGAACAGCTCCGCCAGCTTCGAGAATAAGCGCATAGGCGGCCATACAATCCCAGGCACTCATGCGCGGTTCGACGTATCCAACGAGACGTCCCGCAGCGACCCAGGCCAACATCAAAGCACCGGATCCATATCGAACCCATCCTGCACCCGCCTTTGATAGGTCTGCCAACATCTCTCCGACGCGATCGCTATCAACCCGGTCATTCGCACCAACGCCCAACAGACCTGATCGAAGGTCGCCGTCTATCGCCTTGATCGGCGTGCCGTTCATTGTTGCTCCCTGACCTCGCACGGCAACGAAAAGTTCATCGAGCACGGGCGCGTAAATCACGCCAAGCGCCGGGCCGTCCGCATCACAAGCACCGATAGAGACGCACCATCCCGGCAAGCCATTCAGATAGGGCGCCGTTCCGTCAATCGGATCGATTACCCAGGTAAAATCTGTGCTTCCTTCGCTCAGCCCATGCTCTTCACCAAGCTGGGAGTCTGAGGAAAAGGCCTCACTTAGCCCTTGACGAATAAGCGTCTCAACCTCGCGATCAGCCTGCGACACCAGATCGGTAACATGACGTTTCGTTTCGATGAGCAGGGCATCACGTCGGTGGAAGTAATCCAGGGCCAAGGCCCCGCCGCGAAGCGCCAGATCGACTGCAACATCCAATCTTTTTGCAGAAATATCACTCACAATTATACAGCTCCAGGAATAAGCGCGACACCGCGAGGGCGAACTTCAAGCGAAACCGTTGCGCCGGCGTGAAGCGGCATTTCATTCTCGTCATCGACCACGAAAATGCGGCCCAGAGGACCATCGATTTCATACTCCATGTGATCGCCAAGATAGGCCGAGGAGGCGATGGTGCCGGCAATGCCCGGGCCTTCTGACTTTACGCGCAGCGCATTCGATCGAAGGGATACTTTGGCTTTGCCCTCCTTCATTCCGCGCGAAGCGAGGTCTACAACCACACCGCCCAATTCAACCTTTGCAAGATCATCCTGCACAGACAGGATCTGTCCCTCGACAATATTTGCTTCACCGATAAAGTCGGCGATGAAGTCTGATGCCGGAGATTCATAAAGCTCGCGCGGCGTCCCGATCTGGGCAATGTGGCCGTCTTTCATGACCACAATCTTGTCAGAAACGGCAAGGGCTTCCTCCTGATCATGTGTCACATAAACCGCAGTGAAACCAAGCCGCTGCTGTAGCTCACGAATGTCGGTGCGCACCTTTCGACGAAGCCGCGCGTCAAGATTGGAAAGCGGCTCATCCAGCAAAAGAACCTGAGGTTCAAGCACAAGAGCACGCGCGACAGCAACGCGCTGCTGCTGGCCACCAGACAATTCTGCAGGAAGACGACTTGCCATGCCCGACAGGCCAACAAGCTCAAGTGCTTCTTCGGCCTTCTTGCGCGCCTCGGTTACTTTCAACCCACCCGCTTCGAGCCCATAGGCAACGTTCTGCCCAACAGTCATATGCGGAAACAGGGCATAGCTTTGGAACACCATGGAAACGTCGCGGCGGTCAGCCGGTAGTCGGGTAACGTCATCGCCGCCAATAAAGATGCGACCATCGCTCGGATTTTCCAGCCCAGCGAGCATTCTCAACGTCGTTGTCTTACCGCACCCGGATGGACCAAGCAGGGTAACAAGCTTGCCAGGCTCGATATCGAGAGACAAATCGGGGATAGCGGTGAAACTGCCGAAGCTCTTCCGCACATTACGGAACGCTACAGCGCCTTTTAGCTGCGTCATGCGAGTGCTTCCTTTGTTGGGGTGTCAAACGTGGTCTTCTCGCGCCGTCGTATGCGGCGCTCTCCAACAAGCAGCTGGAATCCACCGATGACGGTGATCATCACCAAGATGAGGACTGAAGAGTAGGCGATCGCGATCCCATACTCTCCGTTTTCGACGAGACCGACGATGTAGGCCGTGGCCATATTGTATTTTGCACTGACCAGAAAGATCACCGCCGAGATCGACGTGATCGCCCGGACAAAACTGTAGACCAGTGCCGCCAGGATCGCTGGCCGCATCAACGGCAAGATCACCTTGCGAACAGTGCGGCCCGAGTTGCCGCCCAGGGTCAGAGATGCCTCATCCAGTGAACCATCAAGCTGCGACATGGCTGCCACACCACCACGCACACCAACCGGCATGTTGCGGAAGACAAAGCAGGCAATCAGAATTGCTGCGGTACCAGTCATCTGCAGCGGAGGCAGGTTGAACGCCATGATGTAGCTGATGCCAATGACCGTTCCCGGAATGGCAAAGCTCATCATCAGCGCAAATTCAAACATCGAGCGCCCGGGGAACCGTTGCCTCACAATCAACCAGGCGGTCAGAAGACCTACCGCAGCTGTAAGAGGGGCAGCAATGAGCGAGATCCCCATAGTGGTCCAGAAGCTGTCCCACGCGACACCTGTCCATTGCAGACCATTCTCCCAACTGACACCAAATGCACGAATGTAGTGATCAAATGTAAGCGAATGGTCGAGTCCCCAGACCTTCACAAAGCCGCCGAACACGATCATTGCGTAGACAGTGATCGTAAAGATGGCCCAGGCGACAGCCAGCGTGATAACGGGGATGGCAACCCTGCGGGGGAGACTGATATGACGCCCACCATCCCCTTTGCCGGTGACGGTCGCAAAGTTGCGTCCGGTCAGCCACAAACGTTGAGCCAAAAACGCTGACAGCGTGAAAACCAGCAGAACCGTTGCAAGAACAGCGGCACGCGCAGGATCATTCTGCGCCCCAACCACTGCAAAGAAAATCTCCGTTGAAAGAACACCGCCGGATCCCCCGAGCACCAGAGGATTGCCGAAATCGGCCATGGATTCGATGAAACCGATCAGAAATGCATTCGCCAGGCCAGGTGCCATCAAAGGCAACGAGACCTTCCTGAAGGTTCTCCAACGGTCGGAGCGCAACGTCTGACTTGCCTCTTCCATGGAAGGACTGATGCCATCAACAACACCGATCAGAACCAGGAATGAAATAGGTGTGAAGCTCAGCATCTGGGCGATCCAGATGCCTGTCAGCCCGTACAACCAACGACCAAGTTCCCAACCGGTAGCCGACTCGATCACATGCGTCAGTGAACCGGATCGCCCAAGCAACATAGTCAGAGCAAGACCAACAACGAAGGGCGGTGTAATGATCGGCAAGACCGTCAACAATCGAAGCGATTTCTTGAAACGGAATCCAGTTCGCGTCGCCACAAGTGCAAAGACAAGCCCCATGATCGTGGTGCCAGTCGCCGTACAGATCGCAAGAAAGAACGTCCGCCAAGCGACGCCGCAGTTCCCGCCAACAAGGCAGGAAAGAGACCAGATTTTTGGATCAATTATATTGCGCTGAACCCCCTCCGTCGTGAAGGAACCATCAAATTCCTGGAACGCACCGGTGAACATGGAGATGAGGGGATAGAAGACAAAAATAGAAACAAGAAGCACGATAAGCGTAATCGCACCAAGAACAAAGGCATCGCCTTTCAGGGCGCCTCGCTCCGCAGCACCGAATGCGATCATCAAGGCAAAGACTGTCCCGATGACAACCGCTCCGGCACCAAAGGCTGGCTGACCGGAAATGTCACCAAGGGTTGTTTCCAATAGTCCCCAGTTCCAACCTCGCAAGCCAATCGATAGACCTTCAACGAGCATCCACGCAAGGCCAGCTACTCCAACATAGATCAAGGCCTTGCCGCGGTCGCCAGGTTCTCGCGCAAGGCGCAGGTACACAGCACAAAGTACAAGTGCAAAAATCGGCAGAAGTTGCCAATGCCCGGAAGCAATTTGAAACAGGCCGGGCCAGAATTTATCAGAAGAGAAAATTTTGGCCGGCCATTCGAAACTGAAAAAGCCGGATCGAATGCGGTACCAGGGCAAGGCGACGAACGCGAACAGCCCTGCAGCCAGGATCACATCGAGCCTGCGGTTGTCTTTGGAGGTCATTTGTCTATCCGATAGGATTGAGAGATCGGGGTCGTTGGGCGGTCACGAGGACCGCCCATTGCCTGGCTATCCGCTTATTGCAGCGGCAGCGAACCGATTTCCTTGTCCCAACGTGCAAGCAGTGCCTTGCGGCGCTCCGCACTTCCATATTCTGCAAAATCGTAATCGATCAACTTGATCGACTTCAGATCCGGTGCTTCCTTGGGCGGAGTGGCACTCGCATTCGACGGAATTTGGAATGACCCGGCTTCCGGCATCATGTTCTGGACTTCTGCAGTCAGAACCCAGTCGTAAAAGACCTTGGCCGCCTCAGGGTTCTGGGCTCCTTCGATCATCGACATGGAACCGATCTCATAGCCTGTTCCCTCACAAGGAGCGACGACGGCGATCGGGAATCCTGCGACTGCCTGAGAAACAGCGTCGTGCTGGAAAACGATACCAAGGCCGGTTTCTCCACGTGCTGCAGCTTTCACTGGCGCGCTGCCGGACTTCGTATACTGGGACACGTTGGCATGCATCTTTTTCAGGAATTCAAACGCTTCATCTTCACCCATCAACTGAACCAGAGTCGCAAGCGTCGTATAGGCGGTACCTGAAGAATTTGGATCGGCAATCTGGATTTCGCCTGCGAGTGCAGGATCAAGAAGATCTGCCCAGCAGGCTGGCCCCTTGATGCCTTTTTCGGCAAAAATCTCGGTGTTGTATCCCCAGCCAAGTGCGCCTGAGTACACGCCCACAGTATGGAAGTCAGAGACTTCTGCCTGCCCGCGCGCCCAGTCTTGCAGCTTGTCCAGCATCGGAGACTTATAGACAGCGCTCAGCCCGTCCTGCCCAGCCTGAAGGTGCGGATCGCCGGTGCCACCCCACCACAGATCGGTCTGCGGGTTACGCGCTTCCGCACGCACCTTGGCAAAGGCTTCGCCGGAAGACAAGCGAACCATGTTCACGTCAATATCGGAATGACTTGCTTCGAATTCGGTGACCAGCTTCTCGCAGATAACAACATCAGCAGAGCAGATCAGGTTGAGCTCATCCGCCATCGCCGCGGAAGCAGGCAACAGCGCAAGGCCGCCCAGAAGGGCGCTCTTCAATAGTTTCATTTTTTCCTCCCATTTCCCTGAACATCAGGGGTAGATGTGAATGCACACCTGTGCATTAGATTGAATCTCAAATTTCCAGTTGTCAACAAGACGTCATGAAATTAGCTTACTTTTATCGGGTTGGATTAATGCACACGATTGCAAGATATTGAAATGACTAGACATCAGGTGAGTGCAAAAGACGTGGCGGAACTGGCGGGAGTGTCCCGGACAGCCGTTTCGCGTGCCTTCACGCCAGGCGCATCAGTTTCGCCCGAAACGAGAGCAAAAGTTTTTTCGGCTGCCGAACAGCTTGGATATCAGGTCAACAACCTGGCACGCGGGTTGCTGACATCCAAAACCGGGCTGGTCGCCTTGATCGTCGCAGAAATGCAGACGCCCTATCGGGCATCGCTCTTGGCTGCATTGTCAGATCAACTTCAGTCAGCGGGTTATGTGGGCTTACTGATCAACACCGACCGGTCAGATTCAAGCGTTGCACACGCGTTGCGCAAAGCGATCTCGTACCGAACAGAAGCAGCCATCGTTTTGTCTGGCATGCCAGACACTTCTCTTGCTGAAACCTGCCTTCGAAACGGGATGCGTTTGGTTCTGATCAACCGGGACGAAGAACGCCCAGGCGCACTGAGAGTGCGTCTTGATGATGAAATGACCGGTCGGCAGGCTTTTTCCGCACTCGCCGCTGCCGGATGCAAGCGCCCTGCTTTTGCCTCATCAAAGGCAGGAACACCCAGCCTTGAGGGTCGCTGCAAGGGCTTTCGTGACGCCGCAGCAGAAGCAGGTTGCGAGGTGATCGAAGAAGCGAGCGGCATGACGTCCTATCAAACTGGGCTGGACATCGGCACGAGACTTTTGACACGGCCCGATCGGCCCGACGGCATCTTCTGCGCGACTGATCTGTTAGCCTGCGGTGTCATGGATTCGGCTCGCCGTCGCTTCAACTTGCGTGTCCCCGACGACATTTCCATCATAGGTTTTGACGATATCGAACAGGCATCCTGGGAAAGCTATAAGTTGACGACCTTTCGGCAACCCGTCGATGACATTGCAAAAGCTGCAATTGGATTCCTTGCAGAAAGACGCGATGACATGCCTCATACAATAACGCTGAACTCACGGTTGGTCTGGCGTGGCAGCATTAAGGACAGCTGACACGGCTTCACAGGCTCAGCTGCCAGAGCAGCCTGTGTCACTGATTTACCACCGGGATCGATATATGCCAAAGAAGCTTTCAAGGTTCCTCAGCTTCGCCAAGTCAAACTTTGGCAGCAGTTCCCTCCAACCAACTACCTGATCAAGCGTACCGATCAGTGGTCACCGAGACTTGAAAACCGATGGCCAATCCTGTCATAACCATGCCGACATTCAAGAGAGCCTGAACACATGGTCGACATCGCAACCCGTGTCTATAATCACAAATGGAAGATCGACCCGATCGTCCGATCCTTGATCGACACGGATTTTTATAAGCTCCTGATGTGCCAATCAGTGTTCCGCAACAAACCGGACACGACGGTTACCTTCTCGCTCATCAATCGGTCCAAAGATATACGTATGGCTGAGATGATTGATGAAGGCGAATTGCGCGAGCAGCTCGACCATGTTCGCTCGCTCTCCCTGTCCAGAGGCGAAAGCACTTGGATGCGCGGCAACATGTTCTACGGCAAGCGCCAAATGTTCCGTTCAGACTTCATGGAGTGGTTCGAGAACTTGCGCCTGCCCCCCTATCATCTGGAGCAGCATGACGGCCAATATGAGCTGACCTTTGAAGGGTCTTGGCCAGAAGTCATGCTGTGGGAAATCCCGGCGCTGGCGATCCTGATGGAGCTGCGGTCGCGCGCTGTCATCAACACCATGAAAAAATTCGAGCTGCAGGTCCTCTACGCCAGAGCCATGACCAAGCTTTGGGAAAAAATCAAACAACTGCAGCCGCTTGAAGGCTTGAAGATTGCAGACTTCGGCACCCGCCGACGCCACTCCTACCTCTGGCAAGACTGGTGTGTGCAGGCGATGACAGAAGGCCTCGGGGAAAAATTCACCGGAACCTCCAACTGTCACATCGCAATGCGTCACGATCTGGAAGCGGTTGGAACAAACGCCCATGAGCTTCCAATGGTCTATTCGGCCCTCGCCTCGACTGACGAAGAGCTCGCCCGGGCTCCCTACGACGTCCTGCACGATTGGCATGAGGAGCACGATGGCAATCTGCGCATCATCCTGCCCGACACCTATGGCACACAAGGTTTCCTGGAACGTGCGCCAGATTGGTTGGCGGGATGGACCGGTATTCGTATTGATTCAGGTGATCCGGCAAAAGGCGCGGAAATCGCCATAAATTGGTGGCGCTCACGCGGGGAAGATCCGACCAAGAAGCTCGTCATTTTTTCCGATGGTCTGGACACCGACAAGATCATTGAACTGCACAAGCAGTTTTCCGGGCGAGTGCGCACATCTTTCGGTTGGGGCACCCTTTTGACCAACGACTTCAGAGGTTTGGCGAGCAACGAAGCGCTCGCGCCCTTCTCTCTCGTCTGCAAGGCAGTATCGGCCAACGGCAACCCGACCGTCAAACTATCGGACAATCCAAACAAGGCGATGGGCCCCAAGGACGAAATCGCTCGGTACAAGCGTGTCTTTGGTGTCGGTGAGCAAGACGAAATGGATGTCATCGTTTAAGTCAACACCCATCGGCAGACGAGCGTAAGAGAACCAGTTTTTCCGCCAGATAACGACAGCAAAAGCAAAAATTCGATCCCCTGTGATCCACCTGAAGTTTCACCGCGTACACAGTACGAGTTGACTTAAGGTTCGGACGGATATGAGATCGGTCGCTGAAACAACAGTTATTTTGGACGATGACGTGCACCAAGCCTCGATGGAAGCCCACAAAAGGCTGATGGAACAGATCGTCAGAACTGGTGATCGTGCGGCGTTTAAGGCGCTGTTCGTTTATTTCGGCCCGCGCATCAAGGCTTTGATGATCAAGGCAGGTGCAGAGCAAGCCGTTGCAGACGATCTGGTTCAAGACGTGATGATGACCTTGTGGAGCAAGGCGCATCTGTACAGGCCTGATCGCGGAGCGGTGAGCACCTGGGTCTACACAATCGCCAGAAATGCCAGGATAGACCGCCTGCGCCGCAGATCGTCACAACCCTATGACGACCTGGACGACGTGGAATTGGCAAGCGAGGAAGCCGATGCAGAAGCATGCACCCTCGCAAGTCAGCAGTCTGAAGGCGTAGCAATCGCTGTTGCCGATCTTCCTGAGGACCAACGTCAGATTATAGAATGTGCTTTTGTGCAGGACCTGTCGCAGAGCGAAATAGCAGCGAAGCTGTCGTTGCCGCTCGGCACAGTGAAATCAAGAATGCGTCTTGCATATTCAAAGCTGAAAAGACGACTGGAAGTATACCAATGACGGTCCGACATCACCTCGACAAAAACACATTAATGCGCTTCGCAAGTGGTGACCTGGATGACGCTTTCTCCGTGGTGGTCGCATCACACTTGGCCATGTGCGAAGAGTGCCGCAATGAATTGCGAATGGCTGAAGACATCGGCGGCAGCCTGATCGAAAGCGAAGAGCCGGCTGAGTTGGCTCCCGGCGCTCTCGAACGCATCATGTCCAGCATAGATGTTGCGGAAGCTCCCCTTCAACGACGGGAAAGCCTAGCACGAGATGTATTTGCTGACGTGCCTCTTCCCCTGCGTCGCTATGTCGGCAATCGCCTGGACGAGATTGCCTGGAAAACCGCAGCTCCTGGTGTGAAACGCAAACGCATTGAGGTCGATGGCAGCTCATCGCTTTATCTACTGCACATTGGCCCCAACAAGGTCGTGCCTGAACATGGACATGGCGGTGCAGAAATGACGCTGATTCTGTCCGGCAGCTATCAGGATGCGCTCGGACGCTTTCAGCCAGGAGACATCGCCGACCTGGATGAGCACATCGAACACCAGCCGCGGGTCGAGCCTGACGCCCCCTGTATTTGCCTCGTAGCGACTGAGACCCAAACCCGTTTCAAGGGATTTTTCAGTCGTCTCCTCCAGCCGCTGGTCGGGATCTGAGATGACAAAGGACGTTGACTGGAACACGGTCTGGATTACCGGTGCGAGCACGGGCATCGGCTATGAACTGGCGCGCCTCCTGGATGACAAGGTCACCCACTTGGCAGTCTCGTCCCGGTCGAAAGACAAATTGGACATACAAGTCAATCAAAGCCGAAACACAACCGCATATCCACTTGATGTCACCAATGCTGAAGCCGTTGCCACCGGCATCAAGAGCATCGAAGAAAATGCGGGGGCCATCGACCTTGCGGTGCTCAATGCCGGCACTTGGGCACTCATAGATGCAAAAGACATCAATCTTGAGTCCATGAGAAGCGGCGTCGAAGTCAACTACATGGGTGTTGTCAACGCCCTCAATGTTCTCATTCCTTCAATGATCGAAAGAGGTAGCGGACACATTGCGATTGTTGCATCAGTGGCAGGGTATAGAGGACTCCCACGCTCGATCGCCTATGGACCGACCAAGGCCGCGTTGATCAATCTTGCAGAAACGCTCCGGTTAGAGCTGGAGCCACACGGAATCACTGTCTCGGTTATCAATCCAGGTTTCGTCGACACCCCGATGACGAAAGACAATCCGTTTCCCATGCCCGGCATGATTAGCGCCAAAGAAGCAGCCGAGGCGATCTATGATGGCTTGAAGCGCGAGAAGTTCGAAATCGCCTTCCCACGCGCGTTTGTCTTCGCGATGAAGCTGCTGAAACGGATGCCGACTTTCCTGTATTTCTGGGTCATCAACAAGGTGGTGATGCGCAGCTAACCAGCGCATCACCCTGAGCGCTGGTCTTTGACAAAACGGTAGAAGCCGACATCAATCGACCCGTCACGGAAGCCTGCCTCGCAATAGGCCAGGTAATAACGCCAGCGACGGCGAAAGTGTTCGTCAAATCCGAGTTTGGCGATCTCCGGCCAAGCATCCTCAAATCGCTCGCGCCAATCCATCAAAGTCTGGGCATAGGATTGTCCAAAGAGCTCAACATGATCTGTCCGCAGACCCGCTTTTACAGCTTGTTCTTCCATGATTTCGCGTGTCGGCAGCATGCCGCCCGGAAAGATGTAGCGCTGTATGAATTCAGCCGAGTTCCTATAGCTCTCGTAACGGGCCTCATCAATCGTGATGGCCTGAATGACAGCTGATCCGCCATCCTTCAAGCGATCATGGAGCACCTTGAAATAATCTGGCCAGTAAGCTTCGCCAACCGCCTCGATCATCTCGATCGACACGATCCGGTCATAGGCTCCTTCCTGATCGCGATAGTCTTTCAGGACGAACGAACAGCGATCTGAAAGGCCAGCCTCCCGCGCAGCGTCGCGTGCATATGCCAGCTGCTCGTCAGACAGGGTTATGCCTTCAACTCTTGCACCCGACTGCGCCGCAATATGAAGTGCGAGAGCGCCCCAGCCGCAGCCAATCTCCAGAATTTTTTCCTGGCCCGTCAGCTTTACGAGGTCAGTGATTTTCTGCAGCTTGACCTTTTGGGCATCCTCGAGAGTTTCGGCACCAGGCCCATAGCACGCGCTTGAATAAATCATCTTCTCATCAAGCCACAGCCGATAGAACGCATTACCCAGATCATAGTGCTCGGTGATATTGCGCCGACTTCCACGTTTTGAATTGCGCCGCGCCAGATGCAGGATCCGATCCATGAAACCCGATTTGACAAAGCCGGGTGTCTTTTCTTCAAACTGGGTACGGTTTTTCAGAAAATATTCAAAGAAGCCCACGAGATCGTCGGCATCGATATCACCATCCATGTAAGCTTCCGAAAACCCGATGGCCCCACGGCGTACGATCTTCCAGAAGGCCCGATAGTGATGAACTTGAATGGTTGGAATTCTTGTGTCCGTTCCGGTGCCAAAAAGCACCTCTTCACCTGAAGGCAGCTCGACTCGTAAAGAGCCTTCGTGCGTCAAATGGGACAATCGACGAAGGACACTTCTCGCCAAATAGCCAAGCGGAGACTGCCATCCAGTTCTAGAGGATGCCGTTTCAAAGCTCACGTCTTCAGCCATGTCTCACGTACCGGATTTATCAACAAAAGTAATAGGGTTCTTAGGCGCAGGCGGCCGAGGCACAAGTCGTAATCCCTTGAACCAGAGACGGGCAGCCTCATAGTGGATGCCAAGCGTCACCTTGAGCGTCATCCAGCCAGTTGCAGCCAGCGCCCTCAAAAGCGCACCATCGGTCAACGGCGCCCGTTTTGCGGTAAAGTGAGCCTTCATCAATGGCCCGTCATCATCGCGCAGAGCCACGCCGACCGTGAGCGCTTCGCCAGGCTGCGTCAGATGAAAGCTGTAGGTTCCGGCAACTTCATTGAAAGGCGATACATAAAATTCCTTGGCGCACTGCTGTGCAATGACGCCCTCACCCTCACCTTCCACCGGCAAGACATAAGTCTTGCGCTGACCAAATGTGTTGCTCACCTCGTAAACGACGAGGCGCACACGGCCGGCATCATCCAAACCATAATAGACCGTCAGAGGATTGAAGGCGTAACCCAGGATACGCGGATAGCAAAGCATCGAAAAACTGGTCACATCTCTGCCGTTCGGCGTGGCTTTAGAAAGTGCCTTCAAATACGCCCGTATCGAGGTGCCGTCGCCAAAATCCCGATCATACAGACTGAACAAGTTGAAGCGGTTGAACGAAAAGAGCTTTAACCGTTCGGCCACATCCTCGAGCGCATTACAGTCAAGCATCAACGCAAATACGCGGTAGCGCAGCTTGTGCTCAACCGGACGCATACGCGTATGGAACACTGTTCCATTGTAGACCGCATCTAGGGTCATTCCGCGGCCTCACGGCCGATATCCATGGCACATGCCATCCGGCCAGATTCATTGTCCAGTTGCCAAGGCCGACGCGCAGCGCCCAGGGCTTCTGCAACCGCCAATCCACTCTGAATTCCATCCTCGTGAAAACCGTAGCCGAAGTAGCTTCCGCAGAACCAGGTTCGATGGGTACCCTGCAAATTCCAGAGCCGCTTTTGTGCCCTGACAGCCGCGTGATCGAAGACCGGATGCTGGTACATAATATCCGCATCGACAGCCTTGGGATGGATTTCAGCTTGAGGGTTCAAAGTCACGAACAAATCTGTCGTGGTCGGCAAGACCTGCAATCGGTTCATCCAGTAAGTGACACACAGTTCTGTATCTTCACCTTTGGAGGTCTTCAGATAGTTCCAACTGGACCAGAGTCCCTTGCGTTTTGGCATCCAACGCGGATCCCGGTGCAGGACAGCCCTGTTCGCCTGATAGCTGAAGGCCCCGAGAACATCTTGTTCCAATGGATCGGGCGCCTCAATCATATCCAGCGCCTGATTTGCATGTGTCGCAATCACGACGTGATCGAACGGACGCACCACACCCTGCTCGTCCGTTACGTGGACATAACCGGGTTGGCGGACGATCCGCTGAACACCGTTTCCAAGTTGCACTTCGATGTCAGTGTCAGCGATCATCTTTTTCACATAGGACTGACTGCCACCGGAAACGGTTCTCCAGGCCGGACGATCCTTGAATTGCAGCATGCCATGGTTGGCATAAAAATCGACAAAACTACGGGCAGAGAAGCCCAACATCTCATTCATCGACGTGGACCAGATCGCAGCCCCCATTGGCACGATATGATCATTTATGAAAACCGAAGAGTACCCCTCCAGTTCAAGGAAGTTTCCAAGTGTAATGTCTGCTGGAAGCGTTTCAACGCGAGCACTGGCGGTTCGGAAAAACCGGGACAGATCATTCAAGAGCTGCCAATGGAGTGGCTTGAAAAAATTACGTTTCTGACCAAAGAAACCGCCTATGCCCGACCCTGAATATTCATAGGCCCCCTGGTTGAAAGATAGCGCAAAACTCATGATTGTCGGATCGGTATCAACATCCAGGTGACGGAACAGCGCCGCCAGGTTTGGATAGTTGCGCTCGTTGTAAACGATGAACCCGGTGTCGACGGCAACAGAACCTTCAACGGTGTCGACTTCAAGAGTGTTGGCGTGCCCACCGAGATGATCACCGGCTTCATACACGGTTACAGTGTGGTTCTTAGATAACAGCCAAGCTGCAGATAAGCCGGAGATACCGGAGCCGATCACGGCAATCTTTAGAGGTTCCATTACGTGTCCCAGTTTTGAACTACTACTGTAACGTATCGAACCCTCCGGCGGATCACTCTGAAATGATGAACCGAGACAAAAATCCCTTTCATCACAATAACAAACTCCTCGCGAGCAGGGATTGAGTGATCCAACACAACTTCCGATGCGTATAAGAGGTTAACAGATTCGACCGGACAAGATTATCAGAACAACTTCGACAGGATGACCATGACCCAATATCTGATCGCATACGCATTCACAGCCGTGGTGTTTCTTGGAATTGACTACATTTGGCTGACCCGTGTCGCAAAGACATTCTACTTTGACCGTCTGGGCGACATCATACTCGACAGCCCGCGCATGGGAGCTGCCGTTGGATTCTATGCGATCTACGTTGTCGGCATTCTGATTTTTGCCGTCCTCCCAGCGTTGAAGTCTGGAAACCTTGGCTCAGCCCTCATTTATGGCGCCCTGTTCGGCTTCTTCGCTTACGGAACTTATGACATGACGAACTACGCAACCTTGCGCAGCTGGTCACTCACGGTTTCTGCAGTGGACATGGCATGGGGAACCGTTCTGACTGGCACGGCGGCCTTCTTGGGCACATGGCTGACAAGAATAGTTACATCGGCGAGCTAACCTCGAAGATCTAAGAACCAGAATACCAAAAAGGCGCGGAGGAAATCCGCGCCTTTTTTACAAGATAATGGACGCTAGTCATCAACGGCCGTTTTTGGTGCACCATGCTTCAAATTTTTTCTGGTTCTCATCCTTTGTACAAGGGTAAAGCCCGATGATTGGCGCGCCTGCCATGACTTCCTCAAGAACAAACTCCTCAAAGCTTTCCATCCCGGAACATACCTCGGCAATCTCATCGGCAAGATGAGCTGGAATAACCATGACACCATCAGCATCACCGAGGAGGACGTCGCCCGGGAAAACCGGAGCCCCACCGCATGAAATCGGCACATTGATATCAAGCGCTTCGTGCTTTGTGAGGTTTGTGGGAGCTGAGGCGCCAGCGCTATAGGCCGGCATGTTCAGTTCGCCGATCCCTTTCGCGTCCCGGAATCCGCCGTCAGACACGACACCGGCGCAACCGCGCACCGCAAGTCGCGTGACCAGGATAGAACCCGCCGTCGCTGCAGATGCATCACCGCGTGCATCCATCACCAGGATCTGTCCCTCAGGACAAGTTTCCACGGCAACGCGCTGAGGATGATCAGCGTTGCGGAACACTTCTAGCTGGTTGCGATCTTCACGAGCCGGAATGTAGCGCAGGGTAAAGGCCTGCCCCACCATGTTTTCCGCTTTTTCCGACACTGGTCGCACGCCTTGAATGAACTGATTGCGCAGGCCACGTTTATAAAGCTGGGTTGCGACAGACGCTGTAGAAACGCGCTTGAGTTTGGCGCGGGTATCGTCTGAGAGCACATAATCGGTCATCAAATGATCCTTTAGAAAATATCCGGTTCACCGACGGCTTTGCCGAAATCGGTCTGCAAGAAGTCGAAATCACAGCCCTGGTCGGCTTGTGTCACGTGTTTGGAGAACATGTAGCCATAGCCTCGCTCAAAACGCGGCTCGGGCGGCTTGAACGCCTTACGGCGATCCTCTAACTCTTCCTTGGGAACCAACATGTCGAGTGTGCGGTTTGGCAGATCAAGCCGAACGGTGTCGCCGGTTTTCAAAAGCGCCAGCGGGCCTCCGATATAGCTTTCAGGGCTGACGTGAAGCACGCACGCGCCATAGGACGTGCCAGACATACGCGCATCCGAGATCCGCAACATGTCGCGGTGTCCCTGTTTGATCAGAGCCTTTGGTATTGGCAACATTCCCCACTCAGGAAAACCCGGCCCGCCCAGCGGACCGGCGTTCCGTAGCACCATCACATGATCAGGCGTGACATCGAGGGCCTCATCTTCAACTGCAGCCTTCATATCGAGATAGCTGTCGAACACAAGCGCCGGCCCCTCGTGAACATGGTACTTGGGGTCACAGGCGGCAGGCTTGATCACCGCGCCTTGTGGGCACAGGTTACCTTTGAGAACAGCCAGCGATCCTTCGTGATAGACCGGATTGTCAAGCGGGCGAATAACGTCATCATTGTAGACTTCGGCACCTTCCAGGTTCTCACCTACCGTCTTGCCGGTGACAGTCATACAGGATGTGTCGAGGCGCTCCTCCATCTGCTTCATCAAAGCACGAAGCCCACCGGCGTAGTAGAAATCCTCCATCAGATAGTCTTTGCCCGACGGCCGAACATTGGCGACAAGCGGCGTAGTACGGCCCAGTTCGTCAAGATCTTCTAGCGTCAGAGGAACGCCGGCGCGGCGCGCCATGGCGATAAGATGAACAACCGCGTTCGTCGAACATCCTGTCGCCATCGCAACGATCGCGGCATTTCGTACAGAAGCATCTGTCACGATGGTATCAGCGGTCGCGTCTTCCCAAACCATGTCGACAATTCGACGACCGCAGGCTGCTGACATACGCTGATGATTGCTGTCCACGGCAGGAATGCATGAAGCACCTGACATCGTCAAACCCATAGCCTCGGCAATAGACATCATCGTCGCCGCTGTGCCCATCGTCATGCAGGTTCCCGCCGAACGGGCGATCCCGCCCTGAACGCCGAGCCATTCTTCATCAGAGATATTGCCGGCGCGGCGCTCATCCCAATATTTCCAGGCATCCGACCCCGAACCGAGTATCTTGCCGGCGTAATTGCCACGCAGCATCGGCCCCGCCGGAAGGAAGATCATTGGAACACCTGCAGAAATGGCACCCATAATCAGACCAGGAGTGGTCTTGTCACAACCGCCCATCAGGACAACGCCATCAAGTGGATGCGAACGAATGACCTCCTCAGTCTCCATCGCCAGCATATTGCGATAAAGCATGGAAGTTGGCTTGGTGAAGCTCTCGTCGACGGAAAGCGCAGGCATTTCGACTGCAAAGCCGCCAGCCTGAACCACGCCGCGTTTTACATCCTTGATCCGCTCAGGAAAATGGCTGTGGCACGTGTTCAATTCCGACCACGTATGCAGGACACCAATGATGGGTTTGTTACGAAAGTCCTCTTCCGTATAGCCCAATTGCATCATACGCGACCGGTGGCCGAAAGACCGAAGATCATCCGGAGTGAACCAACGCGCAGAGCGCAGGTCCTCTGGCGCCTTCTTATGGGGTGTATTTTTTGTCATTGCCTTATCCCCGGAAATTGAAAATCAGCCAGCAAACGAAGAGCGTGAACACAAGGCCAACAACTTCCGGCCAGCTCCCGAACTGATGATTATCCTTGAGCTCCTCCCCCTCGAACTCGGAAGAGGAGAGATCTTCGTCCTGTTTGGTGAGTTCGTTCTTTGACATTTCAGTCTCCTTTCACCTCAATCGAGCATTGCTGGTAGCCACAGCGCGAGCTGCGGAAACGCGAGGACAAGGAAAAGACCAACCGCCTGCAGCGCGATGAAAGGAAGCACAGCGACAAATATCTCTTGCAACTGGATTTCCTTGGGCGCGACCGATTTCAGGAAGAAACACGCTGGCCCGAATGGCGGCGACAGGTAGTACATCTGAATATTCATGGCGAACAGCACACCGAACCACACCGGATCAAAACCCAGATCTATAACCACAGGTGCGAAGATCGGTACGGTGATGAAGATAATCGCGATCCACTCAAGGAAAGTACCAAGGACCATTACGATAAGCATCATGACGACGATCACCCAGATCGGTCCGATGTCGAGCGACGTGAGAATCCCGCGTAAGAATTCTCCGCCACCGATGCGATTGTAGATGCCGATCAAAGACACGGCACCAATGACCAGCCATATGATGGAACCAACGGTAAGGACGGTCTGACGCATCGCGTCACGGGTCATGGTCCAGTTCAATTCCTTGCGCGCAGCCGCCACCACAAGTGCACCGACCGCGCCGATCGCCGCTGCCTCTGTCACTGTCGCGACTCCTGAATAGATCACACCCAGAACAGTCCCGATCAAAATGGCCGGTAGGACGATGCCCTTAAGGAACTTCAAACGCTTGAAAAAAGGCAGGGCAGTCTCTGGCACATCATAGATCGGTGCCATCGCCGGGTTCAAACGAACCCGGACAAGAATGTAGGTGATATAGAGCGACGCAAGGATCAGACCTGGGACAGCGGATGCAGCGAACAACTTGGTAATCGACACCTGCGCTGCAAGACCATAAATGATCAGCACGACGGAAGGTGGAATGAGCGTCGCCAGAGCACCTGCGGCACAAATGATCCCAATAGCAAGCTTGCGATCATAACCAAGACGCATCATTTGCGGCAAGGCAATCAGGCCGAGCATGACGATTTCACCGCCCATAATTCCCGACATTGCGGCCAAAAGAACAGCAACAAAGGTCGTCTGGACGCCGACAGAACCGCGAAAGCGTCCGCCCATGATCGCCATGGAATCAAACATTGATTTCGCGATGCCCGATCGCTCGAGCACATTCGCCATGAAGACGAAGAATGGGACTGCAATCAATTCGTATTTGTGAAGAACCTCGCCGACATTGGCGGCGACGATGAAGAACCCGGCGCGTTCGCCGAAATAGAGGATCGCGGTCGCCAGCGAGACGGTAAGCGTTGTGATGCCCAGCGGCACGCCGAGTGCCATCAGCGCCAGCAGCGAGATAATGATCAGTAGCGTGATGATTTCAATGCCCACCGGTCACGTCCCCCTCAGTGTTTTGGGTCCAACGAACGATGTTGGCCAGCAATTGCAGAATGTAGAAAATGCAGCCGACGAAAAGCAGAACCTTGAGATAGGTAGGTGCCATCGAGTTCATCGCAGTGCCGGAATACTCCGTGCGGGCGAGAACCTTGCTTGCAGGATGGTGAAGCGCGAGTGCCAGAACAAACAGCGCAGCAGTGGCAATCAGCATCTGGCACAGACGGAAAACCCGCCAGACCCGTTCACCCACGATGAGTTCCATCATCGTAATGGAGATGTGGCGGTGTCGTTGGGTAACGTAACCCACTGACAGCACCCAAGCACTTGCGCACAAGGTCATGGCGAGTTCGGTTGACCAGAGCGTAGGTGCATCAAATCCGTATCGCAGAACCACCTCGGCAGCGGAAATTGCGATACAGGCAAAAAAGAGCACGGAGCAGGCCTGGCCGACAAAGACACTGATGCTGTCCATAGCATCGGCGTAGAGTGCGAAAATGCGTTTCATCGCGAAACCTTGGCAGTCAATCTGAAGTGAAATACCGCCCCACCCAACAAGGCGGAGCGGCACCGGGAGAGAGAGCTTATTTGAAAAGACCAATCTTGGTCATATACGCGATGTGCGCATCAAGAGCTTCCTGAGCCAGAGCTGACTTCTTCGCGTAGTCTTCCCACTGTTCGCGGGCAACAACGCGAAGCTGGTCACGGTCTTCCTGTGCCCAGTCAATGACCTCGATCTTGTCGGTCGCATCATCACGGGCTGCGATTTCGGCATCACGCTTATGAACTTCAGCGGCCATCGCATACATCGCGTCATACCACCAGGTGCGCAAAGCCGCCTGATCTTCGGCAGACAGGGCATCCCATTTCGCAGTGTTGAGCGTCAGTTGCATCGAAGGCATCGAGTGAATGCCAGGATAGAGCGGATAGGGAGCCACATCCTGCAGACCGGTCGCATCATTGTTGACGTAAGCGGAGGCATCTGCTGCATCTACGATGCCTTTTTCAAGGGCGCCAAAAACTTCTGAGAACGGGATGGAGACCGGTGAAGCGCCGGCGGCAGAGAACACGGCAGCGGCCAGGCCTTCAGGCGAACGGATTTTTTTGCCTTCAAGGTCTTCGAAAGTGCGAATTGGTGTGCGCGCGGCAAGAGCTTCACGTGAGTAAGGCCCACAAGCAACAACAGTGACTTCGCCGCCAGTGATCGAATCGGCAGCTTTCTGCATCATGGCTTCACCGCCACCGTCCTTGCAGAAGCCCAACATCTGTTCCGGCGTATCGTATCCTGAAATAAGATCGCCCATGATCGCGTAGGCTGGCTCAAGCCCTGCAAAATAGTTCACTGAGGTGAAGTCGCCATCAAGAACGCCAGCAGCAATCGCGTCAGGTGTTTCGCGTGCAGGAACGACGGAGCCATTCGGTGTGAGAACGATTTTGACGCGACCGTCAGTGCGCGCTTCGATTTCAGGCAACCAATTGTCGGTAATATATTGCGTCGAAAAGTCACCAGCGTTGAAAGACGTCTGGATATTGAATGTTTCGGCGGAAACCGTAGTTGCAAGCACGCTAAGCGATGCGGCGAGCACGGCGATTTTAGAGATTTTCATAAGTATCCTCCCATTGGGTGATGCAGAACTCCCTTCCTGCGTCCACTAATGCACTAATATATTAGTTTATAATTTGCAATATACCTATATAGTTATTTTCTGACTTTATGAGCTGAACTACGGATAAAGCCATAAAAATACGAGGGAAACGGGCGCTGACAATGTTTCGAACAATCAAGAAGATTCGCAAGATATCAGCGAGTCAGCAAATCCATGCAGCATTGCGCGAGCGTATAATAGCCCTTGAGTTTATCCCTGGGCAGAACCTCTCGCGTGCCGAAATTGCCGAAGACTATGGTGTCAGTCAGACCCCAGTGCGTGACGCCATGTTGCGCCTCGAGGAAGATGGTCTGCTTCATATCTACCCTCAGTCGAAGACCGAAGTGTCAAAGATCGACGTTGCGCATGCTAGGAAGACCCAGTTCCTGCGCCTCTCACTAGAGATAGAAGTCGCGCGCCGCCTGATTACGAGCGGCTCCGGCGATAATCTCAAGCTGGCAGAACACTCCTTGCTTCAACAAAAACAGGCCTTCGAAGCAGATGAAATGGACAACTTCGTCGCGCTCGACCGCGCCTTCCACCGTGCACTCTTCGAAGCTGCCGAGGTGCCCGACCTTTGGGATCTCGTAACGGATCGCTCCGGCCATATTGATCGCCTGCGCCAACTTAACCTGCCAGATCCAGGCAAAGCCGCCGAAATCATTGCCTATCACCAAAGAATACTCGATGCGATCAAGGCAGGTGATGCAGAAACGGCCGAGAGCGAAGTGAGAGGCCACCTGACCGGCACCCTTTCGAACGTCGACAACATTATGCAGCGTCACCCCGAGTTCTTCTGAAACGAATATGAGAAAGCCCGACGCCGCTAAACGACCGGGCTGCGCCGAGCGTCATTTCTCATACATCAAAGAGGATTAAAGGTTCTCCGCAATCAGTATTTCGATGCGGATCTTCTCTTGCGACACAAGTGTGCTACGCTGATCAGTCATGGCCTTGAGCTTGCGGATTGCGCTTCGTGCCAAATGTCCGGGATCCTGGGCGATCACGGCATCAAGATACCCCTTGCGAAGAGCTTCTTCGGTAAACGGTGTACGTTCGTGCGCAATCGTCACCACCGGTTGCGGCAGACCAAGGTCCCGCAAAACCGTCAGAGGCACTCTCGCTTCGGATGAAAGGATATAGACCGCAGCGATTTTCTGTCGCTCGACGGTCTCCACAATGATTGATCGAGCGCGCTCTGCAGAACCATAGGTTTCCAAGGATGGCAACACGACGACATTTGGAAAACCCTCGTTTAAAACACGGTCAAATCCATGTCGGCGTTCCAGGCTGTCTCGAGATTTCATGGTTTCGGACACGACAAGAACATTGCCGCCGCGCCCTCCAAGAAAACGGCCTAGCAACGTACCAGCTGTTGCGCCGGCCGCTTCATTGTCAATTCCGACCCAATCGTCCCCTGTGCGCGGTTGATTGGAGATAAAGGACAGGGCCTGAACGCCGCGTTCCGAAAGGCGCAGGATTGCATCACGCACCTGCGGCGTTTCAGGCGCCATTATTGCGACCCCATCCACCGTTCCCAGCGACAATGAAGTCAAATAGGAGGCGATTCCATGCGGGTCATTTTCGTCCAGACACTCCAGATCGACCTGAACCATTTCGTTGACGAGAACGGCCTCCGCCTCGCGAATGTGCCGCTGAATTTCCTTAAGAAACAAATCGCCCCGGCTCGGCAACAAGAAGACAAAACGATAACGCTTGTTCTTCGCCAGATTGGCCGCTGAAAGGTTCCGGACGAAACCGAGTTCCCTGATTGCTTCATTGACCTTGTCGATGGTTTTTTGCTTAACGCCTTCGCGCCCATTCAGCACCCGGTCGACGGTCGCACGGCTCACACCGGCAAATTTTGCGAGGTCCTTGGTCGTTGGTGGACCCTCAGGTGGTAAATCCGCCATTTCAATTTTTTGTTTCATACTATCAAGTGCTTAAATATATCGACACGTTCTACAGCGGCAGCATTTCAACCAGTCCTCTAATGCTCAATAGCACATTTTGACACACGTGCATCATTTTTTACTTGTTTTGAGGCACGTGTCTCATCTAGGCTTCGGGGAACAGGGCTGCCGTGTCGAGGAGGGCAAAGGCGGATCTGTTAATGGGAGGATAGAACTTATGAACCGCAAAATGATTCTGACGGCATGCGCAAGCGTGCTGTTCGCATCCAGCCTTGCAACAACCGCAAAGGCCGAAGACCTGACCCTGTGCTGGGCATCCTGGGACCCGGCAAATGCCTTGGTCGAACTCAGCAAGGACTTTGAAGCCCAATCAGGCCATTCGATGAATTTCGAATTCGTGCCGTGGCCAAACTTCGCTGACCGCATGCTCAACGAGCTGAACTCAGGCGGCAAACTCTGCGACCTGATGATTGGTGACAGCCAGTGGATCGGCGGCTCCGCCGAGAACGGCCACTATGTAAAACTCAATGACTTCTTCGATGCCGAAGGCATCAAGATGACCGACTTTATCGACGCAACGGTTGCCGGCTATTCCGAGTGGCCGAAGAACACACCCAACTATTGGGCCCTGCCCGCTTTCGGTGACGTTGTCGGATGGACTTATCGTAAGGATTGGTTTGAACGTCCCGAGCTGCAGGCCGAGTTCAAGGAAAAATACGGCCGCGATTTGGCCGCTCCTGACACCTTTGCGGAGCTGAAGGATATTGCAGAATTCTTCCAGGGCCGTGAAATCGATGGCACCACTGTTTACGGCGCATCCATCTATACCGAACGTGGTTCTGAAGGCATTACGATGGGCGCAATGGACGTCCTCTACAGCTACGGTTTCTTGTATGAAAACCCTGAAGTGCCGTATGACATGGAAGGCTTCGTGAATTCCGACGGCGCCATCGCTGGTTTGGAATATTACAAGGAACTCTATGACTGCTGTACGCCTCCAGGGTCATCAAATGGCTACATGAGTGAAGGCATCGACGCCTTTAAATCAGGTCAGGTCGCCTTGCAGATGAACTTTGCATTCACTTGGCCCGGTTTTGAAAGCGACGCCAATGTCGGAAACGGCAAAACCGGTTACTTTGTCAATCCAAAGGGACCAAATGGCGATCAGTTCGCTCAGTTGGGTGGCCAAGGCATCTCTGTTGTCTCGTACTCGGAAAAACAGGATGCAGCCCTTGAGTACATCAAATGGTTTGCCAAGCCTGACGTTCAGGCCAAATGGTGGGAAATGGGCGGCTTTTCCTGCCTGAAATCAGTCACTCTGGCACCAGAATTCCCGCAAAGTCAGCCATACGCCCAGACATTCCTGGATTCCATGGCAGTCGTGAAAGACTTCTGGGCAGAGCCAAGTTACGCCACCTTGTTGCAGGACACCCAACGTCGTTTCCATGATTACGTGGTCGCCGGCAATGGAACTGCAAAGGAAGCCCTGGACGGGCTGGTGCGTGATTGGACCGAAACCTTCGAGGACGACGGCAAGCTCTAAGTGCGCCTGAAACTTTCCGGGCGTGGCGACAATTCGTTGGCTACGCCCGGAACCCTAGAAATCCCTTTCGGACTATAAAACATGCTGGACAAAAAGACTGGCCAGGCTCCCGCACCTTCGCAGGGATCCAATACGCGCGGCATGAAGGGTCTCAGTGACCGGATGGTCGGCTGGATTTTCATCGCACCGACAATCTTTCTTCTTCTGGCGATCAACATATTTCCGTTGATCTGGACCATCAGGCTCAGCCTGACCAACTACCGTGCCAACCGCACCAACGCAGAAGTCAAATGGCTTGGCCTACGCAACTATGAGCGGATCCTCACTGATCCCGATATCTGGAATGCTATGCAGGCAACAGCGCATTTCGTATTCTGGACGCTCACGCTGCAGGTCCTGATTGGCTTCACGCTGGCCTATCTGATCAACAAGAAGTTCAAGGGCAACGACTTGTGGACCACGATCATCGTGCTCCCGATGATGCTCAGCCCGGCAGTTGTCGGAAACTTCTGGACATTTCTGTATCAACCTCAAATCGGTCTTTTCAATTATTTCATCGGCTTTTTGACTGGTGCGGATCCATCCTCATTTTCCATGATCGGAGATGTAGCGCTCGCCCCCTGGTCGATCGTCATCGTTGACACATGGATGTGGACCCCGTTCGTGATGCTGATCTGTCTGGCTGGTCTAAGATCCATACCCGACAGCATCTACGAGGCCGCTGAATGCGACAGGGCCAGCAAATGGCGGCAATTCTGGACCATTACCATTCCAATGGCCCTGCCGTTCCTGATGCTTGCCGTGCTTTTCCGCGGCATCGAGAATTTCAAGATGTTTGATCTGGTCGTTCAGCTGACTGGCGGCGGCCCCGGCAGCATCACTGAATTGACCTCCATCAACCTGAAACGCGAAGCCTTCGAGAAATGGCGCACCGGATATGCCAGCGCCTACGCCGTGATCCTGTTCGTGACTGTTTTCGGACTTGCTTCGATCTACGTGAAGGCCTTGAACAAGGTGAAGGAACGATGAGCTTTTCCGTAACCCAACCCTCAACCAGACAAAAATGGTTCGCCGGGGTACTCGTAACCGGCTACGCGCTGCTGACGATCCTTCCCCTGTTGTGGATTATCGCGACTGGCTTCAAATCACCGTCTGATGCCATTGCCTATCCGCCAAAGGTGGTTTTCGAGCCGACGGTCGAAGGATACGTCAACCTCTTCACCACACGCACACGCATGTCACCAGACGCGCTGGCCGAACTTGGCCCTCCGCAGACTTGGTACGACAAGATTGTGCGCCAATATGACATGGTGATTTCTGGCCCAAGCCGCTACGGCGAACGGTTCCTGAACTCCGTCATCATTGGATTTGGCTCGACATTTTTGTCGATCTTTCTGGGAACACTGGCAGCTTACGGATTCTCTCGTTTTCGGGTCCCGCTCAAAGATGATCTGATGTTCTTCATCCTCTCGACAAGGATGATGCCTCCGATCGCCGTTGCGATCCCGATCTTCCTGATGTTCCGGCAGCTGGGTCTGTCAGACACGCATCTGGGCATGATACTGCTCTACACGGCAGTGAACTTGTCTCTGTCCGTCTGGCTGCTGAAAGGCTTCATCGACGAAATCCCAGTTGAATACGAGGAAGCGGCCCTGATTGATGGCTACACCCGGTTTCAGGCCTTCTACAAGGTCGTGCTCCCACAGGCGGCAACCGGGATCGCATCAACTGCAATCTTCTGTCTGATCTTTTCCTGGAATGAATACGCGTTCGCGGTCCTCTTGACCTCGGGCACGGCTCAGACCGCACCTCCCTTCATCCCTACGATTATTGGCGTCGGTAAGGATTGGCCCGCTGTTGCAGCCGGTGCGACCCTCTTCCTTGTACCCGTCATGGTCTTCACTGTCCTGCTACGCAAGCACCTGCTGCGTGGGATCACCTTTGGAGCTGTTCGCAAATGAGTACCTTCATTCATGGCCTTTTCCGCCTGCGTCGCAATTCCTGGGAAATGGTCGCAGCCATTTTGATCGCTCTTGGTGTTTTCATGCTGATGCAGCCCTTTGCACTGTGGCTCTACACCTATTCCTTCATCGTCACCCTTATCGGCACGGTCATGTTCATCGTCGTCAGTCACTTTCCGGAATAACAGATGGCCCAGATACGTATCGAAAACCTCCGCAAGGAGTTTGGAAGCTTCACCGCCGTCCAGTCTTCGACCTTCACCATCGAGGACGGAGAGTTCTTCATGCTGCTTGGTCCCTCGGGCTGCGGGAAAACCACAACCTTGCGCATGATGGCTGGATTGGAACTCCCATCAAGTGGCCAGATCTACATCGACAATGAAGAAGTCAGTCAGAAGCGAGCAAGCCAGCGCGACATTGCATTCGTATTTCAAATGTTTGCTCTTTACCCACACATGAACGTTCGCAAGAACATCAGCTATCCTCTGATCAGCCAGGGGTTTTCCCGGCAGGTGGTGCGAGAGAAAGTCAGCGAAGTTGCCCGGATCCTGAAAATTGAGGATCTGCTCAACCGTCCTGTCGGCAGCCTTTCTGGTGGTGATAGGCAGCGGGTTGCCCTTGGCCGCGCGATCGTTCGCGAGCCCAAAGCCTTCTTCATGGATGAGCCGCTTGGAGCATTGGACGCGGAGTTTCGCGAGCATATGGCCGAAGAGCTACGTGCGCTTCATGACCGAATGGGCGCAACCACTGTTTATGTGACCCATGACCAGTTGGAAGCCATGCAAATGGGCGACAAAATCGTTGTCATGAACCATGGCGTCGTCGAACAATTCGGCGTACCTCAGCAAATCTACGACTGGCCAGCAACAAAGTTTGTAGCCCAGTTCATTGGCTCACCCGCCATGAACTTTCTCGCCTTTGAAGGGTCGGTGTCGGAAGGTACGACAAGCGTTCATCTCAATGGAACAGCGTTCGAAGTTCCCGAGCAACTCGATACCCAGCAAGGCAAGTTGAACCTCGGCGTTCGCCCAGAGCACGTCCAGTTGAGTGATGCAGCAACCTATCGCGGACGCGTCGTTGCAAAGGAATATCTAGGCACGACGCAGATCATAACTCTGGAAAGCGCCAACGGCCCGATCAAGGCACGCATCGCCTCATCTACACCAGTGAAGATTGACGAGACTGTCGGGATTGAACTTGACGCGCGCAAACTCACGGTTTTCGACGAACAATCAGGTCGCGCACTCCTTTCAAAAGCCAATCGGGAGGTCCTTAGGCATGGCTGAAGTCAGATTATCCGGGCTTTCGAAAAGCTTCGGCTCCACCGTAGCCCTTGAGAAGGTTGACCTGGAGGTTCCCGACGGCTCTTTCGTTGTCTTGCTGGGCCCGACCGGCGCTGGCAAAACCACGATCCTGCGTATGGTATCGGGTCTGGACACTCCAGATGAAGGAACAGTCACCATCGGCGGCCAATTGATGACTGGCCTGACCCCGGCCCAGCGCAACGTCGCCATGGTGTTTCAGCAATACTCTTTGTATCCGCACATGAACGTGCGAGAAAACCTCGAGTTTCCGCTCAAATCGCCGCTCTTGCGTACCCCGCAATCCGAAATCGACCGTAAAGTGAACGAAGTCGCAGAGATCCTGCAGATTTCACACAAGCTCGACAACAAGTCGACAGCACTTTCCGGCGGTGAAATGCAACGTGTCTCCATCGGCCGAGCTCTTGTACGCAATCCTTCCGTCTACCTGATGGATGAACCGTTGAGCTCTCTGGATGCAAAACTTCGAGCAGATCTTAGGGTCGAGTTGAAAAGCATCCAGGCAAACTCCGGCGCAACATTGATCTATGTGACACACGACCAGGTCGAAGCGATGACAATGGCAACCCATGTCGGTGTTCTCGATAATGGCAAGCTCGTCCAGTTCGGTACGCCTCGCCAGATCTATGAAGATCCGGTCAGCCTTTATGCCGCAAGTCGCCTCGGTCAGCCGCGCATAAATGTGCTCCCCGCGGACCTCTTCGCCAACGTTCCACCCAAAGCCACCTCAATCGGCCTTCGTCCGGAACACATCCTGCAGGGAGAAGGTGAGGAAAGCACGGTAACCAGGGTTGAACATCTGGGCGACCAGACCCGCCTTCACCTGATCTTCAAGAACCATGATCTCATCACTGTGACCGATGCGCACACAGAGCTGCAACAGGGTGACACGATAAAAATCAAACCAGATAATCCGCTTTATTTTGACGCCTCTGGCGCAAGACTGGTGTGAGGGAGAGCCACATGACTCATTTCATGAACAAGAAAGAAGACCTCGTAACCGAGGCCATAGAAGGTGCCATTGCCTCTGCCGGTGGAACTCTGACCCGGCTCGATGGATTTCCGCACATCCGGGTCGTTCTGCGCTCAGACTGGAGCAGATCAAAGGTTGCCCTGATCTCCGGCGGCGGCTCTGGTCACGAACCGGCTCATGCCGGATTTGTCGGAAAAGGAATGCTCACAGCAGCGGTTTGCGGCGACGTTTTTGCCTCGCCATCCGTTGATGCTGTGCTGGCTGCGATCCTGGCCGTTACAGGTCCTAAGGGCTGCCTCCTGATCGTCAAAAACTACACCGGTGACCGTCTTAATTTTGGCCTTGCGGCAGAGCGCGCGCGTGCTTTTGGCCACAAGGTTGATATGGTCGTCGTCGACGACGACGTCGCACTGCCCGATGTCCCACAGGCCAGAGGCGTTGCTGGCACTTTGTTCGTACACAAGATCGCTGGGGCACTTGCGGAACAAGGGGCCAATCTGGAGACGATCACCAAATCAGCCAAACGCATCATTTCCAAGAGCTACAGCATCGGCATGTCGCTCGACACCTGCACTGTTCCCGGCTCACCGAAGGAAAACCGTATTCCTTCTGGCAAAGCGGAGCTTGGTCTCGGCATCCATGGCGAAGCAGGCTTTGAACAGGTGGCCTATGAAGGGGCCTCGGCAGCAATCGCAGCAGTAACGGACAAGCTTAAAACGTCCATGTCGGATAAGCCGCATGTGGCGCTGGTAAACAACCTGGGGGCGGGGTCTGTTCTGGAGATGTCAATCCTGACCCACGAGTTGCTCAAATCAGCCATTGGCACAAACATCAAGTGGCTGGTTGGTCCCGCCTCCATGATGACATCGCTCGACATGCACGGCTTCTCCGTGTCCCTGCTGGAAGCGTCGGAAGAAGATATAAAGAACCTCACGGCTCCTGTCTCGACCATCGGTTGGCCCGGCTGCGTTACGCTTGAGGAACAAGACATTATACCGCTCCCCGACGGGCTCGCCCCAATCAAGGCAATGCCGTCGCAGCACGAACCAACGCGCGCCTTTCTGATCTCCTGCTGCGAAACTTTCATTGCGTCCGAAGACGACTTGAACGCACTGGATGCCAAGTCAGGCGACGGAGACACCGGCTCGACCTTGGCAAATGCCTCGCGTGCACTCATCAGCGCAATTGACACGCTTCCGCTGTCAGATGCCACCCAGCTCTATCGGGCTATCGGGCAAGAGCTTAGCCAAACCATGGGAGGCTCCTCTGGCGTTCTGCTGGCCATCTTTTTCGCGGCCGCGGGCGATGCGTCCTCATCAGGTATGCCTATGCGGGATTCCCTGAAGGCTGGCCTTGATCGCATGCAACAGATAGGTGGAGCCAAGCTGGGAGATCGCACGATGATTGACGCATTGGCACCCGCACTTGATGCCCTGAGCGATGGTCTGGAGGCTGCAGCAACTGCTGCACGCAAGGGAGCTGCCCACACAGCAACCTTAACCCGAGCCCAGGCTGGGCGAGCAGCCTATCTCAATGCAAAGCAGCTTGTTGGTCACGTTGATCCGGGTGCCGAAGCCGTTGCACGGCTGTTTGAATTTCTGGCAGCTCGTCGCTCACAGTCCTAAATCAGACACCCGAAAACGGACGGTGGACCATGCTTCCCAGACATGGCCCACCGTCAGCCGGCAGGCTCGCACTCAAGCTTGGCGAAGGAGCACCCTAAGAAGGCTGCTCCTCCTCTTGGGCCTCACGCTCAGCTTCTGCATTGTCAACGGCCCATTCTGCAGCCGCCTCGATAGCCACGGGTGACGCTGTTGGTAGAACGTTCAGGTAACTTTCCGTCTCATCTACAGGAACAACGGTCCGCCGCGTCATGCGATAGGCCGCATAAACGACAATCGCAGCGAATGTCGCCCCAAGCACCAGCCAGAAGGCTTGAGGCCCTCGTCCCTGCATTGCCCAACCGGCCACCATCGGACCTGCAATGGCCCCCATGCCAAACGTGAAAATAAGCCCGCCAGAAGCTGCGGGCATGTCATCGGCGGATAGGGAATCGTTCGTATAGGCAAGGAACAGCGCATAAAGCGGTGTTGTCACACCACCGGCCAAAAATGCGGCAGCCATCAAGGCCCAAAGATTGTCGCCGGTAAACCAGCCGAGCCCGCAGGAGCAACCTCCCAAAAGGGCAGCACCCAGGATCAACTTGCGCCGGTCCATCCGATCAGACAACCACCCAATCGGATATTGCAACACCAAGGCTCCGGCAAACAACATCGCCACAAATAGGGAAATCTGATCAGCACTGAGACCGATCTTGGTTCCAAACACAGCCCCCATACCCGATTGCGTTGCATAGACACTTCCGAGCAGAAAGATCCCCACAGTTCCTAGCGGCGCATCCTTGAATAACGCCAGCAAAGGCATCGGGCGCGCCACTTCAACACTCGGAACGACGGCCGCAGACAAAAGGATCGGCGCA
>JABXHV010000199.1 GCA_013373445.1 Paracoccaceae bacterium | reverse complement strand
CTCTGCCAACATGACAAAGAAGATCGTCAGCAAAAGCAGCTTTCCGGACAATCCGGCAACCATCTTATGCTCGTTCGGCAGGCGGACGACATCATCGTCAATTGCACTGTCGGCCCGCTCCATTTCGCCATTCGGCCGACCCTGGTGTATCATTTCGAACCCTTTGCAACCAAAACCGGCTGGTTACACCTCTACACCATGAACACTTGGTATTGGAACTAACCCAGCCATTTTAGCACAGAGATTAGTCTTCGCACCCAAAGGTTTTTAGGCACCGCTTCAAAATAGCTCAAAGCTGCAGTGCGGATTGCCTCGCCATAGGTCGGATAGACAAGAACAAGTCCCGCCAAGTCCTTCATTTTCATTTTCTGCGAACACGCCGTCGACAAGAAGTTGATCGCTTCTCCTGCCTGGGGGCCTACAACATCGGCGCCCAGCAAGATACCTCTTGGGCCGACATAGAGTTTCAATCCTCCATGCCCCCTTCCCTCTGCAATCGCGCGATCATTTTTTGCAAATAAGGCAGACAGAACCCTGACATTGTCGCCATGTTTCTCGCGTGCCTCTGCGAGCGTCAATCCGGCATGACCCAACTCGGGTTCGGTAAATGTCGTCCATGGCACCCGGGTTTCATCATAGCGGACGGGTAGTCTGAAAAGCAGATTGCGGATCACAAGACCCGCCTGGTAGCCCGCAGCATGCGTAAACTGCCGCCCACCAATGACGTCGCCTATTGCGTAAACTCTTGGATTGGAGGTCCGAAAGGCACCATCTACCTCGACACCATGTTTATTGGTTTTGACCCCGGCAACACCAAATCCAAGGCCCTCAGTATTTGCCAGACGTCCAGCTGCGACCATCAAATGGCTGCTAACCACCTCACGATTACCAGACTGCGTTTCGATACGGACCGTTGGTCCGGAAGCTGTCGAAGCGATCCCGCTGACGTTCGCATGCTCGATTATCTCGATGCCCTCGGCTCGCAACGCCTGGAGAACGACACCAGCAAACTCTCGGTCATCTTTTGCAAAAGCCTCTGCCGCATCGATGATCGTAACCTTGCTGCCAAGCCTGTGAAACGCCTGTCCGAGCTCAAGACCGACAGCACCAGCGCCAATAATGGTCAATGCTGAGGGGAGCTCGGTCAGGTCAAAGACCGTTTCATTGGTGAGGTAATCAACGTCGCCGAGACCCGGAATCGGTGGGACTGCAGGGGCTGATCCGGTTGCCACCACAAAGCGCCGTGCCTTGATGCGATAATCGCCCGCCGTCACTTCGTCTTTGGATATGAATTCAGCCTTTTCCTTCAAGACAGTGACGCCCAGACTTTCAAAGCGCTCCACCGAGTCATGCGGCGCTATCGCCGCAATCACCTGCGTTAAGTGCTGATGGGCCTTTTGAAAATTCGCATCCCCCGACACGTCCAGGTCCATCGCGAGGACCGGATCGAACTGATGTTGAACCGATTTCGCTGACGCGAGAAGTGCCTTGGACGGTACACAGCCGTAGTTCAGGCATTCACCCCCCATAAGGTTCTTTTCTATCAGGACCACGTTCTCGCCAAATGCAGATGCGGCTGCGGCAACTGAAAGCCCTCCGGACCCAGCCCCAATGACGCAAATATCTGGCGTGAGTGTTTTGGTCATCCGTTCAGCTCTCAGTGCTGCGGCGGCGGCCAGCACCGAAGAGCCGTTTCGCCACTATAGGAATTAGTGAGACACACCCCAGGAGCACCAGCGCCAGAATCAACTGGCGGCTCATGAGGGCATCTGCATTGAAGTTGCACGTACCGGCGGAGGCACAGCCAGGATTGTTGACTTCATGGGCGGCAATCACGGAGTCCAGCCCGCTTCCAAGAAAAGAAAAGGCAAATGAACCTGGAATAATGCCAATCAGTGTGCTCCAGAAATAGACTTTCAATGACGTTCCAAGCAATGCTGGACCTACATTGACAAGCCAGAACGGAAAGATGGGCGTCAGGCGCAGAAACAACAGGTAACTAAAGGCGTCTTTGCGGTAACCGTCTGAAAACTTCTTCAAAGCACTGCCCATATGGCGATGTATGAAGCCTTCGAGCAATGTGCGAGCGATCAAGAAAACGACCACCGCGCCGGCAGTCGCGGCAGCAACCGCAACGGCGCCGCCAACCCAGCTCCCAAAGAGGAACCCACCTGCGATCGTCATAAAGGACGCTCCGGGAAAGGAACCTGCAACGGCAAGCGCATAAATCAGGAAATAAAGCCCAACCGACATCACAAAATGATCCGAGACATATGCGAGCAGTTGCGCCCGCTTCGCGACCAGATTGGAAAAAGTCAGCTCTTCGTATAGGCCAAACCACCAACCGAGCACGACGAACAAAACCAGCAGCAGCGCGAGTCCACGCAGCATCAACACTCTTGATGGCTGTACATCCTTATGCTCTGAAGGCATCGGATCCATTTGTCCCCCCTTTTGCCTTGTCGACCTTTCAAACTCGAAAATCGTCTGTCAAAGCACTCAGTCATGCAACATACCGCGATAAAGCAAAGTGATGTCAAAACATTCGCTTCTTCACCTACAAGTGAGGTCCGAGTGAGCAAAACGACCTCTTTAAATTGGTTTCACCGCCTTCAGAGATCCTCTATGAAGACTTCTCATCACCTTCCGGGTTTTGAAAAGTGCGACAGACGGGATATTTCGTCTGCAACACGTTGACTTGGGGCCGACTCCCTCGTATAAGCGCGCTCGATCAGGATTTGCATTCGGATCGTAGGCATATTAATGCCCGCTTGATCGATGACGAATGTCATTTCATACAGTTTTTTGAACAAAGGGCCGCGTGTCAGCGCGGATATGAGCAATGAAGCGTACGTACCAACCGAGCCGTCTTGTCCGCAAGCGCCGCCACGGCTTCCGCGCACGTATGGCCACCAAAAATGGCCGTCAAATTCTTGCACGTCGCCGTGCAAAAGGGCGCAAGAGCCTCAGCGCCTAATCTTAGGCGACTGTATGCGGCGTGACCTAGAATGATAGGTTCGGGCACAAACCAAACGCCGACAGACATGAAAACACTTAAAAAGCGCTCCGAATTCCTAGCTATCGCCAAAGGCGGTCGGGTAGGTCGGCGCGCTTTTGTTTTACAGGGTCTCAAGCGTACCAGCGATGAGCCTGCACGCGTTGGATACACAGTCACGAAGAAGACTGGGAACTCTGTTGTCCGCAGCCGGATCAAACGACGTTTGCGTGCGGCCGTAGCAGAATTAGCGCCGTCCGATATTCCAGGTCAGGCTGACTTCGTCCTGATTGGACGAGAGGCTGCGCTCAACATTTCATTTGAATTACTCGTTTCAGACCTTAAGTCTGGTTTGCCACTTGCTTTGAACCCAAGATCGGGTACGTATCGGGGCAAACGTCGGAATGCAAAGGCGCAAAGCGTCAGCGTGAGCAAAAAACAGGGGTAGCCAGTTGTTCTCCGAAAATCGAAATACAATCCTCGCGATTGTCTTGTCATTGGCAGTTTTGCTTGGTTGGCAGTATTTTGTCGCACAGCCGCAGCTGGAGCAGCAGCAGGCAGAGCTCCAGGCTCAGCAAGAAGCTAAAGCTCAGGCAGAGGCATCCTCAGCGCCTACGCCAACCGCGAGTGCCAACACAACCGCGCCGGCGAGCAATGGCGCTGCCGTCAATTTGACGCGTGAGCAGGCCCTAGCCAATTCCGGACGCGTGACAATTGACACGCCTAGCCTTGAAGGCTCGCTTAATCTGACAGGTGCCCGTCTCGACGACCTTCGTTTGAAGGATTACCATGAGACTGTTGACAAAAGCAGCCCAACCATCGTTCTGCTGTCACCTAAAAGCGGACCAGGTGCCTATTACGCCGACTATGGCTGGGTCGCTGATCCAGGCAGCTCACTTTCACTTCCAACACCCGATACAGTCTGGTCACTTGATTCAGGTGGAGATCTGACACCTGCGAGCCCGGTTACGCTGAGCTATGACAACGGTGAGGGTCTTGTTTTCAAGCGCACGTTCTCGGTCGACGCCAACTACATGTTTACAGTTGAGCAATCTGTCGAGAATAACACCGATACTGACCTGACACTCTATCCATACGGCCTGATTGCGCGCCAGGGAGAGCCCAAGACGGCAGGTTTTTATATTCTTCACGAAGGCCTCTTGGGCGTTTTTGGTGAAGAAGGCCTGATGGAAGTCGATTACTCTGATCTCAAGGAGGACGGCCCTGTCCGTCCTGCCGAGGTCAACCAGGGCTGGCTCGGAATCACCGATAAATACTGGGCGACAACACTTATCCCGACCCCTGGCTCAAGCTTTCAGCCAGGCTTCAGCTACTCCGCAGGCTCGCAAAACTACCAGGCAGACTTCCTGGGAGAAGGTGTCACGGTATCTGCAGGCGGCACGTCAAACACCAGCTCGCATCTTTTTGCCGGAGCAAAAGAAAAGCGTTTGCTCGACTCCTATGAAGATACAATCGGCGTTTCCAAGTTCAACTTGCTGATCGACTGGGGCTGGTTCTACTTCCTGACCAAACCGATGTTCACTGCCATTGACTGGCTCTATCATCAAGTTGGCAACTTCGGCGTTGCGATCCTGCTGGTGACCGTTGCCGTCAAGCTGGTCTTCTTTCCACTTGCCAACAAGTCCTACGTCTCGATGAGCAAAATGAAGCTCGTCCAGCCGCAGATGGCCGAGATCCGTGAACGCAATCCAAACGACAGGCAAAAGCAACAGCAAGAGTTGATGGAGCTCTATAAGAAGGAAAAGATCAATCCACTGGCAGGTTGTCTCCCGGTCGTGATCCAGATCCCTGTCTTCTTCTCGCTCTACAAGGTGCTGTTTGTCACCATCGAGATGCGGCATGCGCCGTTCTTTGGCTGGATCCAGGATTTGTCCGCACCAGATCCAACCACCATCTTCAATCTCTTCGGTCTGATCCCATGGGATCCACCACAGTTGCTGATGCTCGGCGTATGGCCGCTCATCATGGGTCTCACCATGTTCCTTCAGATGAAGATGAACCCTGCGCCACCCGACCCAACCCAGCAGATGATCTTCACTTGGATGCCTGTGGTCTTTACGTTCATGCTGGCCTCCTTCCCTGCAGGTCTTGTGATCTACTGGGCTTGGAACAACTCACTTTCAATCACGCAGCAGTATGTGATCATGCGGCGGCAAGGCGTGAAAGTGGAGCTCTGGGACAACCTGAGCAGCATTTTCAAACGGAAAAAAGCCGTAAGCGAAGACAAGAGCTGACGCTCATCCCTAGAATTGCTAAAAGGGCTTCACCACTTGGTGGAGCCCTTTTTACTTGGAGTGCCCAGAACGTGAACAACTGATCAAAGACCCTTTGCGCAAAGCGAGTTTCTGCTGACCGACGGGTCGACAAGACACTTGTGTGTCTTTCACTTTCTTTGTTCCAACCTCATTGATCAGGAGTTCCTCATGCACGGACCTCAACCGAATACCGTTTTTCCGTTTAACGGAGAGCACCACATCGTCTTCATCAAGAATGTTGTCTCCGGACCCAACATAGAGGTTGGTGACTACAGCTATTACAGTGACATGGATGGCGCCGAAGACTTCCAGAAAAAATGCGTCAGCTATCATTTTGATTTTATCGGTGACCGCCTTGTAATCGGCAAGTTCTGCGCCTTGGCGACCGGTGTGGAATTCATCATGAATGGTGCCAGCCATGTCATGTCCGGTCTTTCCACCTATCCCTTCAATATCTTTCAAAACGGCTGGGAAGCCGAATTTGACCCAACCACCTACCAAGATGGGAACCGAGGCGACACGGTCATCGGCAATGATGTCTGGATCGGAAACGGCGCAACCATAATGCCGGGTGTAAAGGTTGGGCATGGAGCCATCATTGGTGCCAAAGCTGTGGTTGCCAAAGATGTTGCTGACTATGCAATTGTTGCTGGAAATCCTGCTCGGGAGGTGCGCCGTCGTTTCTCGGAGAAAGCCATAGAGGCTTTGTTGGAGATCGCCTGGTGGGATTGGCCTGTTGAGAAGATTACTGCCAACTTGCCGCTGATACGTGGTGGTGATGTGGACGCATTGAGAGCTATTTCTTCAACTTAAGCACCAGAAAGCAAATTCTTCGCGTCGCCTATCTCGACGCGAAGGCAATTGCCCAGTAAAACGCCTGCATGACAATTGAAGAAGAAAAATTCTCCGACGAGCAACTTGAAGCCGGTCGCCTGCTTTTCGCAAAAGCCTGGACGTTTCATACGAGCGTTGTCGATATGGAGAACCTGCCGACGCTTGGCCACACGGAAATCGCATTTGCCGGCCGATCAAACGTTGGCAAATCGAGCCTGATCAACGCCCTGACCGGTCGCAAGGGCCTCGCACGGACATCGGGAACGCCTGGCCGTACGCAGATGCTCAACTTTTTCAATGCTCCGGAAACTCCTCTCAGCATCGTTGACATGCCAGGTTACGGATATGCACAGGCGCCCAAGGATCTCGTTGAAGCCTGGACGGAGCTCGTGTTCGCTTATCTGCGAGGACGCCCGAAACTGCGGCGCGTTTTCCTGCTGATCGACAGTCGGCACGGGATCAAGAAGGTCGATGAAGAGACAATGGCGCTGCTTGATCGTGCTGCCGTGATTTACCAGGTGGTGCTCACCAAATCCGACAAGATCAAACCGCCACAACTGACACGCTTGATCGATGACACGTTGAAAGCGCTGGCCAAGCGACCCGCTTCTTTCCCAGAGATCATTGCGACTTCGTCAGATAAGAACACTGGCATTGCTGAATTGCGGGCTGAAATCAATCAGCTGCTTTTGAGCTAGAAGGCTGCACGTGCAAAGGCGATTGATGCGTCTTGCCAAACCCGCTAGAAAATCTAATCGCACTCCTTGCAGATAACATTCGAGACCGTTTCATGACCGCCACAAAGGACGACATCAGCCGCGCCCATATCATTGCACAGGCTCTGCCCTACATGCAGCGCTATGACGATCGCACTGTCGTCGTCAAATACGGCGGACATGCCATGGGAGACCCGGAACTGGGAGCGGCCTTTGCGCGGGATATTACCTTGCTGCGCCAGTCTGGTGTGAACCCGGTTGTCGTGCATGGCGGCGGACCCCAGATCGGAAAAATGCTGACCCGGCTTGGCATCGTGAGCGAGTTCAAGGCTGGACTGCGTGTCACGGACAAGGCCACGGTCGAGATCGTGGAGATGGTCCTCGCCGGCTCCATCAACAAGGAAATCGTCCAATCAATCAACGCCGAAGGTGGTCGGGCTGTAGGGCTTTGTGGCAAGGACGGCAACATGGTACGCGCCAGAAAGCTGCAGCGGACTGTTGTTGATCCAGATTCCAACATCGAAAGTTTGGTCGATCTCGGTTTTGTCGGTGAGCCAGCGTCGGTCAACCCAACAGTTCTCAAGCTTGTTCTTAAAGAAGATCTGATCCCCGTCATCGCTCCTGTCGCTCCGGATGAAGATGGACAGACCTATAACATCAATGCAGATACCTTCGCCGGCGCTATTGCCGGATCTCTGAACGCCAAGCGTTTGTTGTTCCTGACCGATGTTCCAGGCGTTCTCGACAAGAACGGCAAGTTGATCAAGCAACTCTCAGTCAGCCAGGCGCATGCCATGATTGCAGACGGAACTATTTCCGGAGGAATGATCCCGAAAGTCGAAACATGTATCGAAGCCCTTCAGCAAGGTGTGGAAGGTGTTGTCATCCTTGACGGCAAGGTCTCGCACTCGGTGCTTCTGGAACTGTTCACCGAACATGGTGTGGGAACACTGATTTGCCCATAAAGCCTGGCGCAAACAAACCCTCGAAGGACCAGCGGAAACTTGAGGCATTTGCCCATGTGGAGCATTGGGTCTTTGATCTCGACAACACTCTTTATCCTGCGCATACGGATCTGTTCAGCCAGATCAATGTGCGTATTTCGGAATTCGTGTCACGTCATCTCGGGATCAGCGAAGAAGAGGCGCATGTCAAAAGATCAGCCTACTATCACAAATACGGGACAACATTGTCCGGGCTAATGGCCGAACATGAAATTGACCCAGCTGCTTATCTCGCGCATGCCCACGACATTGACTATTCCAAGGTTGCAAGGGCACCCGACCTGAACAAGGTCCTGGCCGATCTTCCGGGCAAAAAATACGTCTTTACCAACGGTGATCTTCCCCACGCTCAACGAACCCTCTCGGCTCTGGGTATTGAAGGCCACTTCGAAGAGGTCTTTGACATCGTCGCAGCAGACCTCGTGCCGAAGCCTCACCCCGATGCCTATTCGATGTTCCTGGAACAGACCGGAGTCGTGCCTTCGAAGGCCGCCATGTTTGAGGACCTTGGCAAGAACCTGATCGTCCCGAAAAGCCTCGAGATGCAGACCGTTCACATCGTGCCTGACGCTCTTCAACATGTACCCGATGATGCTCATCACGGATCCATTGATTACATCACAGACGACCTCGCCTTATTTCTGAGCGGGCTCACCAAATCCCTCAAGTAATTTGACTGGCAATCGCCTTTGAACTGAAGTACTGGCAGCCACTCGTCTCTTGGCATATATTGAGTTTAACTCAAACAAGTTCCCAAGTTCCCATGGCATCACTGCGCGCACTTCATGCATTTTCCATTCTCGCAAGGCTCGGCCGTGCTGCACAGGCAGCCGAAGAGCTAGGCGTATCCCCGTCAGCTCTCTCCCACCTGATGCGCAAGCTCGAAGCCGAGCTTGGAACAACATTGGTACTTCGGGATGGCCGTGGCCTGAGTCTGACAGAAGAAGGTCAGCGTCTGGCCATCGGACTTGGAGATGCGTTTGAGACCATCGATGAAGCCGTCGACAGTTTCAAGCGCCGTGGGAGAACAGAGCTTAGGATCAGCACTGTTTCGACCTTTGCGACCCGATGGCTTATTCCACGGCTTCCGGAATTCCAGGCGTTACAGCCTGATGTTGAGATCCTGTTGTCCGCGTCGACGCGCGTGGTTGACCTTGAGCGCGAGAGCTACGACTGCGCCATTCGCCTTGGCACCGGAAAATGGCAAGGCACACAGAACCATCTTCTCTGGCAGGAGCACCTTGCAGTGGCGGTGGCACCGGGGACGTTTCCGGAAAACCAACCTCTCGATCAGGCAACGCTTGCGAATTTGAAGTTGCTGCACAGCGCCAGCCGGCGAAATGACTGGCCGCTTTGGCTTAAAAATACAGGATTGGAACATCCCGAGGCCAGTTCCGGTATGCTACTGGAAAGCCGCGACTTGGCCATTCAGGCTGCCATCGCAGGCATGGGCGCATTGGTCATCGACAAACGTTTCATTGCCAAGGAAATCGAGGCTGGACATCTCGTGGTGCCCGAATGGCCCGTGCTGGAACTCGATACAGGATACTGGTTCGTCAGGTCGCCCAACCGGCCGCTCTCGCGGCCGGTTATGGCATTCCGCGACTGGCTCCTGAAAACCGCCGCGCCATAGGCGTTTTCACCGCATCAGGACAGTACGATGCCGATCGCAGCTGCAATGATCAAAAGACAGCCAATAAGCTCGTATCGGTTCAAGGCTTCGCGAAAAATGAAGAACGACACGGCAAACGTGAAGACAAGTTCAATCTGCGCAAGGGCGCGTACGTAGGCGACTTGTTGCAATGTCATGGCTGTGAACCAGCCGATTGACCCCATGACACCTGCAAGGCCAACGCTTACTGACGCCTTCCAATGATGCGCGGTTTTCTTAAGCTCTGCAGGCTCCTTGAGGATCATCCAACTTCCCATCAAAACGGTCTGCAGGATCGTGGCAACCGCGAGCGCAAACGCTGCACGAATGAGAAACCCGCCGCTCTCCAAAGACAGTGACGCCATACGGTAGAACGCGGCGGAGCCCCCAAACAAAGCGGCCGAAGCCAGACCAATAAGAGCGGCACGCCCGAAGACAGCGCTTCCCAGAGATTTGAAGCTCAGCGTGGTGCGTGCCACGGAGATCATGATCACACCGGCCACACCAACGCCAATCAAAGCAACCATCTGCGCCGATATGCTTTCGCCCAACAACACCAGACCAAGCACAGCCGCTTGAATGGGCTCTGTTTTCGAATACGCAGTTCCAACAGAGAAATTGCGGTAGGAGAACAAATGCACCAGCAAGAAAGTCGCCGCGATCTGGGAGACGCTGCCGAGTGTAACAGCTACAAAAAACCGTGCTGACAGCGCGGGGAACGCCTCACCGGTCAGTACCAGAAGCACCATGAGATACAGAACTGCGAAAGGCATACCGTAGCCAAAACGCACAAAAGTTGCCGCTGTTGTGCTGATCTGTCCTTTGAGATGCTTCTGCAGTGCCGAACGCACATTTTGACAGAAGGCCGCGAAGATTGTGATCGGTATCCAGAGTTCCAAAGTCAGAGCCTTTCGAGATCCGCCGACAAGCGGTGTTGGGAGGGTATCTCTGTTTCTACATCAAATGTGAGCGCGAAACTCTGGAGTAAACCTCAACGGTGCTTGATCCTTTTCCATCATTTGACGTCAAAGCTTGACAGAAACGCGCTGCACGGCTTAGGTCCGGCTCACGATTAAACCGTCCTTCGGAGCTCAAAAAACCATGACCCACGACCTTTCCAAACTGGCTGCAACAATTGACGCCGCGTTTGAAGATCGCGCCAACATCAACGCTGCGACAACCGGCGATATTCGGGACGCAGTTGACACTGCCCTCAACCTTCTGGACGGCGGCGAGCTTCGCGTAGCTGAAAAGAAGGACGGTGACTGGGTTGTCAATCAGTGGGCCAAGAAGGCTGTTCTGCTGTCTTTCCGCCTCAACGACATGGAAGTCATCAAGGGTGGTCCTGGTGATGCGACATGGTGGGACAAGGTTCCGTCCAAGTTCGACGGCTGGGGTGAAGCAGAATTCAAGGGTGCGGGCTTCCGCGCTGTTCCGAATTGTACCGTGCGTCGCTCTGCCTTCATTGGTAAGGGCGTCGTTATGATGCCATCTTTTGTAAACCTCGGCGCCTATGTAGACGAAGGCACGATGGTCGACACATGGGCAACCGTTGGCTCATGCGCACAGATTGGCAAGAACGTTCACCTCTCAGGTGGCGTTGGCATTGGCGGGGTACTCGAACCCCTGCAGGCAGGTCCTGTGATCATCGAAGACAACTGCTTCATTGGTGCACGCTCAGAGGTCGTTGAAGGTGTCATCGTGCGTGAAGGTGCCGTCTTATCGATGGGTGTTTTCATCGGCGCCTCTACGAAGATTGTCGACCGCCAGACCGGCAAGGTCCACATCGGTGAAGTTCCGGCCTACTCCGTTGTCGTCCCAGGCACAATTCCAAGCAAGAACCTGCCTGGCGAAAACTGGGGCCCAAGCCTTTACTGCGCCGTAATCGTCAAAACAGTCGACGAGCAGACCCGGTCAAAGACATCTATCAATGAGTTGCTCCGAGACTGATACGCGTCCCAGGCGATTATCGAAAAATTCAAAGGGCCTGCAGCAACTGCAGGCCTTTTTTATTGAAACCTTTTGTTAGCCAAACAGAAAAGATCTCTCGCGCCAGATGTCTCAACGCGACTTTGTTTAGTATTTTAAAGAAAGTGTCGGTTATCGTGAGATCTCTTTTTGGCGATCTCAGTCGTTTCAAATCACACATTCAACTCATTCATTGACCGTGAAAGTTCTTCCATGACTGGCGCACCCAACGCTTCATTTCAGATCGGTCAAAACACCCGACTTCATTACATCGACAATATACGCGCCCTGCTGATGAGTATGGGGGTAATCCTCCACGCAGGGTTCATTACCGACCTATGGCTCGCCGATGGAGTGAATTACCTTTCATCCCTTTTTCGAATGAACTTCTTCATTCTCATTTGCGGGTATTTCGCCGCCTACGGCCTTTCCAAGAGGAGCCTTGGCTCCTTCATCACAAGCCGTTCGATCAATTTCGGCATTCCAGTTCTCATCGGCCTTCTTGTCCTGAACCCGCTGACGAACTTTTTCATCTACCAAACGTTTGTTGAGCCGATCTCTCTGGTGGCGTTCTTGAGCCCGAGCTTCCAGCCTGCAGCAGATATGCCGATTGAACTCAATTGGCTTCTGCATATGTGGTTCTTGATCGTGGTGCTGTTCTACTGCCTGCTGATCTCGGTCTTTGTGAAAATAGCAGAGTTTTCCATTACCGAGCGCTCAGTTCTTTATTTGACCGACAAGATCCGATCACGCGCGCTGCAGACCTTCATTCTTGCGATAACGCTGGCGACCTTTTGTCTCGGAGCGCGGGTTTTTCATCGGCTCACGTTCGAACTCATTCTTGATGAGCAATATGTCAATTTTCTCGTGCAGGCGCTGAGCTGGTACACACCGTATTTCCTGTTTGGGATTTTGCTGTACAGACACCCAAAACTTATGGAAATCCTGGTTGCACCTGCCTGGGGCGTCGTCGCCTTTGGTCTGATCGTGCTCGCAGGCTATGAATTTCTGAACGCAATGCTGGAAGCCCACGTTGGTGCGTTGATCGCAGAAGCCGGAGAGCTCTTCGTAAAAGGCTTCGCGAGCTTCGTGATATGTTCGGCACTTCTCAACCTATTCAGAAAATACGCCGGCAAAACGAATACGCTGCTGCGCTTTTTGGCAGATGCCTCCTACACCGTTTACGTGGTGCATTTTCTCATGATCAGCATCGTTCAATATTGCTTCAAGGTCATCGGCTTCAGCAATAACATGAATTATTTTGTGTCCATGCTCGCAGCCTATGCCGCCAGTCTCCTGGTCCACAAATTCATCGTTCAAAAGAATGTTCTCGCCGCATTGCTTCTCAACGGCAAGCGTCCCAAGGCCTGGCGTACAAGCACGCAGGCAACAAGAAATATCTAGGTCTATCAGTCCCTTGGCCGGCCAGTCTAAAGTCCGAAGAAACGGCCCAAGATCTGACCTATGATCAATGACAGAACGACGTCGAGCACCACTATCCCTACAGACAGGCTCACGCCGGAGCCAAGCGTCATACGAGTCACAGCGTAGCGGTACCAAATCGCGACGACCAGCACCGATAGTGAAAAGAGCACCATGATGCCTGGCGCGGTAAAACCGACCAGATAGAACAGCGAATTCACGGTATAGGGGATTGCGATCAGCAAACTTGACCAGTTGCGAGCAACGATAAACGGAACATAGCCCGCCGATAGTCCAAAAGGCCGTGCCAGCACCATGAGCACCGCCGGAAAGGTAACCCAGTCGACGCTGAGGCTAATGGCTTGTGCGGCCCAAAACGTACCATCGGAGAAGGTCTCAGGATCCTGAACGACTTCCGACAGACGGAGCTTACGCTCCCCGAGCCCTACAATCACCATTGGTACAACAAGCAGGAAAAACACCTGGAAGGAGCGCCAGAACCCTTCGATGGAGGTATCGAGAAGTTTAAGGCCTTCCTCCTGGTTCTTGAACAGTAGCCAGCAGCCTTTCAACGACCGCTTAATTTCAGCACTGCTCAGCATCGCAACTCCAGTCAATCAGGCGAAGTAATCTTCAAGGAATTGAAGATAGATCGCTGTCAATTCGTCCAGATCTTTCAACGACGTGCATTCATCGACCTTGTGCATTGTCTGACCAACGAGACCAAACTCAACCACCGGACAATAATTTTTTATAAACCGCGCGTCTGATGTCCCGCCGCCAGTCGACAGTTCCGGCACTTTTCCGGTCCTGGTTTCAACAGCTTTGCTCAGACTTGCGATCAGCTTTTCATCTTTGGTCAAAAAGCTTTCACTGGCATCGCTGCGGAACTCGATTGACCAATCTGCATCCTGTGGAGCGGAAGCCGCCAGTGTTTCGGTGATCTTTGCCTTAAGACTTTCCAAAGTCCATTCGTCGTTGTAGCGGATATTGAAATGCGCCTTGGCGCGTGCCGGAATGACGTTGAACGCCGGATTGCCGACATCAAAGCTCAAGATCTCAAGATTGCTTGGTTGAAAGCGTTGGTTGCCCATATCGAACTCAACCGCATCGAGACCTGCCATGAGCGCCATCAACGCGGGGATCGGGTTCTTTGCAAGGTGCGGGTAAGCAGCGTGTCCTTGCGTGCCCTCAACACTGACAATGCCCGACAAGGACCCGCGGCGTCCAACCTTGATCGCATCTCCAAGCAAGTTCGGGTTGGTTGGCTCTCCCACAATGCAGGCATCAAAATGATGTCCCTGCTCCACAGCCCAGTCCAGGAGCTTCCGTGTTCCATTGACTGCAGGACCTTCCTCGTCACCGGTGATCAGCAAAGAGATTGTTCCAGTAAAGGCCGATCCCTTGGCTTTCAGGTAGTCCATGGCAGCTGCTGCAAAACAGGCGATGCCGCCCTTCATGTCGACTGCACCACGACCGAACAAAACACCGTCGGCGATTTCACCATCAAAGGGGCCTCTCGACCAGTCGGCCCGATCACCTTCCGGGACAACGTCGGTATGGCCCGCAAATACAAAATGAGGTGCGCCGCTTCCTATGCTGGCAAAAAGGTTCTCGACGTCCGGCGTGCCATCATCCTCAAAGGTCACGCGATCAACTTTGAACCCAGCACCCTCCAGAATAGTCTGGAGATAGGTGAGTGCTCCGCCTTCCAGAGGTGTTACGGAAGGACATTTGATAAGTTCACGGGTAAACACAACGGCGGGGGATAAGGTCTCAGACATGGGTCTCTGGTCGTTTGGTGTCGATAATGTGCGCTGGGAACGGCAACATGCTTCAGTTGCGACGGAAATAAGTGTTCGACATGGGGCCGAAACGATTGGCCTCCTTTTGGCCAGGCATGAAGCCGAGCACAAGAATGGCAGCCAGATTGATCAAAGGTACAAATGCCACGAGTGCGACAAATCCTGTCATGCCGAGGTCCTGGCAGCGCTTGATAATCAGCGCAAGATTAATCCATTGCATCGCAAGAAAGACAAATGGCAACAACGGGTTTGATGCCATGAAGTTGTCGACCGTCACGACATCAATGGTCAGAGGTTCTTCGTGGCCGTTAAGCCACATGTTGACCAGCAAGCCGATAATGACCCACGTCAGACCAAACCCGAGCCAGTAGGGCAGACGCGACAATCGTCCAAATGGGCTGAAAAGGGCCCATGCAACACTGGGGGTCAGATTGGCGTTTCGCTTCAGGTCGGGCATAAAAGCTCGCTTTGTTGTTACTTGATTACTGGCAGTTAGACACAACGGCTCACGGGTTCAAGTCCGATGTCACCAAAGCGCTGAACTTTCCGACCATCCTAGCCCTCGGCCGAGCTTTCGACAGGTTTGTCCGCAACCACCTGCTGACCTTTCCATTCAGCACGATTGCGCGCGTCTTCCTCAACCGAGCGATAGTCGACGCGGGTCAAATACAAGCCATCCGCAGGTGCAACGGGACCACACGCCTTGCGGTCTCTTGCTGCCAAGGCATCACGGACATCCTGCGCATTCCACTTACCATCACCAACGAGCCTGAGTGTGCCAACCATCGACCGAACCTGGTTGTGCAGGAAAGATCGCGACGCACATTCGGCAAACACGGCATCTCCCTGCCTGTAGACTGAAAACTGCTCGAGAGTCTTTTCAGGGTTTCGTGCCTGACATCGGGTGTGACGGAAGGTGGTGAAGTCATGATGGCCAACGAATACCTGGGCCGCTTCATTCATCGCTTCAGCATCCAGGTCCGCCTTGACATGCCAAGCAAGACCAAGGTCGTGGGTCAAGGGTGGAACGCGATTTATGATCTTGTAGCGATAGGAGCGACGAATTGCTGAAAAACGAGAGTCCCAACCCTCATGCATCTTTTCGACGCTCAGAATTGAAACCGGATCAGGTAGGCAGTGATGGTTCATTGCCCCCATGATTGTCCGTGCAGGCCAGTCCTTTTCCAAATCAACGTGCGCCACCTGTCCAAGACCATGCACGCCCGTGTCCGTACGCCCTGCCCCGCCGACCGCGACTGTCTCACCTGAAAAGGCTTTCACTGCACGTTCAAGCACAGCCTGAACGGATGGGCCGTTCGACTGCCTTTGCCAACCACAAAAAGGGCGACCGTCGTATTCGACTATAAGCTTATACCGCGGCATATCGGTCCGATTACAATTCCTGAAAGGGTGTTGCGAAGGACACGTCTACCGGCAAATCATCCTCACCTGCCGGAGAGAGCGCCAAAGCCATGAACGCGTTTCCCGCATAAGGCGCGTTGACCTTCTTGGCCAACTCCGCGTCAAATCCAAATCGCGGATAATACGAAGGCGGACCGAGCACCAAAACAAGGTCCTCGCCTGCCTCGCGGAGCATCGAAATGCCCTTCTCAACTAGCAAGGATCCAATGCCCTCGTGTTGAAACTCCGGCCAAACGGCGAGAGGGGCCAAACAGGAGATCAACAAACCCTGGCAATCTCCTGTATCAGATGCTGTCACGCGACTAAAACCAATGTGCCCGAGCAACCGTCCCCGGCTGGTTGTCGCTACGAGTTCAACGATGAACGCACCGCAATGATGCAATTTGTGAACGAGGTCCGCTTCCGTCTCCTGGCCGAAAGCCGCAACAAGAAGCTCGTGAACGCTGCTTTCGTCAGCTGGTTCAACAGGGCGTATCGTGATTTGATCGCGCTCAAGCGAGATCTGTGTCATGTCGTTCCCCTTGTTCAGATCCATGCTGGACTGCTGTCTACGGCAGTTTATCACCAACAGACAGCTTAGCACCGCGCACAAATTCTGCACCTGTCACTGATTTTTTGCCAGCTCTTTGGACCTGCGTCAGCCGTACGCTTCCACTGTGACAGCCAATCACCGGGCCGGAGCCCTCGATTGAGACAACGTCACCTGAAGCTGCATCCCCTGCTTCCAACTGGCTCTTGAGAACTTTTACTCGCTCACGTTTGCCGCCCAGCTCCATCTCGCACCATGCGCCAGGAAAGGGTGACAAACCGCGGATAAAATTATGAACCGTTTCGGCAGGAAGCGACCAGTCGATCCGGGTCTCATCCTTTGAAAGTTTACTGGCATAGGTCACACCGTCTTCAGACTGGGGCTGTGCGTTGAGACTTCCCCAAGACAGAGCTGCCAGAGCCCGTCGGATTACGTCGCCACCTAGAGCGGAAAGCTGGTCATGCAACTCGCCAGCGGTCATGTTTTGCGTAATTGGTACCGTCTCGGACATGCACACGGGACCGGTGTCCAGTCCCTCCTCCATTCGCATGACCTGGATGGCGGTTTCCTTGTCGCCCGCCATGATGGCCCGATTGATTGGAGCAGCACCCCGCCAGCGCGGCAGAATAGATGCATGAAGATTCAGGCAACCTTCGCGCGGCGCTTCCAGAATTTCCTTTGGCAACAACAGGCCATAAGCAACGACAACGGCCACATCTGCGTCCAGATCAGCGAACTGCTGCTGCTCTTCTGCCCCTTTCAAAGATGTTGGCGTAAATACCGGGATCCCGAAAGACTCTGCCGTCTCATGCACCGGAGACTTTTTGAGATCCATGCCCCGGCCAGCTGGACGCGGCGGTTGCGAATAGCAGGCAACGACTTCATGCCCCTGGCCGATGATTTCCAATAGCGTGGGCACTGAAAACTCTGGAGTTCCCATGAACACGATGCGCAGGGTCATAACATCATCCGAATTGCTTGAGGTCGATTGAAACTGCCGCTAGCCGAAGAAACAGTCTGCGTGCTGCAGTCATGCTCCGTCACTCACTTGCCAACAAGTTTGGCCTGTTTGGTGAACTTCTTCATCACTCTGTCACGCTTCAGCTTCGACAGATAGTCGATGAACAGCTTGCCGTTCAGATGATCGAGTTCATGCTGAATACATGTCGCCAGAAGGCCGTCCGCCTCGATCTCATGCTCTTTGCCGGTCTGATCCAGATATTGAACCTTGACTGCAGCAGGCCGTTCAACTTCTTCATAGTATTCCGGAATCGACAGACAGCCTTCCTGGTAAACAGACAATTCGTCGCTCGACCAGGTAATCTGCGGATTGATAAAGACCATCGGAGCTTCCGACTCTTCTTCCTTGGAGACGTCCAGAACAAAGAGGCGCTTTAGAACGCCAATCTGACTGGCCGCAAGACCGATGCCTGGCGCAGCATACATTGTCTCCAGCATGTCATCAGCCAACCGCTTGATCTCGTCGTCAACCGATACGATCGGCTCGCAAACCTTGCGCAAGACGGGATCGGGAATAATGATGATATCTCTCTTAGTCATGCGCTTCATTTAGGCAAAGTCGAAGCAAGGGTCAACGCGAAACCCGACAGAAGTGCGCTTAAAACGATGGGGATACTGCTCTAAAGTATCCAATGAAACCAACTCCCCCACCCCCATAAACAGCCTTGTCACGATAAAGATGCCTGTGCGCCCGAATCGTCTTATGATCGTGCCATGAATACAATCCTGTTTGTCGTATCCGATCATCCGGTTACCGTGTTTGAGGCCTGCCTTTTTGGCGGGCTTTTTCTGCTGCTGCTGATTTTCTTTACTGTCAGAAAATCGCTCACCGAGGCACAGAAAAGCTCGGAGATCGATGAGGCGGCTGCCGAGCGTATTGCCGAACTCGAAAGTCATCTGTCTGCGATGATGAAATCGCAAGGGGAGATGACCGGGCGCATGCAAACGATGGCGGAAGTCTTCGGGTCGCGGCAATCGGACCTGATGCGCGCCGTGAATGAACGCCTCGACGGCATGGGCCATAAGCTGGGGCTGTCCATGTCCGATACCAGTCGACAGACCCACGAGGGCCTGCGCCAGGTACATGAACGCCTGGCCGTCATCGACCGTGCGCAAAAGACAATCACGGACCTCTCAGGCCAGGTCGGTCAATTGCAGGCCATTTTGACAAACAAGCAAACGCGCGGTGCCTTTGGACAAGGTCGAATGGAAGCGATCATTCAAGATCAACTGCCTTCCTCGGTTTACAGCTTTCAGGCAACATTGAGCACAGGTGCCCGTCCGGATTGCCTCATCCATATGCCGAATGGTGCGCCCTCTCTGGCAATTGACGCCAAATTTCCACTTGAAGCCTATAACCTCATTCGCGAGTCCAAGAGCGATGAGCAACTCAAGCAGGCGCACGCCCAGTTCCGACGCGACTTTACAAAGCATATCCAGGACATCAGTGAAAAATACCTGCTGCCGGGCGAGACACAGGAAACAGCTTTCTTCTTCGTGCCTTCAGAAAGTATCTTTGCCGAACTCAACGAAAATTTCGAAGACCTCGTTCAAAAGTCACATCGTGCCAGGGTGGTTATCGTCTCCCCGTCCTTGCTGATGTTGTCTGTGCAGGTCATCCAGTCTGTCCTGCGCGATGCTAAGATGCGCGAACAAGCCCACCTCATTCAAGCTGAGGTCGGACATCTTACGAAGGATATCGAACGGCTGAACGAGCGGGTCGGCAAGCTTCAAACGCATTTCCAGCAGTCCAACAAAGACATCGACCAGATCCTGATTTCTACGGAAAAGATCAGTCGGCGCAGCCGTAAAATCGAAGATCTGGAGCTCGGAGACTTGCCCGCAGAGAATGATATTCCCGGCCAACTTCCGTCAGATATCTAGGCCTGAGGCTCCGCCACGGCGGGGAGCTTAGGCAAACGTCTGACTGCAATCACCTCACCCCATTCTGTTGCAGCGATGCGTTGAAGGGCTGCTTGGGTGGGCTCGACCGCGACGGTCATCGTCGCTCCGTTAGCGTGAATGATGTTGTCGGCATCCAGTGCAATGGCGACGTGACCTTTCCAAAAAACAAGGTCGCCGCGTTCCAAACTCTTGAGATCCGGATTATGGACGACGTGGCCGGCTGTCGCTTCCTGCATATCGCTGTCGCGCAGCAGGCGGTGGCCAACCGTTTGAGAAGACAATTGCACCAGCGCAGAACAGTCCAGCCCCAAGCTTGAGCGCCCCGCCCATAAATAAGGCGTTCCCAGAAACTCTTCGGCAACGCTCACCCAATCCTGCTCCGCTGCCTCCAATGAAACAAGGTGCTTAAGAACGACGGCTGACCCATCATTCAAAATCGCGTATTCGAGACCGCGCGTGGTGACGGTTTTCTCAACGCTTACCAGACTTCCGATTGAAATCAGCCCCAATGGCGGGAACTTCAAGTCCGGGCCTGGGTAACGATAGCTTCTCAAAGCCCTTACCCGGTGCGTCGGCGATGCAGGTTCTGCAACGGCGTCTGACCTGAACCAGCCGACATAACCGTCTGTTTCAAGTTGACCCCAGGACCAGCCATCAGAAGTCTCTTCGTAAATACTGAGACATTCCCCAAACAGGGCTTGCGTATCGATGCCTGTGCTCAACGATGGCGCGGCTCGCATATCGACAACGTCGGCCACCACCTGCATGCGTTTGCCCGTTACGAACTTCGCGGCATCGAATTTATCCTTGTACGACATCGCGGCCAATTCTGGCCTTACTGGATGCAAACGACGATCAAATGTCTCTGCCATTTCAAATCCTGCAGTGGGAATACAGCCTAACGCGGCAACTCGAGGGCCTTTTCGACAACAAGATCACCGAGTTGTTCAAGGTATAGAGCGCCTTGAACCGTTCTGGTGATGATAACGTTGCGCTTGTCCGCTTCGTCGCGCTTTCGTGAAAGCAGCCGCATGCTGCCGAGCGTATCCAGAGCCCGGGTGATCGCAGGCTTGGTCACATTCAGCTTTGCGGCCAGACCGCGCACAGTGTGCGGTGGCGGTTCAAGGTAGACGGTGAGCAGGATGGTCATCTGGCGTGCAGACAAATCCTGATCTCCGTCCTTGACCAATGCCAGGTTCACCTGATGCATCAGCATCAGGGCCTGAGAGGCTCGAATATCCACCGTCATCGCTTTAACGAGGCGCCCTTTGTTGTTGTTCTTGGGCCAATCATAACGGAAATTTGTTTCGGGTCCGTTATTTTTTTCCGTATCGCTCGTCGATGAGATCAAAAAGTCCGCGGATGGCCTGAGCCTCTCCGCCGACAGTTTTCCCAGGCTGATCTGAGGGAGACCATCCATAGATATCAAAATGCACCCAAGACTTCGCAGCCTCTACAAAGCGCGACAGAAACAAGGCGGCCGTGATCGATCCGGCGAAACCCGCACCACTTGTATTGATGTGGTTGATGTCCGCCACCCGGCTGTCGAGATACTTCATGTATGGCTTCCAAAGCGGCAGCCTCCAGAGCGGATCATTGGCCGCCTCAGCGACCAGCGCGATCTCCTCGGCCAACTCTTCGTCATCCGTATAGTACGGCGGCAGATCCGGGCCCAGCGCAACGCGCGCAGCACCGGTCAGCGTTGCCATGTCGATCAGAAGATCCGGTGCTTCTTCATCTGCCAGAGCCAAGGCATCGCCGAGCACAAGCCGACCTTCTGCATCCGTGTTGCCAATCTCCACGGTAAGCCCCTTGCGACTGGCAAGAACATCTCCCGGGCGGAAGGCATTGCCTGAGATTGAGTTCTCGACACACGGAACAATAACCCGCAAACGAACAGGAAGCTTGAGTGCCATGATCATGGACGCAAGCCCCATGACATTTGCGGCGCCCCCCATATCCTTCTTCATCAAGGTCATGGCACTGGCCGGTTTGATATCCAGCCCACCGGTATCAAAAATAACGCCCTTGCCAACGAGTGTGACCTTGGGGTCGTCTTCGTCACCCCAGACATAATCCGCCAGACGCGGCTCGCGCGAACTGGCGCATCCCACCGCATGAACCATCGGGAAGCCGCGTTCCAACAGATCATCGCCCACAATCACCGAGCCGGACCCACCGTGGGTCGTAAACAGCTCCTCGATCGCACTTGCCAGTTCTTCCGGACCAAGATCGTTCGGGGGGCGATTTATCAAATCACGTGCAAGCTGGACCCCTTCCAGAACAGCATCAAGGCGCTCAAGATCAAACCCGGCAGGAACGATCAAGCGTGGTTGCTGGCGACCATTCTTTCGGTATTCGGTGAACCTGTAGGACGACAACGCAAATCCAAGAACAGCGAGCTCTGCATCGGGAAATCCATCTTCCAGCAGATAGTCACCACCGGGAAGACTGGCTGCGAGGCTGCCCAATGCGAATGGTGATGACGCCCCGCTTTCATCGATACCAAAGAACACCGCTGATCCGGCTTCTTCATCGATCGGAACCATCAAGCTTGATCCGGGCGCTCCGGTGTAACTGTTGATCCGAACCCAGTCCGTTGTGATTTCTCCAAGATCGGATGCAACCTCGTCCAGTGTCTGGCTTGTAACGGCATAGATCGAAACTGGAAACTCCGCCTCTGTTTCGGAGATAAGAACTTCGCGCACGGTCTGTTTCCTCTGTTGCGAGTGTCTGTCTTTAGATGAAAGCCTACGCAGGCCCTGTTCCATTGGCAAGCAATATGCCCCGGCGGCTGAGATGAAATATCATCACCGCAAAGCTCAAACTCAAGGCGCAATTTGCGAATTTTAACAAAGCATTAGGGTTAACAAGGTATTTCATTTCTAAAGAGAGTAGAAGTTCCGTTCGCTGGAGATACCCCCATGGCCCGCAAAATCGAGAAATCCAAGAGAGATTATACTCGGCTTTGCCGAACACTTGTGAGCGTCAGCGCCCTTTGCCTTCTGGCAGCTTGTGCATCGAACAAGCAACGGACAGCGCCGCGGTATGCAGCGACTCAAGGTTATGTCTCTCCGGACTCTGCTGCAGCCAGACAAGCCGTTCAGGCTTGGGAAAGCCGCTATGAGAAAGACAGCCGGAACCGCGATGTGATACTCGGCTACGCAGACGCATTGCGCCAAAATGGCCGTGTCGAGCAATCGCTGGAGGTTCTGCGCAGTGGCGTCATCCTCCATCAAAACGACAAGGCAATTGCATCTGCCTATGGCAAAATTCTAGCAATGAACGGACGCTTTGACGAGGCAATCAATGTCGTCAAGGGCGCCCAGAACCCGCGTAATCCAGATTGGAAACTGCTCTCGGCAGAAGCAGCTATCAACGACCAGATGGGCAACAATGAACGCGCCCGTGGACTCTATCTTCAAGCCTTGAAAATTCAGCCTAATGAGCCCAGCGTTTTGAACAATCTCGGGCTGTCCTATCTGTTGTCAAAACAGTTCCCCGAGGCTGAATACACTTTGCGCAAGGCTGCGGCTCTTCCCACGGCGGATAGCCGCATCCGGCAAAACCTGGCTCTGGCTCTGGGTGTGCAAGGGAAATACTCCGAAGCCATCCAGATCGCGCAGTCAGAGATTGACCCAAAACAGGCCGAGGCAAACATCGCCTATCTGCGCCATATGTTGCAGAAGCAACAGAGCTAAAGCTTCCCTCACCCTTCATAACGAAGATCATCTTGAAGCACTGATATCGCGACAGTGTAGGTCCATTTGCCGTTCTCAAATAGAAGCGGCAATGGCTGTCTGTACGCGACGGACTGCCAGGCTCGTCAAATTACTTGTTGAAGGTATCGAGAACCTGCATCACCACGGGCCCCATGGTGACAGCAAACAGCACTGGCAGGAAGAAAATGATCATTGGAACCGTGAGCTTTGGCGGCAGAGACGCTGCCTTCTTCTCGGCTTCCTGCATCCGTTGGTCACGGCTGTCTTCGGAGAGGACACGAAGTGCGTGGCCAACCGGCGTACCGTATCGCTCTGCCTGAACGAGTGCCATCGCTACGTTTTTGACCGTGTCGACGCCTGTACGGGCCACTAGATTTTCGTATGCCATGCGCCGCTCGCCCAGATAGGACAGCTCTGCGTTGGTCAAGGTCAGTTCTTCTGCAAGAGCAGCAGACTGGGTGCCGATTTCCTCTGCGACGCGGCCGAACGCCGCCTCAATGGACATGCCAGATTCTACACAGATAAGCATCAGGTCCAATGCATCCGGCCATGCACGGCGGATTGAGAGCTGCCGGTTTTCAATGCGGTTCTTGATGTAGATGTTGGGACCGAAGACACCCAAACCTGCGACGAAGATACTGCCGAACACCTTTGAGATATTGTTTGCGTCGCCATGGTACAGAACAAACGCGTAAAAGAGGGAAAACGCGAACAGCGCTATCGGTACCAAGACACGCGCGAGGACGAAGGTATAAAGCGGCCCCGTGCCCCGGTAGCCCGCCATCCTCAGTTTTCCTTTTGTCCCTTCATCAGACAGCGCTTTCATCAAGTTGAAGCGCTCAACAATGTCCTTGATCCCCTCTTTGGGTTTCGATCTCAGCGCCATTCTGGCGTCTGTTGTCTCACTTGCAAGCCGCTGACGCTCGCGCGCACGGATCTTGTCACGTTCGATCGCCACTGTTTTCATGCGAGACTTGAGCTTATCACCCTCAAAGAGGGGCATGACCAAGCTATAAACAGTTCCCACAACCGCGATAACTGTGAGAAGTGCGAGCAGATTTTGACTATTGGCCAAGGCTTCAAGGTTCATTGGTCACGCGCCTCTAGAAATCAAAGTGGATCATTTTGCGCATCACCATGATGCCAATAAACATCCAGGTTAAGCTGACACCGATAATGATATGGCCCGTCGTGCGTTCGAACAGCAGCATGATGTAATCTGGTGCTACTGTGGCCAAAACGCCGGTGACGATGAATGGCAGAGATCCGATAATACCGGCAGAGGACTTGGCTTCTGAGCTCAGCGCCTGAACCTTACGTTTCAGAACTTTTCGGGACCGTAGAACCTTTGACAGGTTACCCAGCGCTTCGGCCAGACCACCACCTGACTTTTGCTGAATAGAGATCACGATGGCAAAAAAGTTGGCCTCGGCAAGTGGAATTCGGTCCGGCATACGCATAATGGCGTCAGCGAGCGGAAGGCCCATCACCTGCTTATCGACGATCTGGCGAAACTCACCTGCTACTGGTTCAGACGCTTCCCGTGCAACGATCTTCACACAATCACCCAGCGGCAAGCCTGCCTTGACGCCGCGCACAATAATGTCGATTGCAGAAGGGAACTCTTCCAGGAAAGCATTAAACCTGCGCTTCCTCAGGAAACCTATGGTCCAGGCTGGAACACCAAAAACGCCGACAAAGGCGACAGCGACCAAGACGAACAGGTTGTTCGTCAACAAAAGCACGAACAGAGGCAGCGCAACGCCGCATCCTGCACTGAAGTAGTAGTATTGTTTCTTCGACCAACTCAAACCAGCCTGTTCCATGCGTACAGACAAACTGGGTTTGTTTTGCTTGATGTTCTTTTTTTGCTGACGTTGCTCAAATTCCTTGAGCTGCTGTTGAACAGACTTACGCCGACTGTCTCCATCACGCGTCTTGACGAGCTCTTCGTGGCGCCTGGTTTGTGTCGAAATCGCCTTGAAGCGTTCCTGCTTCTGGCGATCGCCAGACAGCATTGGCTGAAAAAGCGCATAGGCCAAAGCCGAGATGCTTAAACCAACCAGGGCGACGACGACGATCGCAGCCAGAAGCGGATTTGAGGAAAGCAAATCACCCATCACAACGCCATCTCATTGGAGTATTCGGGAGCTTCCGAAGCATCCAAAGCTTCAGCAAGACGATGCTCTTCACCGAAGTAGCGCGCGCGTTCCCAGAACTTCGGACGACCGATTCCAGTTGAGCGATGCTTGCCAAGAATCTTGCCATTCGCGTCCTCACCCATCATGTCATAGATAAAGACGTCCTGCGTGATGATCACATCACCTTCCATGCCCATCACTTCTGTGATGTGGGTGATGCGTCTCGACCCGTCACGCATGCGCGTCGCCTGAACAACGACATCGATCGAAGATACGATCATCTCCCGCAGAGTTCTGGAGGGCAGCGAGAAACCGCCCATGGTAATCATGGACTCCAGTCGAGAAAGCGCCTCGCGCGGTGAGTTGGCATGCAGCGTTCCCATTGAACCATCGTGGCCGGTGTTCATGGCCTGCAGCAAATCGAATGCTTCAGGTCCACGCACCTCACCTACGATGATGCGTTCAGGGCGCATACGCAGACAGTTTTTCACCAGATCGCGCATTGTGATCTCACCCTCCCCTTCAAGGTTCGGAGGACGTGTTTCAAGACGCACTACGTGCGGCTGCTGCAACTGAAGTTCTGCAGAATCTTCGCATGTAATGATGCGTTCGGTGGTGTCGATAAAGGCCGTCAAACAGTTCAGAAGTGTCGTCTTACCCGAACCCGTTCCGCCGGAGATCAGAACGTTACAGCGGGACCGTCCAATGATCTGCAGAAGGGTTGAACCTTCTGGTGTGATGGTCCCGAAACGAACAAGTTGATCAAGGGTCAGCTTGTCCTTTTTAAACTTACGAATTGTCAGGGCCGGTCCGTCAATCGACAGCGGTGGCGCAATCACGTTGACACGAGAGCCATCGGGCAGACGCGCATCACAGATAGGACTGGATTCATCGACGCGGCGGCCAACCTGACTCACGATGCGCTGGCAGATGTTCATCAACTGCGCATTGTCCTGAAAGGCGATGCCGGTCTTCTCGACCTTACCCGATGTTTCGATGTAGATCGTGTGAGCGCCGTTGACCATGATATCGGCGATATCATCGCGGGCCAGCAGCGGTTCGAGCGGCCCATACCCCATGATGTCGTTGCAGATGTCATCAAGCAGATCTTCCTGCTCAGCGATCGACATGACAACATTCTTCAACGCGATGATGTCATTCACAACATCGCGGATTTCGTCACGCGCATCGTCCGGACCAAGTTTGGTCAACTGTGACAGGTCAATGGACTCAACCAAGGCAGAAAAAATCTCGCCCTTGGTTTGATAGTACTCGCTTGATTTCCCGGACTTCTTCACCTCGATAGGGGGTGCAACAGGCTCAGGTTTCGGGGCTTCACGCACAGGAGTGACGTCTGGTTGTCTTACATCCGCTGGTCTTGCCTCTGGCGTTGCCGCAGGCATTTGATCAGGCGCTACTGTTGAACCGCGTCTACCAAACATCTTTCGCTATCTTTCCAACCTGTGCCTAAAACTATTTTCGAACCAATTTTGAGAGCAAACTTCCCAAGCTGGCTTTCTTGTCCGCATCCAATCGTTGCTTGCCGGACACATTGGCTGCGAGCATCGAGAAGGTTTCCGTGATCGGATTTTTGGCGTCCACTTCGCCGATCATCTGACCGTTGTTCGCTGCGGTTCCAAACAATTGCGGATCAAACGGGATCTCAGTGTGCTGATGCAAATCCAGCGCTGTCGCAAAATCAGCAGGCTTGATTTCTGGCCGTTTCGGCATACCCACACGATTTAACACCAGATGCGGCGGACGATCATTCGGACGCAACTGCTTGAATGTATCGACAACATTCTTGGCATTGCGCAGGTTTGCCAAATCCGGTTCAGCAACCAGAACCAGCTCATCGGCACTTGCCAGAACATTTTTGGTCCAGGCGTTCCAAGTGTGTGGCACATCAAGTGTGACCAATGGCGACGATGAGCGCATGACATCTACGAGACCTTCAAAGGTAGCCTCGGCGTGATCATAGGTGCGCTCGAGTGATGCAGGCGCTGCTAACAGGGTCAAGTATTCCGAACACTCAGACAAAATACGATCAAGAAAGGTCTCGTCGAGGCGCTCTGGAGACGCAACAGCCTCGTAAACGCCCTGCAGCGGATCTCTGTTGAAGTCGAGCCCAGCCGTACCGAAAGGCAGATCCAAATCGGCAATGATCACTTCGTTTTCGAGGTTCTTTGCCAGTGCCCAAGCGCAATTGTGTGCAATGGTCGAGGCGCCACAGCCCCCCTTCACACCAAAGAAGGAGATGACCTTACCCAATGGTGCGGTTTCAGGACCGTTGTAAAGGCGACCGATCGCGGCAATCAGCTGGTAAACATCGAAGGGCGCAACGAGGTATTCGCTGACGCCTCTGTGCATCAATTCCCGGTACAGGGTGACATCATTGATCTGACCAATGACGATCACCATCGTCCCGGAATCGCAAAACTCTGCCAGGCTATCGAGATCGGCAAGCAGCTTTTCCTGGCTGCCTTCGCATTCGACGATGATCAGGTTGGGTGTCGGTGCATGCTGGTAGAACTCTACAGCTGCAGCAACGCCTCCCATATGTCCCTTCACGTGCGCTTTATTCAAACGGCGATCGGAAGATGCCCGCTCAAGAACACCTGCAGTGCTACTCGACTGACAAAACGCCTGGATCGAAATGCGTGGTATCGGGCGCAGGCCACTCTCATCCGCGCCAGAGGTCGGAATAGTTCCGGCCGGCGCAGTTTCGGTCTCCATCCAATTGATCGACCCTTGTAGTTCAGGCTGCGTACTCATCTATGCCTTACTCCGAAACCTGGGCGCCGACGCCTTCTTTGCTGTCAGCTGCGGTGACTTCACCAGCCCGATATTTTTCATAAACCGTCCCACGTCGCGCCTGATCAGCAGGTGTCATAGCCCGCGGCGCAATCAGATCTGCCGGGTTCTCGACCATCGCAGCCAAATTGGCTTGTGTGGCACAACCGTAGTTTTCATAATCGACGTTCTTATTGAATCCACCGGCCAGGTTCGAAGGCCATCGCCCACACTCATCAACCTTCGCCATCATCTTGCGATACGCCAATCTGATCGGCGCGTTCGCAGATGGATCTGTAACGGCAAAGCTTCGAACGGCCACTTTCGAAGACCTCACACCTCCACGCACAAGTGCCTTTCGAATTTGCGGCACCAAGGCATGAACAGCTGCTTCGTTTGCGGCTCCCGAAGGAACCAAAACTTCGACCGATCCCCCACTGCCGGTTCGCGATTGCGCTCCGAATTGTGAGATACGGTCGGCCATCTGCGTGCTCAAGATGCGTGCATTCGATCCAACCGGCAGGTCGAGGTTCTCGTAGCCTTCCTCAACAACAATTGGATGCCGCAACTGATAGTCATTGGCCGCAAGCATCGACAAATTGCTTTCCGGTGTCTGAGACTTGCACCCTGCCAAGAGCGCCGTTGCGCTTAGAACCAGCCCAAGGGTCACGGCGCGCGGGAACAGGCTTTTCTTTTCACCAAACATTGTTGTTCTCACTTATAAATAAAGCCGACGTCACCGTGGTAAGTTCCGGCAACAGCGTTGCTCGAACCGCGGAAAATCTTGTTAAGTCGATTAAGAAAAATCGCAGATGCATCAGACGGTGGCTGCAGGTTCTTGTCCGGACGAACCAACTTTGAAGCAGCCACAGGCTTCACCGTATAAGGCGTCACGAAGATCACCAATTCAGTTTGCTGACGCAGGAAATCTCGGCTCTTGAACAAAGCCCCAAGGATCGGGATCTGCATCAAGCCTGGAACACCGTTGAGGGACTGGCGATAGCTCTCCTTGAGAAGGCCCGCCATAACCAACGTGCCTCCTGATGGGAGTTCGATCGTCGACTCTGCCCGTCTGACCTTAAGTGCAGACAGGGTAATTGAACCACTTGTAACCGCGCCATCATTTGACAGCTCACTCACCTCGGTTTTCACCCGCAGGCTGATCCGTCCGCCCGACTGAACGATTGGCGTGAAATCCAACCCAACACCAAACTTTTTGTACTCGACGGAAATTTCACCATCGGTCGCAGATACCGGAATAGGGAATTCACCACCCGCCAGGAAGCTTGCGTTTTCACCCGAAATGGCGGTCAAAGTCGGCTCTGCCAATGTTCTGACGAGGCCATCGCGCTGAAGCGCTTCAATATTCGTTGTCACACTTGTTGCGCCTGTTGCGAAGGACGACCCGATAGCCGCCTGATCCACAATGCTCGAGTTCACATTGAACGAGTTGTTGTTGTTGAACTTGATCGCGTGCTGGCCAATCCCGATGGAGGCACCCATTTCAACGCCCAATTGTTTGATCAGGGAGCGCTCCACTTCGGCAACCGTGACTTTTAGGTGGACCTGGTCACTGCCTTCGACAGTCACCATATTCAAAACCTTGGCTGCATCGCCACCGCCTGCGAACTGCGCAGCCACATCGGCGGCCTTTTGAGCATCTGCGGTGTTTGAGGATGTACCTGTCAGGATGATGCTGCCGTTGAGCGCCTCAGCCATAATGTTTGTGCGAGGCAAGACACGTCTTATGAGAGCCGTCAGATCAGACGTATCGGGCTCGACCCGCAGATTGAAGCTTGCGAGCTCACGCCCCGAACGCCCGAACAGCACGAGATTAGCCTGCCCAGCATCATTACCGATCACCACAACACGGCGCTGCGTTTTCACGATCGCGTCCGCAACAGCCGGGTTCGACACCATCACATCAGCAATCTGCTCGGCGAAGTTGATAACAACCGAACGCCCCTTACCAACGGTCAGAATACGACCCTTGACGGTTTCACCCGCTGCCACATGGATTTGAGTTGGAAAATTGTCGCTGGCGACACTTTGCGTCGAAGCGGTCACACTCAAACCAATTCCAGCAAACGCCAACACAGCGGCTCCAAACAGAGCCCGCTGAACCACCTGCTTAAATGACCGAACGTGTTTACTGTACTCTATTGTCATCTCGTTCCGACCTGACTTGAAACACCGTACTTCACAAAATTCACGCCCCCGTGGCTGGTGACTGCACCTTCACCATCGTCTTCGGAGTCCTGGGCGCTGCGCAGCGCCAGAGAAATTTTTCCAACTTGCTGTGACTGGGCGACAATCTCTGCCTGCTCGATGGAGAGTTCCAAAGTCGCAGTCCGTTGGGGGGAAAGGCTCTTTTCATCCCGCTCACCAGCCGTCGTTTCGTCAATCGCCAGCACACGCACGTTTTCCATGAATGTTTCACTTATCGCCGATGAGCTGTTGTCCGAACGCGTGAGGATCAGATCAACGCGGTCACCTGGCAGGATAAACCCGCCGGCTGTAGTCTCCGCGCCCACACTCACGGCTATCGCCCTTTTACCCTTTGGGAGAATGGCAGCCATATAGCCTTTGTCGGTGCTGACAAGGCGCTGCTCGCGAATGGGCTCGCCGTCGTAAATTGGAGCTCTGGCGATCTGTCCAGTAACCGTTTCCAGTGCATCCGATTGCGCTGACTGAACCATCGCCCCGTTCGGAATTGCACTTTCAGGCCAATCTGCCCACGTCAGGTCCGATGAAGATAGTTTTTCACCCAGACCGACATCGCGCGTTGCCACAAGCACCTTTGCCTGGGACATTGAATTCTCGCGGGCGGCCGTTACCGGTTCAGGACTTGGCTGGTTTGAACTCAGGACCAAACGTGCGGCGAGAAGCCCTGCACCCAAGGCAACAGCCAGAACCAAAAGTCTTCCGTACTTCATCAAATCATCCACATACGCCACGTGCCTAAAGCACTGTTGGTGTCACTGTGGCTTACAAATCGTCAAAACATGGTTAACTGGGAATTACAAGTTTTGGTAAATATTTGTTAAGATAAACAATCGGTTAGGAAATAGCGCAGGTTTCAACGTGACCTCTTGCATTGTATTGCCTGAAGATCAGAAGCGCGTTCTTAGAAATATCCTAGAGACTTGACCCAAGGCGAATTGGCGAAAACCTGCAGCGCCGCGACCGATATCGCGATCCCGTAAGGTATGCCAACCATTGAATCGCTCAGCCTTGCCAGCCAGTCCATTTTTGCCAAGAAAGCAGGCAACAAAACAAACTTGCGAAAAATGATCAAAGCGAACGTAAGAACGGCGCCATAAATGCAGGTAAGCATCAGGAAACTGGTCAGATCCTCACTCCAGCCGAACCAAAGTGTAAGCGAACTGAGCAATTTTGCGTCACCGCCACCCATCCAACCAAATGCGAAAAATGCAAAGGTTACAGCCAGTACAATCGCGGCGGCTCCGACTGCCAGCAAGAACTGCTGAAGCGGCATCGCTGAAAAGCCTGCGACTGCCAGAAAGCAAACAACAAGCGCAATCGACACCCAATTGGGAATCGTCATCGTCAGAAGGTCATAAAACGCAGCGACAATGATAAGTACAATGGCCAACGGTATAAACAGGTGCATCATTAGGAGATAAAGCTCTGCGGAGAAAAGGAATCAGAGCAGCACAATAGCTGAAAACACGCACTCCGAAAATGCAAAGGGCCAGCGCATTGCGCTGACCCTTTAAAAACATCGCATAAAGAAGATACGGCTTAGGTAAGCGCGCCATCAATCTTTGTAAACACGTTGCTCAGATCGGTACCGATGTTGCTGAGCAGTGTTACGATCGCAACGACAATAAGACCGGCAATGAGGCCATATTCAATTGCAGTCGCGCCAGATTCATCGTTCGCGAAACGCGCCATAAGATTTTTCATGTCTAAAACTCCAAGTCCCACTTGATAACAGCTTGTTTAAATTCGCCTCGCTTCTACCAGGCGGGTCGAACAGCGCTATCTTTAAGGCATGGAAGTTTCCAATCCGTTAAAAATCAGTGATTTTCAAGTTAACGTATGCATTATTTTATAGTTAAAAAATAATTTACTCGAACAGGAAAATTTTATATTTACCTCTTATCGTAAATATTTCAGTTAACTTCCAAATTAACATCGAATCTTTCGTAAATATAATCAAAAATAAAGCAAATACTTCCAAATTTATATCCTGTCGCCACAATTTATTACTTTACTAAAGAAACCGTGTAGTTCGAAATTATGTAAGAACACAGTCAAAAACACTTACAGATCACATTAAGTTAGGGCTTCGTTCACCAACAAGGCAGTAGGTTTATTGCAGTTCAAATGAATGGAGGCTTCAATGCCCATCAGAAACAGTATGTCCCTTCCGGGTGCTGTTGTCTTCGCAGCGCTCTTTCTGCAGTTCGGCCCGGCCTCCGCTGAGGACGTGAATGTGATGGTTGATCGAGCTAAAGTCTTTAGAATTGAAGATGGTGCAAGCACAGTGATTGTCGGAAACCCATTTATCGCAGATGTCGCTATGCACGACAAAAACACAGTCGTGGTTACCGGCAAGGCTTATGGAACAACCAACATCATCATCCTCAATGCACAAAATGAACCGATCATTGATGAGCTGATTGTCGTTCAGGCACCTGAAGACAATACAGTTTCGGTTACCCGAAAGACTGATCGTACAAGCTACTCATGTACACCAAACTGTGAATCGACACTTCGTCTGGGTGACAGCCCGGAAAGCTTCTCCCAAGTTGCCGATCAGTCAACACAACGCAACAACCTCGCTGTTCAGGCGTCTGGCAACTAACGCAGATATCCGACGGCTACCAGCTGGCGTCGTAAGCTAAATACCCAAGAGGCAGAAATCGGGAATGCCCAGTTCACCAGTCAAATCAGGCAAGTCCGTCTTTGCACGATATAGGGGAGACAAACGCGGCGTGACAGCGATTGAGTTCGCCATCGTCGCATTGCCGTTTTTTATGCTGGTTCTCGGCATCATTGAGTTCGGATTAGCGTTCCTCGTCAATTCGTTGCTCGACAATGCGACGCAGGAAGCTTCTCGTCTCATCCGCACAGGTCAGGCGCAAAACCAAAACCTGTCAAAGGATCAGTTCAAGACCGCCATATGCAACAAACTGACAACGGTCCTTTGCGACCAGTCGCGGCTTTATGTGGACGTGCGCAACTATCCTTCGTTCAGCTCAATCAACACACCTCCAGAGTTCTACGACGAAGACGCGGCAACCGAAGCAGATAAAGACAAGTCGACCTATCTTATTGGGGGTGCTGAAGATATTGTCCTGACCCGTGTGACCTACCGTTGGCCAATGTTCTCATCGATGTTCAAGTTCGACAGCGGCGATTCCTCGGACATGTACCGCAATTTGAGCAGTACCGTTGTCTTCAAGAGTGAGCCATTTCAATGATTTATTGTCGCGCACTCAACAAACTGCTTGCTGCGCTCAAGGATCACCGGGGTGTTGCCGCGGTCGAGTTTGCCCTCCTTGCGCCCATCTTGATCATTTTGCTGATCGGAACGGCTGAGACAGTCACATCTCTCAATCACAGCCGCAAGGTCGACCAGGTCACCAGCACCGTTTCGGATCTCGTAGCCCAGGTAAAATCAGTCTCTTCGTCTGATCTGAACGACATCATGAAAGTCTCCAGTTACATCATGTACCCGTACAGCAGCAACGGCCTAAAGATTATCGTTGCGAGTGTGACATTCGATGACAAAGGCAAACCGACCACCGATTGGTTCAAGAGTAACTCTGGTAGTAATATGGGTTGGGCAAGACACGCCAAACCACCCTTTGATATCCCTGAGTCCCTGGTAGTTCCCAATTCTTCAATAGTGGTCTCGCAAACGTCCTATACGCATGTCCCCATGTTTGCTTCACTGGCACAGAACCTATTTCCCCGAGCCGCTTCGATCTCGATGGGAGATGTTGCCTACATGATCCCGCGGGTCACAAATAAAGTTCAAGGTCCGTAACAACGGACCCAGGCTTTCATCTGTTCTCGTAGAGCTCCAGCAATGGTCTTATGACGACGTCATGTCCGGACCTGAATCCTCCCGACCATTGTGGCTCCATTACACCGTAAAGGCCTGGATCAGCATCTCGCAGCTCAATCAGAGTATCTCGCAGCTTGCCTGCAACCTCCTGCGGAACAGATGTCGACAGGCCGTAGACGTTGTAGGGAATAGGCTCGGACCTCCAGACAATTTCGAGTTCGCCCTCATCCGTTTCGCCAGTCAAAAACACATCATTTAGGGTTCCCGCGGAGTAGCCGGTATCCGGGTTTCCCACGAGAGATGACCAGGCAAGTGCGGCGTCAACTTGACCGGAGACGAGCGCCTTGATCCCGTCTGTAGGGCGGTCAAAAGCCTCGATCGAGGAGAAAAAAGTTTCCGGTGCGATCCCCTGGTTCCGAAAACTGGCGAATGGCAGCTGTTTCAGCGCAATCGATTGCGGCGGCCCCACGCCCAGCCGCGTACCCTTCAACTCCGCGATCGATGCAATCCCATCCTTCTCGCGTGTCAGCAGAACCGAATAATAGTCGTCAGAAAGCTGATCTGCTTTGGCAGAAACCAATGGAATCAAACATTTACATTTGACTTGAGCAGCCGCAAACGCGGAGGCCGACAGACGCCCAAAATCAACGTCTCCAAGAGCCAGCGCTGCGGTCAACTGCCCCAGATCCTCCATGAGATAGAGATCAACCTGGACACCCAGTTTGTCCTCAAGCAGTACCCTGACAGGTTCAATACGGTTCCGCAGATTTGCATCCGAACCAACCACAACACCGTATCGTAAGTGTCTAAACGTTGCTGCTTCACCGAAACGCGGAGCCAAGACGACCGCCAATAAGATAGCCCATAAAACTGCTATCCGAAGAACGGTCCGCGGCGAACCGACAAGACTCAATTTAGCCTCACTCGCCTGCGAGCCTGAGAGATGGCGATTACGTTTTCTCTGGAGCATTAAATTCAATGTCAGCTGTTTCAATTGTTGTGTTCGATGTCGGAAATGTTCTGATCGAATGGGATCCAAATCACTTGTACGAGGAGCTTATTCCCGATCCCGCCGAACGGACAGACTTTTTAACGAACGTCTGCAGCATGGAATGGAACCTTCAGCAAGACCTTGGTCGAAGCTGGGCTGAAGCCAATGAGATCTTGATTGCACAGCATCCTGAAAAGAAAGCACTGATCGAGGCCTATTCAGCTCGCTGGCACGACATGGTCCCTGGAGCAATTAAAGGTTCGGTAGACATACTTGAGGAGCTCAAGACAGTCGGCGTTCCGCTCTATGCAATTACGAATTTTTCTTCCGACAAATTTTCCGAGGCAAAGAAACGTTTCCCATTCCTGAGCAATTCGTTTCTGGACACCGTGGTGTCGGCAGACGAGCGCGTTCTGAAACCCGCGCCTGAGATCTACGAGATACTCTTCAAGAGAAACAACTTGTCCCCGGCGGAATGCGTCTTCATCGACGATTCTGAAAAGAACGTAATAGGCGCACGTGCTACAGGCATGCATGCCATTCACTTCCAAAACCCGGATCAACTGCGCAGCGAGCTTCGCAAGCTAGCTCTTCCCGTGTGACCTGTCGTTCTCGTCCGAAGGGCGTAGGCTTTCGAACCCCTCGAGAACGTTGACGCAGTTGACACCAAGGTCATCCACCGCATAACCGCCTTCCATCAGGAACACCGTCGGCATTTTGAGCTTGGCAATCCTTTTGCCAAGCTCTGTAAAATCGTTGCTTTGAAACTTGAAGCCCGAGATGGGATCCTTTTCAAAACAATCCAGGCCCAGCGACACGATGAGATAGTTGGGCTGAAACACACCAAGCCATCGGCATGCATCGTCCAAGGCTTCGGAATAAGCGTCCCATCCGGTGCCCAACGGCAAAGGCCAGTTCTTGTTGTAGCCTTTGCCTGCGTGTTCTCCGAGTTCATCTGCATGGCCGAGGAAATAGGGATACTCATCCTTGGGATCGGCATGCAACGACAGGAACATCACATCTGACCTGTTGTAAAAAATCGACTGCGTTCCATTGCCGTGATGGTAATCAACGTCAAGGATCGCGACGCGTTCTGCCCCGTGATCGCGAAGCCATTGGGCAGCCACGGCGGCGTTGTTGATGAAACAATATCCGCCAAAGAAGTCCGGGCCGCAGTGATGGCCTGGTGGTCGACACAAACCAAACGCGGCGTCCGCACCTTCTTTCACCAGCTGTGCTGTCGTCAGCGCTGTGTTTGCAGATGCCTTGGCTGCCTCGAAGGTGAACTCACCCAGTGGCGACCCCGCATCCATCGAGTACTTTCCGAGAAGTGCATCGATGTGCTGAACGTCAACATCATGCCGAAGAGTCCGAACCGGCCACACGAACGGAAAGGCTTCAGAGCCGGTTCTACCCGCATCCGTCCAACGGCCCCAGAAGCTCTCCATGAAGTCCAGATAGTCTTGTCCATGCACCCGGCGCACCGGCTGCAATCCAAATTCTTCCGGCTCAACGACCTCGCCCAGGCCCGATTGCTCAATTGTCTTGAGAACAATCTTTGCTCGGGCGGGTATCTCAACCGCATCCTTCAACTCTCCATCGGCAAGGTCATGCTTTGGATCATGCTTCAATTGAACATCTGAGAAGACCGTCTTCATGACACCGCCTCTGGTTGACTATCCTGTGCTCAGGAAAACCTGAATTCAGTCACATGGGAATAGGTTTCACCCGGACGCAAGACTGCATCAGTGAAATTCTCATGGTTGATACTATCCGGCCAGCGCTGTGTTTCGAGGCACAAACCGGACCGCTGCCCATAAGTCGCTCCGTCCAGTCCCGGCACCGGTATATCCATTTGCCCGCCGTCATAGAACTGAATACCAGGCTCCGTTGTCCAAACTTCCATGCGCAAGTCTCCCTTGCTGTCCTCCAGCGCAGCAGCAAAGGCAACGGTGTCACGCGGTGCATCGGCAAGGCAGAAGTTATGATCAAAGATCACACCCTCTTCCCCGGATTTGCGGCGTATTTTTCGACCCTCTCGGAAATCATAGGGTGTCCATTCCACCTTCCGAATTTCGCCAGACGGCAAGAGCTCATCATCCACCGGCAGAAAGGTCTCAGCCGCAATCTCGAGAGTGTGGTCGAGGATCGTCGGACTGCCATCGAGATTGAAGTATGCGTGCTGTGTCAGATTGACGACAGTTGGCTTGGTGGTCGTGGCGGTAAACTTCACACGCAATGCGCCGGTGCCGGTCAATGTGTAGCGGCAAAGCGCCTCCACTTCGCCCGGATAGCCTTCGTCGCCATCAGCAGAAACCAGTTTGAGAAGAACACTCGCTTTGTCGTGCTGTTCTATCGTCCAGACGCGCGTACCAAATCCGTTTTCACCACCATGAAGCTGATGCTTGCCATCCTGATTGGCGCCCAGTTTGTACTCTGTCCCATCCAGCGTGAACTTGGCATTGGTGATGCGGTTTGCGCAGCGGCCAGGGACGGCGCCAAAATAAGGAGAATGCTCCAGATAGCTTTGCAAGTCGTCAAAGCCGAGCGTTACGCGCTGCCCATTGAACTTCAGATCCCGAATGATCGCGCCATAGGTGAGAACACTGGCCTCCAGGTCGCCTTTTTTCAGAACAACCTCTTCAATGACTGTACCGTCCGGCAAGGACCCAAATTCACTACGCATGTCTTAATCTCCTCACTTCATCAGCTTCACTGAACCAAGCGCAGAGCATTAAGGCAGTTGCCAGGCAATACAAGACCCCTGGTGCCAGCAGCGCTTTTATCAACGATTGCTTCAACACGTGTTTGGCTTGATCTGATGCTATTTCAGACGATCAAATCGTCTGGTTGTAATCGCCAACTTCCGGGTTTTCACGAAGGACTTTGTCCACGGCCTTGAACATGGCATGTAGGCGTTCTTCCGAGGCAGGGCTTTCGATAACAACGACCAGTTCCGGCTTGTTGGACGAAGCTCGCACCAACCCCCAGGTTCCGTCTTCCGTTGTGACGCGAATGCCATTCACTGTCACAAGATCAGTGATCTTGCTGTCAGCGATCAGCTCACCCTTGGCCGCCATACCCTGAAAGCGCGCAATCACCCGATCAACCACCTGGTATTTGATCTCATCTGCACAATGCGGAGACATTGTTGGTGAGCCCCATGTCTTTGGCAGATCACGGCGCAAGTCAGCCATGGTCTTGTCTGGGTTGCGATCCAGCATATCCAAAACGGCAATCGCAGAGACAAGCCCGTCATCATATCCGCGCCCAATCGGTGCATTGAAGAAGTAGTGACCTGACTTTTCAAAACCCACGACAGCATTCAACTCGCGGACCCGGCGCTTGATGTAGGAATGACCGGTTTTATAGTAATCGGTCTTGGCACCATTGGCTTGAAGCACAGGGTCTGTATTGAAGAGTCCTGTCGATTTCACGTCGACCACAAATTGCGCGCCGGGATGCAGCGAGGAAATGTCTCTTGCAAGCATAACGCCGACCTTGTCAGCGAAGATCTCTTCACCTTCATTATCGACTACACCACAACGATCCCCGTCGCCGTCAAAGCCGAGCCCCACTTCCGCGCCGGTCTCCAGAACCTTGTCGCGAAGAGCGTGCAACATTTTCATGTCTTCAGGGTTCGGATTGTAGCGCGGGAAAGAATGATCTAGTTCAGCATCCAGTGGAATGACGTCGGCTCCAAGCGCCTGCAGAATGCGCGGTGCAAAGGCGCCCGCGGTGCCGTTACCACAAGCTGCAACCACCTTGATCGGCCGTTTCAGCTTCGAACGCTCAGTCAGGTCCTTGATGTACAGGTCCGCGAAGTTTTCCACGAACTCATAGTTGCCACCGCTGCGGGTCTTGAACTCGCCGTTCAAGACAATCTCTTTCAGACGCCCCATCTCATCCGGACCGAAGGTCAAGGGACGGTCTATGCCCATTTTGACCCCTGTCCAGCCATTGTCGTTATGAGATGCAGTGATCATCGCGACGGCGGGAACGTCGAGCGCGAACTGAGCGAAATAAGCCATTGGCGATAGCGCCAGACCAATGTCATGCACATTCACACCAGCCGCCAGAATACCGTTGATCACGGCCATCTTGATCGCGGAAGAGTAGCTGCGGAAATCGTGTCCGACAACGATGTCCGGCCTTACACCACGCTCATGAATCAGCGTCCCAATTCCCATGCCGAGAGCCTGCATGCCCATCAGGTTGATCTCTTTTTCAAAGAGCCAACGTGCATCATATTCGCGGAACCCCGTCGATTTCACCATCGGCAGAGATTCATAGTCATAGGTGTTGGGCTGAAGAGCGGCCTGCGGCTTGGGAAACATTACTCACCTCATAAGGTAGAACTGGTCGAACCAAATTTGAAAAGCGCCTAATTCAGGACAGCTTGTGCTTGGCTCGTATTCGGGGACAAAAGATATCGCATAAAAAGTCGAACTTTTCGTGGTCTGGAAAGGCACGATATAGCCGAAACATTTCAAGAGTATGGAGGCCTTGAGACTAGCGTTCTTCAAAAAGACCAAAACCTTTTACAGTTCGAGGGCGAGCCGCTGG